>NZ_LMCG01000080.1:0-434274 GCF_001623065.1 Pseudovibrio sp. Ad46 | reverse complement strand
TCCCGAACTCGGAAGTGAAACGCCCCTGCGCCAATGGTACTTCGTCTTAAGACGCGGGAGAGTAGGGCGCCGCCGGGCATGAATAATACACACCGACAAATCTCTACAAAATAAAACAGAACAAACATATCAGACAAAAAGCCCCCAATGCATAATGCATGGGGGCTTTTTGTCGTTTTAGAACTAGGCCGTCCTGAATGAGAGGGCTGAAAACACAGCGAGTAAAGCTCCAAACCGCCAGCACCAAAGCACTCTCTTATCCCTGAATATACAGCCAACAGTTGGCCTCAGCGAAACCAAAGCAACGACCTCAAGGGATGGAAACGCATAGCCTCGCGGTGCTGTTATGAGACATGAGCTACCCTCCGTGCATCCCAAAGAGAAGGGGAGTGAGCCTGTGGGAAGGGCGAGCCTTAGACCTCAAGAGCGACTAACACAGGCGATCAAGCCGCGGTATTTATGAGCTGGTGCTGTGGGCAGCGTGAGTGAACTAAACCGCAACTGGGATGGCTTTGCGCGGCTATCTGCGTTTGCTGGTATTTGCACTCGAATTTGTGCCGCTATGATTGCTGCGCTTTCGAAGGTAATACGGGGCCAGTTGTGCATCAGGATGTAATCGGTGGGATTGAATCCGTAACTGCACCACGTCGCCGGAACGACGGTGCGCTCCTATCTGCGTTCGTTGGCGGTATTTGCTACGGCTGTCTTTATGCAATTTGATTGGTCTTAAAGGTAGTTGTAGTGGCTTTGCGTTCCTACGTGCGTTTGTTTGCGTTACCAAAGTTGAGACTGCGTTGCTGTGTCTCGCCAGCTGGTGAAGTAAGATTGGCAGTGGGACTGCAATGGATTGCGATTGGTGGGATAACTCGGGCAAACATTCAGCTCAGCACTCAAGCCGTGAAAGGGGATAGAAATAATCTATCCCCCTACCTCAAATGATGTCGCTGATACCGGGCTTAATGCACGTCGGGGATAAGTGATTTGCGCTCATTGAGTGCCAAGTGCAGTTACTTAACAACAATGCAGCTCAACCCTATCAGCTTGCGAACTCCTCACATGTACAGTGATAACATGGAACCTTCCTGAAACGTGTTCACGGCAACTGATGTGATTATCCTTACATACTGCAGTTTCTGAGTTCTTCGTACTTGTCAGATAGAGTGAGCTTTTGATTGTCTTTCTGTCAGGAAGGGAAGTTTGTGATGACTCTTATTGATCATAATGCGCAGGAACTGGAAGAGTGGCGGGGTGGGGTGGTGACGCGGATGAGGGTCTCTGCTGTGAATGGTGCTCATCAGCTTTGTATTTTCGATCAGTGGTGTGAGCCCGGAAGCGGGGCTCCGTTGCACCTGCATGCGGTGGAGGAGCTTTTGGAGGTGATTGGCGGGACTGCGGAAATCACTTGCGGGGATGAGCGGTATGTTGCGACAAGTAATCAGAGTGTCCTGATCCCTGCCGGGCGTTTGCATGGGTTTTGTAATGTGGGTGAGGGAACGCTGCATGTGCGGGCGACGTTGGCTGCGCCAATCTTTGAGGCCAGTTATGAGAACAGCACGGAGGTATCTCGCCGTTGGGTGCCGGATGGATCGTTGTGATGGCTTTTAGAGGCCGGTTCAGCTTTCTGGAGGCAAGTTCAATAGATTTAGCCGTATTCTTCCGTTAGTTTTCGCTGAGACCTTACATGGGCTGTCGGACGCTGGGAGGCTGTCGTCGGTTTGGCTTGTGAGGGAAAGCAAAAGAATACCTGAAAAGCGGGGGAACAGGATGTTTGCCAAAGAACACATTACCTATGAGCCAGTGGATTTGCCGGATCGTCTGGACCTGAGCGATGAGCAGATGCTTGAAGCTGTGAAAGGCTTTTATGACAAGATGAAGCGTCGCCATACGGTTCGGGATTTTTCAAATCGTCCTGTTGCCCGAGAGGTTATTGAAGAGTGCATTCGCACGGCTGGTACGGCTCCTTCTGGTGCGAACCATCAGCCCTGGCATTTCGTGGCGATCTCTCAACCTGAGTTTAAGAAGCGTATTCGGGATGGTGCGGAGGAAGAAGAGCGCCGGTTTTATGACGGCGGTGCGGGTGATGAGTGGATCAAAGCGCTTGAGCCAATTGGCACTAATGACGACAAGCCCCACTTGGAAGACGCGCCGTGGCTGATTGTTGTGTTTGCACAGCGTTGGGGGCAGTTTGAAGACGGGACGCGCTACAAAAACTACTATGTGCCTGAAAGCACTGGCATTGCTTGCGGTTTTCTGCTGACGGCGCTGCACCATGCAGGGCTGGTTTCGCTGACCCATACGCCCAACCCGATGAAATTTTTGAATGGCATGCTGGATCGCCCTGACTCTGAAAAGCCAATCATGATCATTGCAGTTGGCCACCCGGCTGAAGATGCCAAGGTGCCTGCTGTGGCGAAGCTGAAGAAGCCTCTTTCTGAAATCCTGACTGTAGCGGATTAGAGCTTCAGGTTTTTTAGACGCAAGGAGTTCATCACCACGCAGAAGGATGACAGGCTCATGGCCAGCGCTGCAATCATGGGTGAGAGCAGCGCTCCGGTGAAGGGGTAGAGAATGCCTGCTGCGATGGGGACACCTGCGGAGTTGTAGACGAACGCCAGAAACAGGTTCTGGCGGATGTTGCGCAACGACCCGATGGCGAGCTTGCGGGCACGCACAATGCCTGTGAGATCGCCATTCAGCAATGTGATGCCCGCGCTTTCAACAGCGACGTCTGCGCCCGTTCCCATTGCCAGCCCTACATCGGCAGAAGCAAGGGCGGGTGCGTCGTTGACGCCGTCGCCTGCCATGGCAACCATTGCTCCGGATGCATGGAGCTGATCGACCAGTGTCTTCTTGTCTTCTGGCAAGGCTTCTGCCTTGAACTCATCAATACCGACAGAGTTGGCGACGGCTTTGGCTGTTAAGGCATTGTCTCCGGTTGCCATGACGACTTTGATACCGGCCTCATGCAGTTGCTGGATGGCCTCGGCTGCGTTTTCTTTGATCGGGTCGGAGATGGCGATCAAGCCGATGATGTCTTGCTCATTTGACATATAGATGCTGGTGTTGCCTGCAGCACTCAAAGCTTGGTGCTTTTGCTTCATATCCTCAGAGATCTTATCGGTGAGGTTGAAGACGACCGGGTTGCCGATGGCGTAGCGCTTGCCCTCTACTTTCGCACTGACGCCTTTTCCGGTGTGGGCCTCAAAATCATCGGAGTTGGACAGCGACATTTTTCTGGCTGAGGCAGCATGGACGATTGCTTCTGCCAGCGGGTGCTCGGAGCCTTTTTCGATGGAGGCCG
The DNA here is from genome assembly GCF_001623065.1 of Pseudovibrio sp. Ad46. Taxonomy (NCBI): domain Bacteria; kingdom Pseudomonadati; phylum Pseudomonadota; class Alphaproteobacteria; order Hyphomicrobiales; family Stappiaceae; genus Pseudovibrio; species Pseudovibrio sp. Ad46. The sequence goes on along the minus strand of NZ_LMCG01000080.1, from coordinate 430,973 downwards.
CGATGTGGAGGAGTTGGTCCTCGGTGTAACCCTCAGAGAAAGACTGGATTGAGGTGACGGTCGGTTTGCCTTCTGTGATGGTTCCTGTTTTGTCGACAATGAGCGTATCGACTTTGGACATGAGCTCCAGTGCGGTGGCATCTTTGATGAGCACGCCTGCCTGTGCACCCCGGCCACTGGCAGTCATGATGGACATGGGCGTGGCAAGGCCGAGGGCGCACGGGCAGGCGATGATGAGCACCGATACGGCGACGATGACGGCGTAAGACAGGGATGGCGCCGGGCCGATGAGCAACCAGATGAAGAATGAGAGAATGGAGATGCTGACCACGGTTGGGACGAAGTAAGACGAGACTTTATCTGCCATGCCCTGAATGGGCGCGCGTGAGCGTTGGGCAGAGGAGACCATGGTGACGATTTTGGAGAGCATGGTGTCTGTGCCGACGTTTGTTGCCTCAATGATCAGCGTTCCGTTTTTGTTGAGTGTTCCACCTGTGACCGTGTCTCCGACGTTTTTCTCAAGGGCGATGGGTTCGCCGGTGATCATGCTTTCATCCAGATAGGATTGACCATCGACGACGCGAGAATCGACAGGGACTGCCTCTCCAGGGCGGACACGGAGCTTGTCGCCCGTCATGATGTTCTCGAGGGGGGCGTCATATTCTGTGCCGTCACCCAGCACACGGCGTGCGGTTTTGGGGGCAAGGTCAAGCAGGGCGCGGATGGCGTCACCTGTGCGCTCGCGGGCTCGCATTTCCAGCACCTGACCCATAAAGATCAGCGCCAAGATGACAGCCGAGGCCTCGTAATAGACCGGAGGATGGCCTGTGGCAGCGCGGATGCTTGGGGGGAACAGGCCGGGCAGGAATGTTGCCACCAGAGAGTAAAGATAGGCGGCACCGACGCCCAGGGTGATGAGCGTCCACATGTTGAGGTTCCATGTGGTGATGGATTTGACGCCGCGCTCGAACAATGGAGTGCCTGCCCACAGAACAACAGGTGTTGCGAGGACAAATTCAACATAGATGGCTGTGGGTTCTCCGATCCATTCGCGGAACGGGAGGCCGATGAAGGGGCCCATGGTGATGGCGAGCAGGGGAACTGAGAGGATTGCGCTGAGCCAGAAGCGTCTGGTGAAGTCGACCAGTTCGTGGCTGGGTTCGTCATTGCTGGTGACTGTCACTGGCTCCAGTGCCATGCCACAGATAGGGCATTCGCCGGGGCCTTTCTTGACGATCTCCGGATGCATGGGGCAGGTGTAATCGATATCCTGCGCCTGTGTGTCCTGCTGCTTTCTGCTGTTACCCGAGGCGTAATAATAGGGATCGCTGTCGAACTTATTGAAGCATTTGTCGGAGCAGAAGTGGTAGGGCTTTCCTGAAAAATCAGCTGAGAGGGTGTCGGCTGTGACTGTTACGGACATGCCGCAGACCGGATCCTGCTCCGTAGGGGAGGTGGTATTGGGTTGTGGTGTGTTTGATGCCTCGTCCATCGGTCAAAAGGCTCCCTGATCCAGCGCGCGCGCGTTCTACCAGCGCAGATCATATGCCTTTGCAGTGCCTTAAAGGATTAAAGCCCCGTGGGACTTGGCAGTATCACTAGGCAGAACTTAATGGAAATGAGGGCATTTGGGTCAAGTTGCCAAGAGCATTTGTCTGGCGGCCAAGGTCAGCGATCTGGCTCTCATTTGTTATGTGCCGCTCTGCGTTTGAGCCAGCTTCAGATGCGGTTCCATGATCATAGCGAATTTGCGGATGATTTTTTCGATGTAATCCGGGTCGCTGTGGAACTCCTGCTGGAAAATCATGCCACGGATGAAAGAGCGCCAGATGAGGAGGGTTAGAGTTACGTCTTCAATGGCCTCTTTATCTAAACCCGGTGGCAGAAAGAACTGGTTGAGCTGCTCGTTCCAGTCTTCCAGTTTGGGAGAGATGCGCAGGGACAATGCCTTGTCCGTGCGGGTTGCCATGATGATCTCAGAGAAGGCGCGCCCCTCTGGTGTGTCGATGATGTTTTTCCAATAGGTTACGAGTGCGTCGGCGAGTGTCCCGTTACCAGAATGCGTTACCTGCGCGAAGGGGAAAGAGTTTGGGCTTTCCTGTTGGTAGTGGCGCAGAATTCTTGAGAGCAGAAAGTCGACCGTTCCAATCACCAGATCTTCCTTGGAGGGGAAGTGGTGCATCAGGGCACCGCGACTGACATCAACGCCTTCCAGCACGCGATTGATCGAGGTTTCTGCATAGCCGAGCCGGTCGAGGCAATCGATGGTCGACTTAATGAGGGCTTTGCGTGTGTTTTCACCGCGCTGCTTCTTCTTGTCTAACTTGCTTACCATGATCAACCTTAGCCTTAGGAAGGGGTTTTCTCTGAAACACTTGACGTATTGGGAACTAGTATATACCGTACGTTTGGTATGTAAAAGAGGTTTCCGTTAAAATGACCATGAAAACCACGGAAAATCAAAACTCTAGTAAACGTAAGCAGCCAATTCGCATTGGGGGGGCTTGCGGCTTTTGGGGTGACTCTAGTGCGTCAACCGGGCAGTTGTTGCGCGCTGGAGGGCTCGATTACATTGTTTACGACTATCTGGCAGAGATCACTCTTTCCATCATGGCAAGGGCGCGTCAGAAGTCTCCTGATCTTGGATATGCGACGGATTTTGTTGAGCAGGTGCTTGGCTTGAACCTGAAGGCTATTGCCGAATCCAAGACGAAAATTCTCAGCAATGCTGGTGGTGTTAATCCTGAGAGTTGTGCCTCCAAGATCCGTGAACTGATTGCTGCGCAGAAGCTGGATCTGAAGGTTGCGGTTGTCACTGGTGATGATTTGTTAGCGGAGGCCGGGACGTATCAGGCCGCTGGTGTGACAGAGATGTTCTCTCATGAGGCCTTTCCTAAGTCAGAGAAGGTTGCCTCCATCAATGCCTATCTAGGTGCACAGCCTGTTGTTGCTGCTCTGGATGCTGGTGCCGATATCGTCATTACAGGCCGATGTGCGGACAGTGCGTTGACCCTTGCTGCATGCGCACATGCCTTTGGCTGGGACTGGGCGGATTATGATCGCCTTTCCGCAGGGAGCCTTGTCGGGCATCTGCTGGAGTGCGGGACGCAGGTTACTGGCGGCAACTTTACGGACTGGCGGGATGTGCCGGATGTGAAGAAGATCGGTTATCCAATTGCGACAGTTTATGAAGATGGCAGCTGTGATTTGAGCAAGCCAGAAGGCAGTGGCGGGCTTGTGAGTGTTGGTACGGTTGCTGAGCAGCTGGTCTATGAGATTGGTGATCCGCAAGCTTATTTGCTGCCTGATGTGACCTGTGATTTTTCGCGGGTGACGGTTGAGGCGAAAGCAGCTGATTGCGTGCATGTTTCTGGTGCGAAAGGGCGTTCAGCGCCTGAGAGTCTGAAGGTTTCAGCAACCTGGGCGGATGGGTTCCGTATTGGGTTGATGATCCCATACGTGGGCTTTGATGCTGGCGAGAAGGCGCAGGCGTTTGCGGACCTTGCTCTTGGCCGTGCCGAGACGGTGATGAAAAAGCTTGGTGCGCCCGGCTATCAAGAGGTTTCCGTTGAGATCGTGGGGGCAGGATCTCAGGTTGGCGCAGCTTCTGTGAGCCGGGGCACCTATGAAGAGGTTGTCCTGAAGATTGCCGCGCGGCACATGGACCAGCGTGCTGCTGGTTTGTTGTTGCGTGAGCTGACTGGATTGGGCCTTTCGGTTGCTCCGGGGATGACAACGTTTAACGGTGGCCGGCCTAAGCCGTCGCCTGTTGTGCGGTTGTTCTCGTTCCTTGTTGAGCAGTCGGCGGTTTCGCCTCAGGTTTCTCTGGAAGGAGCGCCTGTTCCGTTTGAGCCTGTGATTGCGACAGGTGTGGCAGCGGCTGTTGAGGGTGCTGAGGTTCCTGATATGGCTGGGACTGATGAGGCGATGGTTGAGGTTCCGCTGATCAAGCTGGCTTATGCGCGTAGCGGTGACAAAGGCGATAAAGCGAACATTGGCGTGATTGCGCGGAAAGCGGAGTGGTTGCCGTGGATTGCGGCGGCGCTGAGTGAAGAGGCTGTTGCCAAGACCTTTGCGCATTTCAATCCGGGCAAGGTGGCTCGTTTCTACCTGCCGGGCTGTCATGCGCTGAATTTCCTGATTGATGATGTGCTTGGCGGCGGTGGCATTGCCAGCTTGCGGTTGGACCCGCAAGCAAAGGCGTACAGCCAGATCTTGCTGACACAGAGTGTTCCGGTTCCGCAGTCCATTGCGCAGGAGGTGATGTGATGAGTGATGCTTCAACAACTTCTGCCGTTCTTGTGGCTCAAAAAGATGGTTGGATGACCATCACTTTGAACCAGCCCGAGAAGCGCAATCCGCTGACAGGCGAGGTGATTGCTGAAATCTCCAGAGTTCTGCGGGATGTGCAGGACGATCGCAGCGTGCGTGGCATCACGTTCACTGGTGCTGGCGGTGTGTTCTGTGCTGGTGGTGATCTGAAGTCCTTCCAGCAGATTATGGCTGGTGGTGATGAGGCCGAGGCGATTGCGCAAAAGATCAGTCTGGAAGCTGCAGCGTTTTTTGGAATGATCGCCAATCAGCCGCAAGTGACCATTGCTTTGGTGGAGGGGGCCGCCATGGCTGGTGGCCTTGGTATGGCCAGTGCCTGCGACTTTGTGGTCGCAACGCAAGACGCCAAATTTGCTTTTACTGAGACGCGGATTGGCTTGCCGCCTGCTCAGATTGCTCAGTACGTGACCAAACGTCTGGGCTACCAGAAAGCCAAGAAAATGCTCGTGTTGGGGAGCAAATTGACCGGTGTCGAGGCCTTTGATATCGGTCTGGTCGATGAAGCTGTTGCAGATCAGGCAGCGCTTGAGATAGCAGAAGCGGACCTGAAACAGCAAGTTCTGGCTTGTGCGCCAGATGCTGTTGCGGCCACCAAACAGGTGGTTGAGGAGACGCTTTTCCTTGAACAGGAAGAGTTGCGCCACAGCGCGGCTGCTCATTTTGCAAGAGCTATCGTTGGGGAAGAGGGACAGGAAGGTGTGAAGTCGTTTTTACAAAAACGCAAACCTTCCTGGGCTCCTTAGGTGACCCCTTAAATTCTGGGGTATGCGTTTACCCGATAACAGATGTTCGAATGCGGTGAAGGAAGAAGAAATGCAGGGTATGCTCATATACGTATGAGCTGACTATAATGCCGAAGTCTATCGCGCAATAACGATAGTGTTGGAACCAGCGGGGAGGCTGAACCAACACATCAGAGGAGGGAACATGGGTACACAGTACGCACTGCCAATTGAAATGCTGCAAAAATGGGCCACAGATAAACCAAACTCGGTTTATCTGCGACAACCCGTGAACCGGCAGTTCATAGAATTCACCTGGAAGGAGTGTTACGACACCGTCCGGCGTGTGGCTGCTGCGCTCCAGTCAATGGGTTTCCAGCCGGGAGACCGGATTGGTATTCTCTCCAAGAACTGCGCTGAATGGTTTTTGGCTGACTTTGCAATTCAGGCCGCTGGTTATATCTCGACACCAATTTATTACACCGCCTCAGCGGACACGATCAGCTACATCATCAATCATGCAGATATCAAAGCGCTGTTTATGGGCAAGCTGGATGACTTTGCGCCGAGCCAGCAAGGTATTCCTGAGGGCGTGGTCAAGATCGCGCTTCCCTATAACACGATAGATTGTGAGCACAGCTGGACGGAGCTGGTCAAAACGAATGATCCGTTGCCAGAAGATAAGCTGGCCAAGCCAGAGCTGGATGAGCTGTTTTCCATTGTTTACACCTCTGGCTCCACCGGGAACCCGAAGGGGGTGGAAGTCACCTGGCGCAATATTGCCTATGGCGCATGGTCTCCAACCCAGTCTTTGGAACTGGGCCGTGAAGAACGCCTGATCTCCTATCTTCCGCTGGCGCATATCACCGAGCGTGCTCTTATTGAGCATGTGAGCCTTTATGCAGGTGTGGTCGTGAGCTTTGTGGAGTCTCTGGATACCTTTGCGGAGGATTTACGGGCAGCTGAAGTGACCATGTTCATTTCTGTTCCGCGTCTCTGGATGAAGTTTCAGTCCAGTATCCTTGCCAAGGTCCCGCAGAAGAAGCTGGACAGGCTTTTGAGCATTCCGATCCTGAGCTGGTATGTGAAGCGGAAAATCCGCGGACAGCTTGGCCTGACCAACGCAAAGCTCATCGGGAGTGGTTCAGCACCAATCTCCAAGGCTGTTCTGGAATGGTACCAGAAGCTGGGCATCAACATTACTGAGGGATGGGGCATGACCGAGACTGCAGGTCTTGCGTCCTCTCACTTCCCATTCCGTGTGGATAAGGTCGGCACAATCGGTACGCCGCTTGCAGGGCTTGAGATCAAGATCACCGATGAAGGTGAACTTCTCATTCGCGGGGACGCTGTGACCAAGGGATACTACAAGGATCCTGAGCTGACTGCTGAAACCATTGAAAATGGCTGGTTCCATACTGGTGACAAGGTTGAGCAGGATGCAGATGGGTTCTTGCGTATTACGGGCCGTGTGAAGGAAATCTTCAAATCCTCCAAGGGCAAGTACATTGCGCCGGTGCCGATTGAGGCCATGCTGTTTGACAACACATATGTTGAGCAAGCCTGCGTGATGGGGTCCGATTTGGCACAGCCTGCGGCGGTGGTGTTCCTCTCCAGCGAGATGACCCATGGTCTGTCGCGCGAAGAGGTGCGTACCAGCCTTGAAGAGACCTATCACAGCATTAACAGTGCCGTTGAAAGCCATTTGAAACTAAGCTCCATCATTGTCGCAAACGACATGTGGACCATTGAGAATGGTTATCTCACCCCGACCATGAAGATCAAAAGAACACGCCTTGAAGATCGCTACCAAGAGGTGGTGCAAGGTATGCCTGATCGTCCGGTGGTTTGGGAAGATGAATGCGGTGCTGCGGCTGGTGCGCCGGCCTGAAAGACTGACAATGGTTTGGGGTGACGCGGTCACCCCAAACCGGGAATTTTGAGGCGAGGGCCTCTGTTTGAATAAGCCGCGTGAGTGGCAGGGAGAATTTGGAATGAGCAATGAACCGTCCCGTTACGCATCAGTCCTGCGAGATGGGTTGTTTGATGGACAAACAATGATTGTGACTGGGGGAGGCAGTGGCATTGGTCGCTGTATCGCCCACGAACTTGCAGCGTTGGGTGCCCATACCGTTCTCCTTGGCCGCAAGCAGGCAAAGCTTGATGCGGTGGCTGATGAAATTCGTGAGGATGGCGGCGAGGTTTCTACGCACTCGCTGGACATTCGCAATGAAGACGCTGTTGGTGAAACCGTCGCCAAGATTGTTGCGGAGCGTGGTGTGATCCATGGCCTCGTGAACAATGCGGGCGGGCAGTACCCAAGCCCTGCGGCGTCAATCAAGAAGAAGGGCTTTGACGCGGTTGTCGAGACCAACGTCACTGGCGGCTTTTTGATGGCGCGTGAGGTTTACAATCAGGGTATGCGCAAGAGCAAAGGTGGTGCCATTGTCAACATCGTTGCAGACATGTGGCGCGGTATGCCGGGTATGGCGCACTCTGGTGTGGCACGAGCCGGTATGCAGAACCTGACCATGACGCTGGCCGTTGAATGGGCCGAAGCAGGTGTGCGGGTGAATGCGGTTGCGCCGGGTTGGATCGCGTCTTCCGGCTTTGACACCTACGACGAAAACTTCATCAAAACCATGTTTGCGCGGATGGCGGACAACAATCTTGCGCGTCGTCTGGGCACGGAAGCTGAGGTTGCCTCACTGGTGAACTTCCTGCTTTCTCCGGGAGCTGCGTTCATGACTGGACAGTGTATTGGCGTGGATGGTGGAGCGCCGCTCTGGACCAACCTGATGCCGGTTGGCGACAATGCGAATATGAAGGAATACCAAGGGTTTCATCGCTATGAGAAGCCTAGGGCCCTTAAAGCTTGGGAGAAAGACAAATGCCCAAGTTAACCTCCTCAGTCGATAGAGGCAGCGCTGCGTTTGCTCAGAACAAGGCCTTCATGGAAGCTCTCATTGAGGAGTTCCGTGGGTATGAGGCAAAGGTTCGGGAGAACTCCGAGAGCAAGCGCGGGAAGTTTGAAAAGCGTGGTCAGTTGTTGCCGCGGGATCGTGTGAGCCTGCTGCTGGATCGTGGATCTCCGTTTATGGAAATCTCCACGCTGGCTGGCCTGAAGATGCATGACGATGACGGCAAGAAGAATGTTGCTGGCGGCGGCTCGATTGCCGGTATCGGTTATGTTGCTGGCAAACGCTGTCTTGTGGTGGCGACGGACTCTGCGATCAAAGGTGGCTCTATCTCTCCGATGGGCCTGAAGAAGACGCTTCGCCTGCAGGAAATCGCTAAAAAGCAGAAACTGCCGATTGTTGCGCTGACGGAAAGTGCTGGCGCAAACCTCATGTATCAGTCCGAGCTGTTTGTTGAGGGCGGTCGGGCGTTTGCCAATCAAGCGCGTATGTCTGCGGCAGGCATTCCGCAGGTGACGGTGGTGCATGGGTCCTCGACGGCTGGTGGTGCGTATATGCCGGGGCTGTCGGACTACACTGTTGTGGTGCGCGGCAAGTCGAAGATCTTTCTGGCCGGTCCGCCGCTGCTGAAAGCGGCAACGGGTGAGATTGCGACAGATGAAGAGCTGGGCGGTGCGGAGCTGCATTACAACACAGCTGGCACAGCGGAATACTTGGCAGAGGATGATGCGCACGGCGTCGAGACCGCGCGTGAGATTGTTGACCATCTGCCTTGGGATGCGCCGGTCGAGGCGGAAGGTGGCAAACAGCCTTTTTATGATGCCACGGATCTGCTGGGCATCGTGCCTGAGGATGCCAAGAAACCGTATGATGTGCGCGAGATTATTGCTCGCATCACGGACGGCTCTGACTTCCTTGATTTCAAGAAGGAATTTGGTGGAGCCACGGTTTGTGGTCATGCTCGCATTGATGGGCAGACGGTTGGTATCTTAGGCAATAACGGTCCGATTGATCCGCAGGGCGCGGTGAAGGCGGCTCAGTTTATTCAGCTGTGTTGCCAGAGCAATACGCCGCTGCTCTTCCTGATGAACACTACGGGTTATCTGGTTGGCCGGGATGCGGAGACAGGCGGGATCGTCAAGCATGGGTCCAAGATGATCCAGGCGGTTGCCAATGCCACAGTTCCTAAAGTGACCATTGTTGTTGGTGGTGCCTGGGGTGCTGGTAACTACGGCATGTGTGGCCGTGGGTTTGATCCTGATTTCATCTTCTCATGGCCCTCCGCCAAAGTTGGTGTGATGGGACCTGAGCAGGCGGCGACGGTGATGAAGATCATCACTGAAGAGAAGTTTGCGAAGATGGGACAAGAGATTCCAGATGGCATGACTGACCAGATGGCGCAGAAGATCGTTGACCAGATGTCGCCAGAGACCACAGCGCTGTTTGCGACGGCGCGGCTTTGGGATGATGGGATCATTGATCCAAGAGACACGCGCCGCGTTGTCTCATTGGCCCTATCTGTTTGTGCAGATGCCAGGAAACGTCAGCTTAATCCAACAGCATTCGGGGTCGCGCGCGGCTAGGCAGAGCAGCGCCATTCGGCTCTTTGAGTACAGTTCAACATGAGGGTTTCACGATGGAATATACTGAAGAACATCGGAAAATGAAAAGTGCGGTGGTCAAGTTCGTCGAGGCCGAAATCAACCCGCATGTGCAGGAATGGGAAGAGGCAGGTATCTTCCCGGCTCATGAACTTTTCAAGAAAATGGGTGATCTCGGTTTTCTTGGTGTCAACAAGCCAGAAGAGTATGGCGGGATGGGCCTTGATTACTCCTATCAGGCCATGACCATTGAAGCGCTGGGCGCGTGTGCCTGTGGTGGTGTGCCCATGGCGATTGGCGTGCAAACCGACATGGCGACCCCGGCTCTTTCACGTTTTGGATCTGATGAGCTGCGCCGGGATTATCTAGCCCCTGCGATTGCCGGTGACATGGTGGCCTGCGTTGGCGTTTCTGAAGCCCATGCCGGGTCTGATGTGGCGAACATCAAGAGTAACGCCGTGAAAGATGGTGATGACTACATCATCAACGGTTCCAAGATGTGGATCACCAACTCCACTCAAGCGGATTACATGTGCATGCTGGTGAACACCAGTGACGGACATAAGCACCAGAACAAATCGCTGATTGTCGTGCCGATGGACAGTGCTGGTATCACCAAGTCGGATCGTCTGAACAAGCTTGGTCAGCGCTCTTCTGATACGGCGCAGATCTTCTTTGATGACGTGCGTGTTCCTCAGCGCAATCTGATTGGGACCGAGGGCGCTGGCTTTATGTACCAGATGCTGCAGTTCCAGGAGGAGCGCCTGTGGTGTGCCTTATCGCTTGTTGATGGCATGGACCGCATTATTCAGCTGACCGAAGATTACTGCCGTGAGCGTGCTGCGTTCAATCAGAGTGTTCTGGACTTCCAGGTGGTTCACTTCCGCTTGTCAGAACTGCGCACTGAAGTAGAGCTGCTGCGCGCGCTTTCTGAAAAGTGTGTTGAAGCCATGGTGCGCGGTGAGAATGTGACACGTCTTGCTTCCATGGCGAAGCTGAAGGCTGGTCGTTTGTCTCGTGAGCTTGCGGACTCCTGTCTGCAGTTCTGGGGTGGCATGGGTTACATGTGGGACAGCCCTGTGAGCCAGTTCCTGCGGGATAGCCGCCTGACGTCCATTGGTGGCGGTGCTGATGAAGTGATGCTCTCCATCATTTGTAAGCTGGATAATACGTTGCCAAACCCAAAGAAGAACCGTGCAATGCAGAAGGAAGCAGCTGAATAAGCTGTTTTCTGATGCGAGAAGTTTTGGCACTGTGAAGGGAATTTTCGATGTTTGATAGTGTCCTGGTCGCCAATCGGGGGGAGATTGCTCGCCGAGTGTTCCGCACTGCGCGGCAAAAGGGCTATCGGAGTATTGCTGTTTATTCCGAGGCTGATGCAACGGCTCCTCATGTTGAAGACGCTGATATTGCAGCGTGTATTGGCGGGGCAACACCAGCAGACTCCTACCTGAATATTGAAGCTATATTGGAAGCTGCCCGTAAAACCGGCGCACAGGCTGTTCATCCGGGATATGGGTTTCTGGCAGAAAACGCGGAGTTTGCGCGCGCTTGTGCAGATGCGGGACTGGTGTTCATTGGTCCGCCTGCGGAAGCGATTGAGTTGATGGGCTCCAAGCGGCTTTCCAAACTGCGGATGATTGAGGCGGGCGTGCCGTGTGTGCCGGGATATTCTGGTGCGGATCAGTCTACGGAGACATTGGCTGCAGAAGCAGCGCGTATTGGCGTGCCGTTGATGATCAAGGCGTCTGCTGGTGGCGGCGGGCGCGGCCTGCGCTTGGTTGAAGACCTGAGTGGGCTTGAAGACAAGCTGGCGGCGGCTGCATCTGAAGCTGAAAATGCTTTTGGCAATGGCGAGCTCATTCTTGAAAAGGCGGTGATCAATCCGCGTCACGTCGAGATTCAGGTGTTTGCTGATAATCATGGCAGCGTGGTGCATCTGGGGGAGCGGGACTGTTCTGTGCAGCGTCGCCACCAGAAGGTGATTGAGGAAGCGCCGGGACCATCGGTTACGCCGAAAATCCGTGCGGCGATGGGGCAGGCTGCTGTTGATGCGGCGCGGGCCATTGGTTATCGCGGCGCAGGAACCGTTGAGTTTTTGCTGGTGGAAGATGGCAGTTTCTACTTCATGGAGATGAATACCCGCCTGCAGGTGGAGCATCCGGTGACGGAGGAAATTACCGGGCAGGATCTGGTTGCCTGGCAGCTGGATGTTGCTGCCGGAAAGCCTTTACCGCTGAGCCAAGAGGATATTTCCTTCAGTGGCCATGCCATGGAGTTGCGTCTCTATGCAGAGGATGCGGACGCTGGTTTTCTGCCGCAAACTGGAACGGTGTTGGCGTGGAATGGCAATGACCTTTCCGTGCGCGTTGATAGTGCCATTGAGCAGGGGAGCGAGATTTCATCCTACTACGATCCAATGATTGCCAAGCTGATTGCGCATGGCAGTGATCGGGATGAAGCACGGCGTAAGCTGCTGCGCGGGCTGGATGAGTTGGTTCTGCAAGGGCTGGTTCACAATGGCTCCTTCCTGAAGAGTGTGTTGCAGGATGATGTGTTTGCAGCTGGCAAGGCGACGACGGCGTTCCTTAATGATCGTGAACTTGGCTCTGTTGCGGCTGATGCAGCGCGAGAGCTTATGCGGGATCTTGCCGTTTGCCTGTTTGCGCGAAGCAAAGGTCAAAACCGCTGGACGACAGCGACACCTCTGCCCGTAATGATCAAGCTGGATGGTGAGCAAGTCTCTGCGCGGGAAGACCTGCGGGTTCTTACAGGTGAAGATCGCGGCAACATTGTTTTTGAAGCGGACGGCGTTCGTCGCTCTGCCTTTGTGAGTGAAGCGCCTGAAGGTGGGCTTTGGATCTCGTTGGAGGGGCAGACGCAGTTCTTCGAAGAGCAGAGTTTCAGCTCCAAGAGAGAAGACAATTCGGCTGCTTCCAGCTCGATTATTGCCCCGATGCCGGGTGCTGTTGTTGCTTTGAAGACAGAGCAAGGTGCGCAAGTCTCCAAAGGAGATGTGCTGCTGGTTCTGGAAGCGATGAAGATGCAGCACGAGCTGACGGCACCGCGTGATGGTGTTGTTGCTGAACTTGGGACGCAGGAAGGTGCACAAGTGAACAGCCGCGATGTGCTGGTTCGTCTGGAAGAAGAGACCGCCTGAGATCTTCTGCCAGTGATTTTGTGCCAATGATTTTGTGAATGACCCGCAGGTTTTGCGGAGGAGAATATGATGAGTTTGAGTCTTCCTGACTTCGGATTGAAGCGCAAGTCCACCATGTTCAACGAGGAGCATGAGGCTTTTCGTGATGTGCTTTCCCGTTTCATTGCCAAGGAGATCACTCCTTATGTCGCCCAATGGGATGAAGCCAACGAGTTTCCTCGTGAGCTTTACAAAAAGGCGGCGGATGTTGGGCTGCTCGGCATCATGTTTCCTGAGGAGTATGGCGGGACGGGTATCGATTATCCGTTGTCTTATCTCTCCGCCGTTGAGCTTGGACGTGCGGGGAGTGGAGGCATCAATGCAGGCTTGATGAGCCACACCATTGGCACGCCGCCAATTGCGCACCTTGGGTCTGATGAGTTGAAGGCACGGGTGATCCCGTCAGTTTTGGCAGGCGAGAAGATTTCGGCGCTTGCGATTACTGAGCCGGGTGGTGGATCAGATGTGCAGAACCTGAAGACGGTTGCCCGCCGTGAGAATGGTCATTACGTCCTGAATGGTGAGAAGACCTTCATCACCTCCGGTATGCGTGCAGACTACTATACGGTTGCTGTGCGGACGGGTGATACGGGCATGGGCGGTATTTCGCTGATGCTGGTTGAAAAGGGTATGGAGGGCTTTACTCAGACGCCGTTGCACAAGATGGGATGGTGGGCCTCTGACACTGCTACGCTGCATTTTGACAATGTGAAGGTGCCTGTCGAAAACCTGATCGGCGGCGAAAATGCCGGGTTCATGGGCATCATGATGAATTTCAACAACGAGCGCCTGTTCCTTGCTTCTGCCTGTTATGGGCACATGCTGGGTGTTTTTGAAGAGGCGCTTGACTGGGCGAAGCAGCGCGAGACGTTCGGCAAGCCGCTCATTTATCGTCAGGTTATTCGACACAAATTTGTTGATATGGCGATGAAGATGCAGGGAGTTCGGGCTGTGCTGGAAGAGCTGGCGCAGCGGTTGCAGCTGGGAGAAAGCCCGATCACCGAGATCTGCATGGCGAAGAACCTTGCTACTAGTACGCTGGAATATGTGGCTAATGAGTGCCTTCAGGTGCTTGGTGGTGCAGGTTACATGCGCGGAACCAAGGTTGAGCGCATTTACCGTGAGACCAAGGTGATGACGATTGGTGGCGGTTCTTCAGAGATCATGAAGGATCTGGCCAGTCGGCAGATGGGTATTTAAGCGTTTTGTTTTGAATGAAAAAGCCCCGCTTTTGAGCGGGGCTTTTGTGGTTTATACGGTTTCTTTGGAGACTGACTGTGCCATCTCATTTGGCGTTACGCCGGAGATGCCCAGTTCTCCGAGGAGACTGTCGACCAGTGGGGCCTGAGAGCGGTATCTCAGGGCTGAGTTGACCAACTGATCGGATAGACCGGCAGACCCTTCTGCTGGTGTTCCGTTGGCTGCTGGTGCTGCACCACCCAGACCATCGACCTGAAGGATTTTGATCTCGTCGATGTTCTCCATTGGCTTCACGCTCTCGCTGATGACCTGTGGCAGAGCTTCGATCAAAGCCAGTTTGACCTGCATATTGATCTGCTCAGGTGATAGGAGGTTGGATGCCTCGTTTAGGATACGCTGACCTTCTGCTTCTACCGCGAGGCGCAGCTTGTCTGCTTCTGCACGGGTCGTGACAGCATCTGCTTCCGCGTTTGCTGCAATACGGATCTGATCCGCATCACCGCCGGCTTTCAGACGAACAGCTTCTGCATGGTCTTCCGCAGCTTGCTTTTCTGCTTCCGCACCAACTGTAACGGCGATTGCGGAGCGTTCTGCATCCTGAGCTGCCTGAACCAGATCGACCTGCTTGTGACGTTCGGCTACTTCGATCTCACGTGCTGTGATGACCTGTTCTTCTGCCTTGATCGCAATAGCGCGGGCTTCGTTTGCTGCAGCATCGGCAGTTGAAAGCGCTTTGGACTTCTCGGAGACTGCAATTGAGCGGTCCTGTTGGGTCAGCTCAAGAACCTTCTCTTTTTCAATGCGCGTTTCTTCCAGTGCGCGGTCCTTGAGAATTTCCTGCTCTTTGACCTGGCGCTCGGATGCGATTGCTGACTGGCGGATTTCCAGCTTCGAGGTGATATCTGCCTGCTCTGCATCACGGCGACGTTCTGCCTGTTCCGTGGCAATCAATGCTTGCTGCTTGGCTTTGCGAATTTCCAGATCGCGCTGCTGTTCCAGTGAAGCGTATTCTTCCTCACGAGCGATTTCGAGCTTTTGCTGCTCAGCTTCGAGGTTTTTGCGGCGGATCAGGACTTCTGTATCCTGCTCAATGTCGTTGCGCTTTCTGCGGCGCTCTTCAATTTCTTGCGTGAGCTTGGTCAGACCTTCTGCATCAAATGCGTTGTTTGGATTGAAGTATTCCATGCGAGTCTGGTCAAGGCCGGTCAGGGAGACTGATTCCAGCTCAAGGCCGTTTTTCAGCAGATCTTCGGAGACAGCTGCCTGTACCTTTTGAACGAAGGAAACGCGCTGTTCGTGCAGTTCTTCCATTGCCATTTCAGCAGCCACGGCGCGCAGAGCATCGACGAACTTGCCTTCAATGAGGTGCTTCAGGTCTTCCGGACGCATGGTACGAGTGCCGAGGGTTTGTGCGGCATTGGCAATGGATTCGATGGTTGGCTGAGCACGCAGGTAGAACTCGGCCACCACGTCGACGCGCATGCGGTCTCGGGTGATAAGGGCTGCTTCATCGGCTCTGCGCACTTCAAGGCGCAAGGTGTTCATATTCACTTGAATGATGTCATGAAGGACTGGCAAGACGATTGCGCCGCCGTTCATGATGACTTTCTGACCGCCAAAACCAGTCCGTACAAACGCAACTTCTTTTGAAGAGCGGGTGTAGAGGCGGGAGAAGACAATGCCGATTGCGAGAAGGGCAATAAGGACAACGGCTGCCAGGACGAGCATCTCAGTCAGTCCAGTGGCTGACTCCAAGGCGGAGTTTTGATTTTCTGTAAACATATTGGGCCTCAAATTGAGAGATTAATCTGCAAGCGTGTCTGGGCGAGGTGATAAATTTTTGTGTGGGTTCGCAATTGCTGTGAAAAGGGAGCCTTTTAAGCCGACAAGCAAGACTTCGTCTCCCTGCATTAATGTGATGTCTGGCTGGTCTGGAATGACCTGCACGTAATGTCGTGTGCCAAAATTATCCGTAACGCGGGCTTCTGCCTGCAAAGCCATGGTCGCATTGCCAAGTGTCAGGACTGCAACTTCGCCCACCAAATTGTTTCGTGAGCGTGCGTCTGTCTCTTCCTTGGGCATGATGCGGCCAATGGCATGACCAGTTGTGGCGGTGAACCAGAAGCTGACAATCACCGTCGGGATGAGCGCCATCCAGAAGGGGATTGATGAGCCTATGACAGATGCAGCGGTGTACTGTATCAGCACACCTATGATGCCGAAGCTGGTAAGCAGGATGATCAGCAAGACGATGAACGGGACCTTGCCCACGGCCAGCCATGCCAGGAACCCGTCGACGGGGCCAAGGCCAACCGCGTCTACCGAGACGTCTGCATCCATATCGACATCAGCATCGATATCCAGATCCGGCAATACATCATCGACCAGACCGGAAAGAGATAGCCCGAATACCATGCCGACAACTTCGAGCAGCGCCAGAGCGAGCATGACGAAGATGGCGAGCGTGAAGAGATAGGTCTCGCTTGAAAAAAGTAGTTGTGCCAATTCATCCCCCAATGAACACTATGATTGCCGGTTGCTGTTATTCCAGTTCAGCTTCCAGCGCAGCAAGACGCTCTTCTACGCGGTGGTCGCGGGTCATCTGATCCAGCTTTGCGAGCTTTGCATCGTCACCCATACTTCCTGAGTTCGCGACACCCGGTACTCCTGTAGCCGCTTTCATTGCGCGATCAAATGCAGAGTTGGCATTGTCAACGGCTGTATTGAGCTTGTGATCGCTGCCTCCATCTGCGGTTGCGCTTTGTGATGTTGCAGCATTTTTCTGCGTTATGTAAGCGTCCAGTTGGTCTGACATTTCGCGCTTGCGGCCCTGAAGAGCGAGGATGGAGTTGTTGAGCTCCTGTTCTTCATCACCAGCGTCGGCAATTGTCTTTTCCAGGACTGGAATTTGCGCTTCCAGATCCATCTGACGGGCAACAGCCGCGCGGGCCAGATCCTTCTCGCCAGCGCGCAGGGCAATGGCGGTTTTCTCGGAGAGTTCTTCGTGAGACTTGTTGGTCTCTGCGAGCCGCTGGCTTGCTACGTGCTTTTTGACGGCTGCTTTGCCAAGAGCGTCGCGGACGTCTTCAACAGCGTTGTCGAGTTCACGAATGGCCTGTTTCATCACCATGTCAGGTGCAGTGCTTTCGACGGCATCTACAATGGAGTTGGCAGTTCCGGAGACCAGACGACCGACGCGAGATAAAAGAGATTCAGACATTGAGTCCTCCAGTATTACTTCGAGTTTAAACGGTTGCGCAAAAGTTCGGTGGAGCTGCGCATATCATCGACAAGCTCTTTGAAGAGTTCCGGGTTTTGCAGGCGTGGGTTACGTCTCAATCCGGCCTGAAGCACCAGCTCAATGAGCTCAAAAAAATCTTCTGTAACTGCTGCTTCTGCGTCTTTCAGGTCTGTTTCGCCAGCTTTGCCAGCCAGTTCCCCTAAAAGAAGCGGAAGGCGATCAGTCAGTAACCGCAGAACGTCTGACTGGCGATCACTCTGGTCGAGCATGTCGCTTGCTGGTTTTACCAGTTTCCGCGCCGCAAATGTGTGCGTACCATCGCCCAGTGATGCGAAGCTGCTTTCCGGTGCGGCTATGAGTGCCCGGATTTTGTCACTTGGCGTTTTGGCTTCCGGAAAGTTCAACCGGGCCAAGCGCTCCGATTCCTCTTGCGTTAATCGCACGCTTAGCGAAATGGATCTTGATGGCATGTAGCACCTTTGCATTACAAATGTAGTTCTAATGTAATTGCAATTTATGATTGTTCAAGAGGGTAAGCTAAAGTTTTTTGGATTTGCAGAAAATGACACTGACCAAAATGCGAGTGTTTAGTTGGTTTTTTGGTGAATGAACTCTGAGGTCTCACAGCAGCTGTCTGGATTGGTCTTCTTCAGGAAGGATGATGTTGGATAAGGTGAGATTTCATAATGGCGAACTCGCGTGAGGATAGATGTGATTGCAGCTCGGCAGGTGAACGTGGGACAGGCGAGTTTGGTGATGCTGTTTGGGATGAACCGGAACGCCTGCATATGCGCAAGAGTTTGATCCCGGAGGGGGATGACACTGCCTTTGAGCGGATCATGGGTGTTTCTGACATCTTCCCGATCAACTACCTCAGCCGTGGGGTCGCGGCTGCGCGGTCTATCTGTAAGGTTCAGCTCTATCGGGGTGGACGTATTCCGGCAGGGGCCGGGTCTGGCTTTATGGTTGGGCCGAACCTGCTTCTGACCAATAATCATGTGATCCGGTCGCGGCAATCAGCAGCGCAGGCCTCGGCTATCTTTCAATATGAGATGGATGAGGATTTTTCGCTTGGGCGGTCTGCCGAGTTCTCGATTACGGATGAGATCTTCTTTACCAGCGCGAGTAACAATCTGGATTTCAGTTTTGTCTCTGTTGAAGAGGGGAATAAAGAGGCCAGATCACTCTCTGACTTCGGTTCTTTGAAATTGTTGTCTCAATCTGGCAAGGCGGTGAAAGGTGAGTCTGTTTCAATCATTCATCATCCCAATGGTGGGTTGAAGAGCCTTTCTCTTCGCAACAGCCAAATCCTGAGCGTTCATGACCACTTCATAACTTACTCAAGTGATACTCTGCCGGGGTCTTCGGGGGCGCCGGTGCTGAATGACCAATGGTTGCCGGTGGCTTTGCACCACCGCAGTATTTCTCATCCATCCAACAGAAACCGCTGGATTGCGAACCGCGGTATCCGGATCAGCGCTATTTTAGCCTACCTGAAGCTGCATGCGTCAAAGCGCAACACCGACGCATTGAGGATTACTGAACGTCTTGGTTTGTAATTAAGCAGTAAGATCAGTGCACTAACCAAAGTGTTATGTTGATATACGTAGTTCAAAGTGACTAATGGGCATAACGTATATATCAATCCTCTTTTTTCAGAATGCTGCTAGATAAGCGTCCATAAATAGAAGAATAAATCTACATGATAGATCAATGCAAAGCTCCGGCGTTATAAGCAAAACAATTTTAGGACTTCTGGGAAGCGTACTCTTTGGTGGCGCGGCTGTTGCACAAGTGTGCCCAACCGCAGACACGATGAAAACCGGAATGGTCCTCATAAACAGCAGTATTCCCGTACGTTTGTTTGTTCGACTTGAAAAGGACGGACAGGTTACAGAGCTGCATTTGAATGAGCGATATGTGGTGGTGCGTGACCAGATACATGTTCATGAGAAGGGTTTGTTCCTTTCCTATGAACGAGGGGCTCACATTAATCGGACTTACGTGCCAGATATACCGTTTGCTGAGTTCTTTCCGCTGGAAGTTGGTAAGGTCTGGGCAGCATCCATTGATGTGTTTGAGAACGAAGACCTTGTACGCAGAGACGTGCCCTACAAGTTTTCCGTTGGTGAGCCTGACCGCCTGCAGGTTGGCAGCTGCGCCTACGATGTGCTTGATGTGACGCTTGAAACTGTTAGCGCAGAGGGTGAGGATATTGTTACCAAATATGCCTACAGCCCTGAGCTTGGAACCATCCTTAGAGGGGAAGGCAAGCATCTTTGGACATCCGAAAACGATGTGATGCAGTTTGATGAACTGCGCGTTGTGCGCAACAAGCTGGTGCAATAAGCAAAAGGGGAGACCAAAGCCTCCCCCTGAAGACGTTTAAGCCAGCACTTCGCGGCTGATCAGTTCCTTCATAATCTCTGAAGTACCGCCGTAGATGCGCTGGACGCGCGCGTCTACAAAGGCGCGGGAAACGCCGTATTCTCTCATGTAACCGTAGCCGCCGTGGAGCTGGAGGCAGCCGTCTACAACGCGGCCCTGCATTTCTGTTGTGCCGAGTTTAGCCATGCTGACGGTTGTGTTGTCGAGCTTGCCTTCCAGGAACAGGCGGCAGCATTCGTCAACGAATGCGCGGTGGGTGCGGACGTCGGTTGCCATTTCTGCCATTTTGAAGCGGGTGTTCTGAAGGGTAGCAACCGGGCGACCGAAGGCCTGACGTTCTTTGACGTAGTCAGCCGTCATTGCCAGTACGCCTTCGGCACCTGCAACAGCGCCAACAGCGAGGGTAAGTCGTTCGCGTGGGAGCTCGTTCATCATGATGTGGAAGCCAGCATCCATTCTGCCGAGGCAAGCGCTGGCCGGGACGCGAAGGTCTTCGAAGAAGAGCTCAGATGTGTCTGAGGAATGCAGACCGATCTTGTCGAGGTTCTGACCGCGTTTGAAGCCTGGATTGTCAGCTTCAACGAGGAAAAGGCTGGTTCCCTTGGAGCCGGAGACATCCAGATTGGTGCGGGCAACAACGATCACAACATCTGCATGCTGGCCGTTGGTGATGAAGATTTTGCTGCCGTTGATGATGTAATCATCGCCGTCTTTGCGTGCAATTGTGCGGATGCCCTGAAGGTCAGAACCTGCTGCAGGTTCAGTCATTGCGATGGCGCCGACGCACTCGCCTGTTACCATTTTTGGCAGGTACTTTTGCTTCTGCTCTTCACTGCCGTGATTGAGGATATAAGGGGCAACAATGTCGGAATGCACGCTGAGAGAAACGCCCAGACCAGAACAATTGGCGCGGGTGAACTCTTCAATGATGACCATGGAGAACAGGAAGTTGGTGCCGAACCCGCCATATGCTTCCGGGGTGTCTACAGAGAGCAGGCCTTGCTCGCCCATCTTGTTCCAGATGTCACGCGGGAAGATATCTGCCTTCTCCCATTCGTCGTAGTGCGGGAGAATCTCTGCTTCGATGAACCGCTTTACATTATCGCGAAAAAGCTCAAGTTCACCTTTCAGGTCTTCGTCAATCATATCCATCCCTTTGTATTTCAAGCAGAAACGACGCTTTCCCAAATTCATCTCCCAACAGCGATTTAGGGTCGTTTCTTTACGTATACGGCAAGCCTAAGGGAGGTGATCAATCTGCGCAACTGGCGATGAGTATTAGGCGATTGGCATAATTGCTGCCGGTTGTGACTTGACTCTCCAAAATCGACTTATATATTAGAGAAAACTAAATTAGAAAACGTACATTTTGATCATGGTATCGCGCATGCCCTGGTTAGTTTCTCCATCAACCGAACTTTCCTCTGCAGGGGAAAGAACGAGTATAAAATATGACTGAGTTTACCCCATATGCCTCGTTAGCCGGAGGCGTTTTAATCGGCTTGTCTACTGTCATCCTGTTGCTCGCCAATGGGCGGATTGCGGGGATTAGCGGTATTTATAGCCGTTTGTTTGAAACAGGTACGCTTGCCAATGGCAAGTCGGCCTGGGTGCATGGTGAGAAGGGCTGGCAACTGTCGTTTGTTGTTGGGATCGTTCTTGCGCCTCTGCTGCTGATGGCAGGGGGATTTGAGATTGAGCAGGTGTTTACAGGAGACCTGACGCTGATCGCTATTGCGGGGGCTCTTGTTGGCTTTGGTTCGGTGTTTGGAAGCGGATGCACGAGTGGGCATGGTGTTTGTGGTTTGTCGCGCCTGTCTGTTCGTTCGCTGGCCGCGACGATCACCTTTATGTCGGTCGGCATTGCTGTTGTGTTCGTCCTTCGCCACGTGGTGGGGGGATAACATGCAACGGATCATCGCTGGTTTTTTAGCTGGCCTGACCTTTGGGGCGGGGCTGGTTGTTGCGGGAATGAGCAATCCTTTGAAGGTGCAAAACTTCCTTGATGTGTTTGGAAATTGGGATCCAAGTCTCGCCTTTGTGATGGGCGGCGCCATTCTGGTGGCCTTTCCGTTTTTCCGTCTGGCGCGCTTTCTACCGCGTCCGTTTGTGGCGGATGACTTTCGGATTCCGACGTTTCAGCAGATCGATAAATGGTTGATTTTTGGGTCAGCTACATTTGGTGCGGGATGGGGATTAATCGGTCTGTGTCCGGGGCCTGCACTGGTTTCAGTTTCATTGCTGTCGCCTCAGGCGATTGTGTTTGTTTTGTGCATGACGGCGGGGATGCTGGTCGCGAGACTGGTTGCCAGCCTCTCAATGCGAAGAGCATTGAAAGAGGCCTGATCTGTCATGTGTTTCATTGATAAATCACGGATTTAGGTGGGAGAAGGTTATGAGCAGCTATCCTGTGCAGATGGATCAGAAAGTGGAGATCAAGGATTTCTTTGATCCGGTGTCGAACACCATTACTTATGTGGTGACAGACTCGGAAACAAAGGCATGTGCGGTCATCGACAGTGTGATGGATATCGACTATCCGGCAGGGCGCATCAGCTTTGAGCATGCCGATGAAACCATTGCGTACATCCGCGAAAATGATCTGAAGCTGGAATGGCTGCTCGAAACCCATGTGCATGCTGACCACCTGTCTGCTGCGCCGTATATTCAGCAGAAGCTGGGCGGCAAGATTGGTATTGGTGAGCAGGTGACAGTTGTTCAGGGCGTGTTTGGTAAAGTGTTCAATGCAGGTACCGAGTTTGCGCGCGATGGCAGCCAGTTCGACAAGCTGTTTCAGGACGGGGATACCTATCAGATCGGGAATCTGAAGTGCTTTGCGATGCATACGCCGGGGCATACGCCAGCGTGTATGGTGCATGTGATTGGTGATGCGGCGTTTGTGGGGGATACGTTGTTTATGCCGGACAGCGGCACTGCGCGCGCTGACTTCCCGGGTGGGGATGCGTCCGTGCTGTATGCGTCTATCCATAAGGTGTTGAGTTTGCCTGACGAAATGCGTTTGTTCATGTGCCATGACTATGGTGCGAATGGGCGTGAGATTTTGTTTGAAACAACCGTTGCTGCTGAGAAAGCAGAGAACATTCACGTAGGTAATAGTACTAGCCGTGAAAAGTTCGTCGAAATGCGCGAAGCTCGGGATGCAACGCTTGATGTGCCTAACCTGATTGTGCCGAGCATTCAGGTGAATATGAGAGCCGGTCGTTTGCCTGAGGCAGAAAACGAAACCGGTCAAACCTATTTGAAAGTGCCAGTCAATGTTCTCTAATCTACTTCAGAAAATTTCAGGTGGCGGTGGTGGCCAGCTGCGTGCGCGTCAACTTGCCGAGGATTACTGGGTTGCTGGGCAGCTCTATCCTGAGGACATGGAGAAGGCACGTGAGCAGGGTTTCCGGTCTATCGTCTGTAACCGACCGGATGATGAAGCACCGAACCAGCCGACTTATCTGGAGGTTTCTGGAGCAGCTGAAGAGCAGGGTCTGGAGCACATTTACATTCCGGTTGGACCGGGGACAGATTTCGCTGAGGCTGGTCAGGAATT
The DNA here is from genome assembly GCF_001623065.1 of Pseudovibrio sp. Ad46. Lineage (NCBI taxonomy): Bacteria > Pseudomonadati > Pseudomonadota > Alphaproteobacteria > Hyphomicrobiales > Stappiaceae > Pseudovibrio > Pseudovibrio sp. Ad46. The sequence goes on along the minus strand of NZ_LMCG01000080.1, from coordinate 407,813 downwards.
GATTGATTTTCTTGCGGAAGCACCTAGGCCTGTTTTGGCGTATTGCCGGAGTGGGAACCGGTCAACCATGCTGTGGCGCTCTATCAATATGTAAGCGTTGCCAAACAGTTAGATTTTATGATGCCGGTGAGGGAGACCTTGCTGGCATTTTTCGTTTGTGGGTGGGTTTTAGGTTGTCGAGAGGGGATAAGCCTCAGACATTGAGCGCGATGACGCCCAGTGCGATGAGCGTGATGATGGTGGCTGTGATGCGCACGCCGAGGTAGTTTCGCGATGTGATTTCCAGATTTTGCAAATAGAAATCCACAAACAGCATGCCCGAGAAGAGGATGATAAGTCCGAGAATGAAGATGATCGGAGCGGTAAACAGGAACAGGCACCAGCCGGACAGTGCGACAAAGTTGCTCCATAACAGCAGCCATGCACGCCTTGGGTGAGGAGCGATGAAGAACATACCCCATTGGCTTCCCGCCATGAAGGAGAGGATGACAAGGGCGTACAAACTGACTGCGATGACAGTTGCGCCAACCAATGGGAGAAACGAGTAACCTACTGATAAACCTATAGCTCCGGCGATAAACGGAATGGTTCCGGCCAGAGCAAGACACGCATAGAGCAGGGGCAGTTCTCGGTTCATCAGGTTTCAGTCCAGCTCATTTCTACTCCTGATAAAGGCTAGCGGCTAAGGCTGAAGGTAGTCCTGATACGAAGTTGCTCTTTTGAATGAACTGCTCAATACCTTAAGGGCACAACCAGACGGTCATAACCAGCGAAGGTGCCCGACATGCAGCAAGAGATACTCACCACAGCCCGAATGATTGCAGAGGAGGCTGGTGCTTATGCTCTTGAGGTCTTTCATGACCGCGACAAGCTGCAGATTGGCAGCAAAGGCTTGTTGGATTACGTGAGTGAAGCGGACTGTGAAGTTGAGCGGCGCATCAAGCAGGCGTTAAGCGAAGCCTTCCCGGAGCATGGCTTTAAGGGGGAAGAAACGGGTGGTGAGCTGACACCGCCGTGCTGGGTGATTGACCCGATTGATGGCACGACCAATTACCTTTACGGGCGGCCAGACTTTTGTATTTCCATGGCTTTTGTTGATGAGCAGGGACCAGCGGTTGCCGTTGTCCATGCACCTTTTCACCGCCGGACGATTTATGCGGCGCGGGGGATAGGGGCGTTTGAGGATGGCAAGAGATTGCGACCCAGACAGGCCTGTGACCATGAGCTGGTGGTGAACCTGTGCTTTAACTACAAGCAGGAGAATAACCTCGACTTCCTCAACAAGGTCAATCGGCTGGTGTCAGAGCAACACCAGATCCGTATCTGCGGGTCGGCGGCGTGGGGGTTGTGCCAGGCAGCGACGGGGCAGGTGGATGGTGCCTACAATGGCTGCGTGAACAGCTGGGATGTGTTGGCTGGGCAGCTGATTTGCGCTGAGGCTGGTCTTGAAGTTGCGCCTTACGTTTATGAGCAGGGCAGCGTCTACGCCTATCCGAAGGGCTCTGTGCTTTCAGATATTCTGGTTCCCTACCTTTAGGCGAGGGCATCTGAAGCGGGGATATCTGCTTTGCGTTGTTTTGTGCGTTCGTTTGCGTTGGATGTGTTTTTTCTGCGTTGCTCGGGGTTTCTAGTCCCACGGTAGCCGGGCAGCCCATTTTGCTGGCTGCCCGAAAAGTTATTCCCCTCACTCTGCGATGCGCTAGGTTGGTTTGAGTGCTGCTTTTCGGCGGTGTTCTTTTTGCATCATGTACTGTCTGGCCTTTATCGCAAATATGCGTGAGGCCTATGGGCTGGACCTGACAGCAGAAGATAGCGACAAGCTGATTGAGGCGGGGGAGTAGAGCGCTTTGCTGTGGGGAGGCGGTGGTCTTCGGGAGAGGCCTCGAAAAGCCGTGCGCCGAATGGAATGCAGCATGCTCCCAGATCGACCGGGAGCATGCATGTCGTGGTGGTTACTTGTTTAGGAACGGGCGTAGCTTGCCGGCCAGTTCATCTGGGTTGTTGAAGTGCGGGAAGTGGGCGGCTTCTTCTATGCGTTCCAGCTTTGCGTTTGGGATCGCGTCCTCATAGATTTCAGAGACTGCGAGTGGCTGGAAGTCTTTGTCGCCATGGATGATCAGCGTGTCAGCGGTGATGTTGCCCATATGTTTGCTCCAGTCATGGCGTCTGCCAAGGCCGAAGAACTGAGCGCGGGTGTACCAGCTGCCGAAGAGATCCTGTGAGATTGGCGGGGCACCTTTGATGGTGTCACCTGTGGCCTTGATGAAGTATGGCAGGAAGTCTGCATCCAGTTGTTGCAGGCTGGCTTCATCTTCTTTGAAGACCTGACCGAGATCCAGATAACGGCGCTGCCATTTGTCGTAGGCTTTGTGGTCCCGCTCTGGCAGGAGCTCACGAACGTTCTCAAACAGGCCTTTGTTGCCAGAGGGGAAGACGAGCAGGTCTGCCGGGTTCAGCAAAACGAGCTTGTCGACATTCTCAGGGAACTCGGCGGCATAGAGGGAGGCGAGCAGGGCGCCGTAGGAGTGGCCCATGAGGATGAGCTTGTCATCGCCCAGCAGTTTGCGGATGCGTTCAATATCCGCCAGTTGCTGAGAGATGCCGAGGGTGCTTTCCAGCAGCTGGATCTTTGTCCATGTGCTGTCTTCTGCCGGGAAGCGGTCGAAGGGGCGTGTGGAGCGGCCTACACCGCGCTGGTCGTAGTAGTTGACGCGGTACTCATCAGAGAGCAGGTCAAAACCCGGAGCGCTTGCCATGGTTGGAATGCCGGGTCCACCATGGATGAAGAGGATGTTGCGGCCTTCACCGGTAGAGAAGTGTTTCAGCTTCACATCTGGTGCGACTTCCCAGAAGTCGTCGAAGATGCCGACGGGTGTCAGGTCTGTGCGCTGGGCAACGGTGCCCGGCTTGAACATGGGTTGTTGCATCATCCACCAGACAACAGCGCCACCGATTGCAAACAGCAAGCCAACCAGAACAACGAGTAACAGAAGCATCTTTTTGCCACTTACCCTCATAAAATCACTCCTTCATTGCAGCGGAGCCCAATGAATCATATGTGCACCCATCCGGTCTATAGCGAAGAGAACGTGCACGCTCAAATTTGTAGTATCAGGACTGTACTCAATTGAATTTGCACGTGCTTCGCAATTCTTGCGGAATTTGGCTCATGAATGAGTTTTGTAGCTTTTGTTCTGAAATCAGACTTTGTCTGACATATTCATGCGCCAGTCGCGTTTGGAATGACCTGAAATTACATTTTCTTGCGCTTGCCTACGAAAAATCTCGTATTTCGCTTGCGATCTCTGGTTGAAGCGTGTTTTCTAATTCGCGTGAATGTTTCTTGTTCACTTCATTACACCAGTCGAGCGTCCTTTTTGATTTTCCGGTGACTGCTCAGACTTCTCATAGTGTTTGGGGCAGACGATTTTATGGCGCTTCTACGCCGTAGAGTATCCTGTCTCTCGTATATTTCCCGGGGGGGCTATGACGCTTCTATCTTCCATTACTAAATTGGCGACAGCTGCAGCTATTGTTGGCGGCGCGGCGCTGTTTTCTGGTCAGGCTTTGGCGCAGGACCTTAAGTTCTTTACCATTGGCACAGGCGGTACAGCTTACACTTACTACCCGGTTGGCGGCATGATCGCCAATGCGATCTCCAATCCTCCGGGCTCTCGTGCGTGTGATGCTGGTGGGTCTTGCGGTGTGCCGGGTTTGATTGCTTCTGCTGTTTCTTCCCGTGGTTCCGTTGATAATGTGAATGCGATCAACTCTGGCTTGCGTAATTCTGGTTTCGCGCAGTCTGATGTTGCTTACTGGGCGTTTTCCGGTACCGGCACCATGGAAGGCAAAGAGCCGATGAAGGATCTGCGTTCCATCGCAGCGTTGTTCCCAGAGCATATTCATTTGATTGCAAAAGCTGACAGCGGCATCAACTCTGTTGCTGACCTGAAAGGCAAGCGCGTGTCTTTGGATGAGCCGGGTTCTGGCACATACACGGATGCGAACCTGATCCTTGCAGCTTATGGCCTTTCCACCTCTGACATCACTGCTGAAGCGCTGAAGGGTTCTGCTGCGGCGGAAGCACTGCGTAACGGCAAGGTTGATGCGTTCTTTGTGGTTGCTGGTTTCCCAACCGGTGCAGTGGTTGAGCTGGCGTCTGCTGAAGACATCAAGATCGTTCCGATCACCGGTCCGGAAGCTGAAAGTCTGGTTGAGAAGTACGGCTTCTTTGCAAGCTCTGACATTCCATCTGATGCCTATCAGGGTGTTGATGCAACAACCACTTTGACCGTTGGTGCTCAGTGGATCACCAGCGCGAAAGAAGAGGACGAGCTGATCTATAACATCACCAAAGCGATGTGGAACGACAAGACCCGCAAGCTGCTGGATGTTGGCCATTCCAAAGGCAAAACCATCACCATGGAAACTGCAACGGACGGTCTTGGTGTGCCGCTGCATCCGGGTGCTGAGCGTTTCTACAAAGAAGCTGGCCTGATCAAGTAAGGCCTCGCCATCTTTGATGATTTTGCGGTGCCCGGTAGATATCTGCCGGGCGCTGCTGTTTTCAATCTAAATGAAACGCAGGGCTGATGTCTCAGGATACGACAGATCAATCCCTTGAGGATCTGGAACGGAAATACGATCCAGACCTTACCTTCCGAGCGGCTGGTCCGGTGCTTGCTGTTGTTATAACAGCGGCACTTGTTGCCATGTCGCTCTATCATTATTACGCGTCCGGCTTCGGGCTTATTCGAGAGCTTGTCCATCGCGGCATTCACCTTTCGTTTGTGCTGGGGCTGGTGTTTGTTCTTTTCAGCTTCATCAAGAGCACGAGCAGTCTGCCTGCGCCTAATGCATGGTGGCGCCCGAGTGGTGTGCATCTGTGGGACATTGTGCTGGCGGTGATGGCTGTGGCTGCGGCAATGTATTTGCCGTTGTTACCAGCTGAGGCGGTTGCCTCCCGTGTTGGGGCTCCTGCGCCGATTGATGTGTTTATGGGCACCGTGTTGCTGATGCTGGTGCTGGAAGCAGCGCGCCGGTCCGTCGGACCAACGCTGCCGCTGATTGCGTTGATCTTCGTTGGCTATGCCGTGTTTGGCATGTACGCACCGGGCGCTCTGCGGCACCCGGGCGCGAGCTGGACGGGGCTGATCAATCACCTTTACATGACGAACCAGGGCATTTACGGCATCGCCATTGGGGTGGTTGCCAAGTATGTGTTCCTGTTTGTTTTGTTTGGTGTTTTAGCTACGCGCATTGGCCTTGGGCAGTTGTTTATCGATCTGGCCTCTGTGATTGCCGGACGCTATGCAGGCGGGCCTGCGAAGGTTGCGATCTTCTCCTCTGCCATGCTGGGCACGATTTCCGGCAGTTCCATTGCCAATACGGTGACGACAGGGTCACTCACCATTCCCGCGATGAAGAAGGTTGGGTATCCGCCGCACTTTGCTGGGGCTGTTGAGGCGACGGCATCAACGGGTGGGCAGATTACGCCGCCGATTATGGGGGCGGCTGCCTTCATCATGGTGGAGTTTTTAGAAATCCCGTATCGCGAAGTGCTGCTTGCAGCGATGTTCCCAGCAATGCTGCATTACTTCGGCATCTTCGTGATGGTGCATCTGGAAGCCAAACGCCTTGGCTTGCGCGGTTTGACCAAGGATGAGCTGCCGAAAGCATTGGTGGTGATGAAGCAGCACTGGCTCTCTGTCATTCCGCTGGGCATTCTGGTTTATCTGATCATCTCCGGTAAAACGCCAGACTTTGCAGCGGTTTGGGGGATTACTGCTTGTGTGGTTGTTGGGATTTTAAATCCGCATAACCGGATGGGACTCAAAGACCTGATTGAATCCTTGGCAACTGGTGCCAAGTACTCGCTGGCTGTTGGGGCTGCTGCTGCGGCCGTTGGCATCATTGTTGGCGTGGTGACGCTGACGGGAACGGGCTTCCGGCTTTCGTTTGTGGTGACACAGGCGGCGTCTGATCTGGGCGGGTTTATTGCGTCCGGTATGCTTGCTGAGTATGTGACGCAGAATGGGCTGACGCTGTTCTTCACCCTGCTGTTTACAGCGGTTGCCTGTATCATCATGGGCGCGGGTATTCCGACAACGGCGACCTACATCATTCTGGTTTCCATTGCTGCACCTGCGCTTGCTTTGCTTGGTGTTCAGCCGCTGGTGGCGCACTTCTTCGTGTTCTACTACGGTGTGCTGGCAGACATTACACCGCCTGTGGCGTTGGCTGCTTATGCCGGGGCTGGGATCGCGGGGGCGAACCCGTTCAAGACCGGCAACACCGCGTTCCGGCTTGGCATTGCGAAGGCTTTGGTTCCGTTTGTATTTGTCTACTCTCCGGCCTTGTTGTTGGTGACGCCTGAGTTCACCTGGTATGACCTGACCGTAACGCTTGCAGGCGCCATGTGTGGCATTGGTCTGCTGGGTGTGGCGTTCTCTGGCTACATGCTGGCTGGTCTGAATAAGCTGGAGCGGTATTGGACAGCCTTTGCGGCGATGTTCTTCGTCGCGCCGGGCTTGCAAACCATGGCAATCGGTGGAGTGTTGATGCTGCCTGTTGTGGTGCGGCAGGTGATGGCACGCAAGAACCAGCAGCTGATGACGCAAGACGCTTAGCAGCGATGCTTTATGAGTGAGATAGCCCCGCCGGATGAGAATGTTCGGCGGGTTTTTTATTGGAGAAGGTTTGATTGATCGTGACTGACACTAAGAGTTTGCTTGGCATGAAGCTTCCGGCGCTGAAACTGCGGACAACGAATGCTGAGATGATTGATTTGTCAGCGTTACAGGGCCGCACTGTTGTCTATGCCTATCCCAGAACGAGCCCTCCGAATGAAGGGCCAATTGAAGGGTGGGATCTCATTCCCGGAGCTCGTGGATGTACGCCTCAATCCTGTGCATTCCGGGATCACTTTGGTGAGTTAAAAGCTGCCGGGGCAAAAGCGGTGTTTGGGCTTTCTACTCAGTCGACAGCGTTTCAGGCTGAAGCCGCTGAGCGTCTGCATTTGCCGTTTGCTTTGCTTTCTGATGAGAAACTGGAACTGACGAAGGCGATGGAGCTGCCGACTTTTGAGGCTGGTGGCATGGTTCTGCTGAAAAGGCTCACCATGATCATCAAGGATGGTGTGGTGGAACACGTTATGTATCCGGTGAATGATCCGGCGCAGAATGCTGAGGATGTGATTGCGTATTTGAAGCAGTCGCAGTGAATGTGACAAGCCCCCGCCGGATGCACCAATCCGGCGGGGGTGTTGATTAGGCTGCTTCGGTTACTTCCTCCGGGTAGGTTTCTTTGATGCGGCTGGCGTAGGCGACGAGGTTGGGGAACTGCTCGGTGGTTTCCTTCCAGCCGGAGAAGGGCAGGTTGGAGAGGGTGCAGAGGATTTGGGCGCCGATGGCGGCATCAGCAAAGCAGGGGCGGTCGCCGAGCAGGTATGGTTTGTCACCGAGCTGGGTGGAGATGGCTTGCAGGTCTGCACGGCCCAATGCGAGGCGTTCTTTCCATGTGTGCTGACCGTAGCCATGGTTGTTGACTTTGGCGATGACGCTTTTGCGAGACTCGTTTGCAAGAGAACTGCGCATTTCTGGTGGCAAGATACCGAAGAACTGGTCTTCAATCACTGCGAAGTTCTCATCTGGCAGCCAGCGGGTGCAGACGGTTACGAAGTACAAAGAATGCTCTGCCATGCGCATGAAGGCGTGCCCAACAGCCAGCTCAGCTTCAGAATAACCACCTGAAAAATCAGCGTTATAATTGACCACCAAATGCCGTCTGATGAACTCGGAATCGGCAATGAGCTCTTCGTTGTCCTTCATGACAGGGAGCTTGCCCTTTGGGGCGGTTTGCAGGGCTGCCGGGCCTTCCAGAATATCGTGGGAGAGGCCTGCCATGGCGAGCAGGATGTCTACTTTCAGGCAAAACGGGCTTGCGCTGACACCATCGAGTTTTGCGCTGAATTTGTGGTTTGTGAGCATTTGCTTTCTCCGCTTGTGTTTGGTGGGGGATTGGTAGCAAAGTGCTCCTGACAGCATTGTGTCAGGAGTGTTTTACATTCCAAACTTATTTGGAGGAGTTCATGCGCAGGGCAGATCGGTTGCTACAGATCGTTCAACTGTTGCGGCGTCATCGCGGGCCGGTGACAGGAGATGCCATGGCGGAGGAGCTGGAGGTTTCTGTTCGCACGCTTTACCGCGACATTGTCAGCCTGCAGTCGACTGGTGTGCCGATCCGCGGTGAGGCTGGCGTTGGTTATGTGCTGGATGAAGGGTATGATCTGCCGCCGCTGATGTTCAACAGTGATGAGCTGGAGGCGGTGATGATGGGGCTGCGCCATGTGCAGGTGCGTGGGGATGAACAGCTTATTCGCACGGCCAGTGATGTGATTGCCAAGATAGCAGCGGTGCTTTCTCCAGAAGCGCGGGATGAGTTTATTGAAGCGCCACTGTATGCGCCGGATGTGGGGGTGGAACCTATTCCCTCCGCGCGCATTGAGCTGAGTGACGTGCGCAAGGCGATTCGCGGGCAAAACAAACTGCGACTTATCTACGAGGACGCGCAGGGAGAGATGAGTGAGCGTCTCATATGGCCGCTGAGCCTGACGTTCTTTGCGCAATCACGGATGATCGTGGCGTGGTGTGAGCTGCGCAAGGACTTCCGCGCGTTCCGGACCGATCGCGTGGAGCACATGGATGTACTGGAAGAACGCTACCGCGAAAACCGCGTCGCCCTGCGCGATCGCTGGTGGAAAATGGAACTGGCACGGCGGGAGAGAGTTGCGGCGGAGAAGGCTGCGAACGGCGGCTTGCCTGTTGCAACGAGTTAGTGTGAGCCCTATCAATACTATATGTATTTTTCATTCTCACTCTACTCGTCGTATCCTTGATTTCAGCCGGAATTTCAGAGGGAATTTTTCTTCGGTTCAAAGCTGATGACTACTTTGAAAATAGGGCAATCCGCACACATCTTTCATTTTCTAGTTGCAATGCTAGCTGGATTTGTTGCGATGTATTATGCGTTATGGGATTACCATCAGGCTGCTGCTGATGAGCCACGAGCTTTCCAATACCTAGGGTACATCGTCAGTCTACCTACCGGCATTTTGGCGTATGCCGTTTGCAACCTGTTCTACGAGTTCCTCTGGTATGTGAGAGGAGCGTGAGTACGTGCTGAGATATGCACCTTCAGCTTGTGTTTGGCTGTCTTATAAGTGAGAATGATTGCGTTTTGAAAATGCTTTTTTGAACGCGTGCGAGACTCGCTTTGCATTTTGTAATTTGGGACAGCTTTCTGGTACTCGCTGCCGCCTATATCTGTACGGTGTTGGCTGAGTTTCTTGTTATTGGGCGCAATGCTGAAGGGTATTTCCGCTCGAACAAACTCGCGCGGGTGCTGCTGTTTATAGGGGCTATGGCTGTATCGATAGCAACGACGCTTTGGGTGCTACTCAGCTATGGTTTTGCTGACACAGTTATGTACAGAGCGAATGGATACATGGCACTTGTTGCAGGTGTTTCCAGCTCGTTTCTCTCGTATCTGGCGCTCTATCTGATCTATAAGTTTGTCGAAGATATCTTCAACTAAGCAGCGACTTATCAGAGGTGTTCAGCACTCATTGCTTCCTTGATTTTTCTGAGTATCGCCAGCTGCTCGTTGTGGGGCGGACAGGGTCTATCCTGAAAGGTGAGGTCCTCATTGAGGATGTAGCGGCGGGAGGTGATGTCGGTTTTCTCATACATCGGGATCAGATGAGCGTGGGCGTGGGGGATATCTCCACCGGTGAAGAGGAATGCTACTCTTTCTACTCCAGTGATTTGCTTGAGTACTTTGGCAAGGTGTTGGCCGAGTTGCATAATTCTGGTCGCAAGTTCGAGGGGTAGATCATCAAAGTAGTCGTAATGCTCCAGTGGGATGATCTGAGTATGACCGGGGCGGATTGGGCCATTGTCGAGAAAGGCCATGATCTTGTCATCGCGATAGACCTCGAAAACGCGATAGTGCTTCTGGGCTATTTTGCAAAAAGAGCAATCCGTTTGTTCGGTCATCTCTACTCCGCCACCACTGCAGTGCCGTGAGAAACTGTGTCTCCGGGGAACTGGATCACGGTGTCGTTCTGGGTCAGGCCGGAGCGGACTTCGGCCATGTCCTGGTTGAAGGCGCCGATTGTCAGGAGTTGGAGGTGGGCTTTGCCGTTGACGACTTTGAAGGTGGCCCAGTCGTTGCCTTCGCGGAAGAGGGCGGTCATGGGAATGCGCAGGACGTTTTGGCCGTGCCATGTCTCAATGGCGGCGCGCAGGTGGAAGCCGTGGCCGAGTTCCAGAGCCGGGGTGTCCAGATCCAGAATAGCGTTGACGCGTTGTTCTTCGATGCCGAGGGCTGAGACCTTGGTGAAGCCAGCAGGGTCAATGCGGCGAACCGTTGCTTTCAAGGTGTTGCCACCCCAGTCGACCAGTGTTGCTTTTGCGCCTTCAGCGATTTTCACGGCTTCGGTGGAGAGCAGGTCCACGACCACTTCGATATCTGCAGGATCGCCCAGTTCCATCAATAATGCGCCAGACTGGATGGTCTGCTCGCTTTCGACTGCCAGATTGAGGACGACGCCGTTGATCGGGGAGATCATGCGGACGGCTAGTTCCTCTGAACGTTCAGGATCTTGAGCGATGTGCGGTTCGATCAGGCGAGCTTTAGCGCTTGCAAGGTCGCTGTTGCGCTGGGCGATCTGTGCTTCAGCGCTTTGCACCTTGGCGGCTTTCAGGGTGACGTCGATTTCCACGCGCTCCAGTTGGGCATCAGAGATGGTTTTGGAGCGGTTGAGGCGCTGGGCGCGGATAAGCTCTGACTTGGCCAGTTTGTGCTCTGCCTTGGCGGAGGCGAGCTCAGCTTCTGCCAGCGTTATGGCGGCTTTGGCGGTTTCAACGCCTGCCAGTGCCTCTGCTTTGGTGCGGGCGTTCATGAACGGGGTCGTGAGCGGGTTGATGGTGGCAACGGTTGTTTCGCCGCGAGATACTTTGTCGCCGACTTCCAGCAGAGAACGGTCCACCCGTCCGGCGATGGGCGCGGAGATTTTGTAGATCTCTTTGACGCGGGTTTTGCCGTCTTCTTCCACGGTGACAATCAGGTCGCCACGGGTGACCTTAGCTATTTCAACGGAGATTGGCTTTTCCTGCATGGCCCAACCAATGAGGAGGAGAACGAGCAGGGCGACAGCAATATAAGCGCCTCGTTTGACGTATTTACCGTTCATTCCTATTCCCTCGTTTTTAAGGTTTTGATGAGATCAAGTTTGCCCACACGGCGGCGCACGATAAACGCACAGGCCAGTGCGGCGCTGAGAATGACAAAGCTGGCGATGGCGTAGGTGCTGGGCAAAACAACAAGCGGCACGCGGAAGAGATCGCTGGCGAAGCCCTGTATCATGCCCGCTGCCATGCCGTAGCCGATGAGCCAGCCCATGGGCTGTGCCAACAGAACGATCATGGCCATTTCCACCAGAATGACGTGGAAGACTTCCTGCTTGGAAAAGCCGATGACGCGCAGGCTGGCGAGCTCGCGGCCCCGTTCTGAAAGCTGAATGCGGGCGGCGTTGTAGACCACGCCAAAGGCTACAATGACCGCGATGGTGATGTATGCGACCAGCATGGAGTTGACGCTCTGGTCCATGAGTTCGCGGAACTTTTCGCGAGAAAGCATCTGCATGGCGATGCCGCCGAGGCCCGGTGTTTGTTTGACAGCATCGTAGAGATCATCAAGCCGTGTGCGGTCGATGTTGATCGCCAGATCAGAGATGCGCGGGCCGGTGGGCACAAGGGCGTTCAGTGCGTCTATGTGCATGGAAGCGGAGATGCCCATGTAGCTGGTGACTGTGCCGGAGACCCTCACTTGCCGCAGGATCGAGTTGTGCTTGGTAAGCTCTACGGTGACCATCTCACCCGGCTTTACACCCAACTGGTTTGCAAGGTGGGTTGGCAGCATGAGGCCGGTGTGAGGCATCTGGATGGCGCGCTCGTTGAGGTCCAAAATGCGAGAGAGATTGGCGTTGGTGGGGCGACCTGTGATGGCGACGCGCTTTTCCTTTGGGCCAAAGCGTAGAATGACGGGTTCGCGCCGGAAAGCCTCAGCGGTGAGAACGCCGGGCAGGCGCATGATGTCACCGAGCACGCTGGGGGCTCTGTCATCTGCCAGTGTCAGGCGGGCATCTGCGGTTTCTGCTTTGTTGAAGGCCACATTGATCATGTGGTCCATGGAGTTGGTCAGGAACAGGGCTGAGACGAGCAGGGCCAGCGCGAAAGAGACACCAAGGCTGGTGAGCAGGCTGCGGACTGGATTGTGCATGAGATGGCGCAGGCCCATGGTGCTGAGCTGGGACAGGATGCGCACGCGCTTTGACTTAAGCGAAAGAAAACTGCGGAAGCGTGGCGGTGCAGGTGGACGCATGGCGACTGCGGGTGGCAGGCGGGCGGCCTTCATGATGGAAGAGAGCGCACCGCCCAGAGCAGCGAACAACGAGATGGCGGCGGCAATGAGGTAGAGGTCCGGGCTGTCATCGAACACGAGGAATGGGAACGAGAAGTATTGGGCATACATCTGCGTCATCAAGCGGCCCATGTAATTGCCTGCAATTGATCCAATGCCGACGCCAAGGAAAGCGATGATTGAGACCAGTTTGGCATAGTGGCCTGCAACGGACCAAGAAGAGTATCCGCAGGCTTTCAGGAGGCCGATTTGCTCGCGTTCCAAAGCGATCAGGCGGGATAGGATCATGTTGACCAGGAAGGCGGAGACCAGCAGGAATATAGGTGGTAGTACTTTTGCCATGGCGGAGAGCTGGGTGAGTTCCGCATCCAGAAACGCATGCGATTGCTGGTCTTTGCGCTTATACGCGCCGGTGCCACCGTATGGTTTCAGCAGGCGGTCGAGTTTTTCCAGAACACATGGCGTGCAGGCGCCTCTGAGTAGTCTCAAGGAGATGTCGTTGGCCGCGTTCTTCATGTTGAACAGGCCTTCCATGGCGGATTGGGCCATGAAGAAGACGGCGAAGCGGCGGTCGTCGGGGACGAGATCTCCCGGACCGAGGGCGTAGATGAACTCGGGGGAGAGGATGATGCCGGTGATTTCGAGGTTGAGTTTCTTGCCGTTCAAGGTTGCGCTGAATGTGTCTCCGGGGTTGAGGCCATGTGCTTTGGCGAAACGTGAGTCGAGGGCAACTTCGTTGGTGCGGGAGCCTTCCGGCAAGCGGCCTGCTCGCAGATAGAGGCGGTTGACGGCGGGCTTTCTGCCTGAGGGCAGGGAAAGCGCAATGCCAGCGGCGGGTTCTGCCATCTGCGGGATGTCGAGGATGGCAGAGCGAACGATGCGCATCTCGACTGCTGCTACGCCATCAATGGCTGCAATGCGTTCCTTCAGGTGATCGGGTGCGCGAACGGCCTGTGCGAAGATGTGGCCGAAGCGGTATTGATCATAATAGGTTTTCTGGGTTTCGCTGAGGGAGCGGTAGGCCCCTTGTGCGAGGATCAGCGTCATCACTCCGCAGGCCATGACCAAAGCAATCGCGAGCACTTGCGCCCACAGGCGTTTCAAATCGCGGATGACTTTTCGGTCAAGGACGGGCAGAGCTACCATGCAACCTCCGAAGGCTGCTTGGGTGTTTCGTTTTCGTGGGTGCTTTCGATTGCTCCGTCTTTGAAGACATAAACACGGTTTGCCATTTGCTGAATGGCTGTGTTGTGCGTGATGATTGCGGTGGTCGTACCAAGTTCCAGATTGATGCGCTGCAGGGCTTCCAGAACCAGTGTGCCGGTTTGGGTGTCGAGCGCGCCAGTGGGTTCATCGCAAAGCAGGACTTCCGGCTTTTTGGCGATGGCGCGGGCGATGGCGACGCGCTGCTGTTCACCGCCGGACATCTCTGCCGGAAAGTGAGAGGAACGTTTGCCGAGACCGACCAGTTCCAACGCTTCCTGCGGGTCCATTGGGTCCTTGGCAATCTCTGTTGTCAGAGCCACGTTTTCCCATGCATTGAGGCTGGGAATGAGGTTGTAGAACTGGAAGACGAAGCCGACGTAATCGCGCCGGTAGCGGGTCAGCTCGCTTTCGCTGAAATCAGTCAGGTTCCTGCCCATGAACGAGACCGTGCCGGAGGTGGCGTTGTCGAGACCACCTAGAATGTTCAGGAATGTGGATTTGCCGGAACCTGATGGTCCAAGCAACACAACCATTTCGCCTTCAAAGAGTGTCATGGAAACACCGCGAAGTGCGTGCACCTCAACCTCGTTGGTGACATAGGTTTTAGTCGTGTTTTCAGCGATAAATACTGGCGTTGGCATAGGGGCCCCAACCTGAATGTGCAGCTACGTTACACTATAGCCTCAGACTCAAGTTGTATGGCAATGATCCCACTCAAGGAACTGAGTAAATTCCCTAGGCTAGATGTCAGTGCGTGGCGGGGCGCCGACAGATTTGCGGAAAATAAGTTCCGGGTGCCACAGGCATTGCAGCTCTTTGATGTCTGTGCCCTTGAGGTAGTTCATCGCCATGATCGCGATCTCCCGACCTGCATCGCGCAGTGGTGAGCGGGTGACGGTCAGTGGCGGGTTCATGTCAGATGCTTGTGCGAGGGGCACGTTGTCATCGTGGGCGACGATGGAGACTTCAGAACCGATCTTGATGCCGAGTTCGTTACAGGCTCTGTACGCGCCTTTTGCCATGACCACACTTGAGCAGAGCAGGGCAGTCGGGCGGTTTTCGAGCTGCAAGATCTCTATGGCGAAGGTGTAGCCGTTTTCCTCTGACATAGCGCCTGCACGCATATAATCCGGGTTCGGCGTGACGCCTCGTTCCTTCAACGCATCCTGCCAGCCGTTGAGCCGGTCAATGGCGTAGACACGGTTTGGATGGCCGTTGAGGATCGCGATCTTGTCGTGACCCATTTCCAGCAGCATCTTTGTGGGCTCGTGGAAGACGCCGTAGTTGTCGATGTCGATGTACGAGTAGCTATCACAGGTGGCAGTGCGGCCATGCACGATGAATGGCATGTTGAGGTCTTGCAGCAGACGGATGCGTTCTTCACTCAGATCCACGTTGGACAGGATCACCAGATCAACGGTGCCTTTTTCCGCAAAGCGGCGGTAGACGTCCACTTCCTCACTCTGCGAGGAAGAGATCATGATGTCGTAGTCAAGCTCGGATGCCTTCTCAGAAAGACCTGTCAGAAACTCGATGAAATGCGGGTCGAGAAACATGTTCATGTCAGTGGGGAAGGCGATGCCGATCACGCAGGAGCGTCCGGTTGCCAGACGGCGTGCGTTGACATTGGGACGATAGCCATAGGTCTTTGCTGCCTCCGAAACCCGGTTTCGGGTGGCGAGAGACACGTCAGAATACCCGTTCAGTGCTCTGCTGACTGTGGTTTGTGAAAGACCGAGATGATTGGCTAAACTCTTAAGATTCATAATAATTCAATGGCTCAAACTTGCTGTGCGCCTTGTTTATAGCCCCTTTTTCTCCCGCATGCTTGGATGAAATCTAACCCAGAAGTCTGCCTAAAATCCAGTAGGACCTTTGTCTTTTCCAAAGCGCTTTGGAAACGGTAACGGAGACAGTGGAAAACTGATATTTTTCAGAGGTGCAGTAAAATACCACATAGGATGGGCTCTAAACTTAGGAGAATTCAGCTATTTTGTGGGTGCTGCGTTGCAAAATATGACGCCAGATGGACAGCCTCACAAAAGTTCCTATGGATTTTTACTATTGACTTAGACCGGTGACTAAACTTTGCTTATCTCAAAGCGCTTTGGGAATCTTTTGAAAGATGACCAGTGTTTGGGGAGCCCTTCGCTCTGGAGGGGTAATTAATGGCCGGACAACGATTGGGAATTCGTTGAACCAAGGGCCATGGACGAAACAGGGAGGCGTCCCATTATGGGTATCCGTCGTACATTATTAGGTTCTGCTGTTGCTGTTGCTGTTGCTGGTATGGCTGGCGTTGCGGGTTATGCAATGGCTGCTGAAGTTACCGTTGTTTGCGGTAGCGTTGGTCAGGGCGCTAAGCTCTGTAAAGGTGCTGCAACCGAGTGGGCTAAAGAAACTGGCAACACCGTTAAGTTTTTCGCTGCACCTGCATCATCTACCGAGCAGCTGGCGCTGTACCAGCAGATCCTGAGCTCTGGTTCTTCTGATATTGATGTTTTCCAGATTGACGTTATCTGGCCGGGTATTCTGGGAAGCCACCTTGCTGATCTGAAGCCATATTCCAATGGCGCAGAAGACATGCACTTCCAGCCAATCGTTGCGAACAACACCTACAAAGGCAAGCTGGTTGCTATGCCTTGGTACACTGATGCTGGCCTGCTGTTCTACCGCAAAGACCTGCTCGAAAAGCATGGTGAAAAGGCTCCTGAAACCTGGGGCGATCTGACCGCGAGTGCGAAGAAGATCCAGGATGCTGAACGCGCAGCTGGCAACAATAAAATGTGGGGCTTTGTTTATCAGGCGAAGGCTTATGAAGGTCTGACCTGTGATGCTCTTGAGTGGGTCGA
The DNA here is from genome assembly GCF_001623065.1 of Pseudovibrio sp. Ad46. Lineage (NCBI taxonomy): Bacteria > Pseudomonadati > Pseudomonadota > Alphaproteobacteria > Hyphomicrobiales > Stappiaceae > Pseudovibrio > Pseudovibrio sp. Ad46. Next base: position 391,272 of record NZ_LMCG01000080.1, on the reverse strand, counting down.
CAGCTTTGGCGGCGGCGATGTTGTGAACGCTGATGGCGATATCACCATCAACAACGAAAAAGCTGTAAAAGCTCTGTCCCTTGCAGCAAGCTGGACCGGTACAATTGCACCTTCTGGTGTTCTTTCCTATCAGGAAGAAGATGCACGCGGTGTGTTCCAGTCCGGTAATGCAGTGTTCATGCGTAACTGGCCTTATGCATGGTCTCTCGGTCAGGCTGACGATTCCCCGATCAAAGGCAAAATCGGTGTGATGGCTCTGCCTAAGGGTGGTGAAGACGGAAAGCAGACTGGTACTCTTGGTGGCTGGCAGCTTGCTGTTTCCAAATACTCCAAAGACCCTGAAGCAGCTGCAAGCCTTGTAATGCACCTGACCAGCAAGAAGAGCCAGAAACAGCGCGCTATCGAAGGGTCTTACAACCCAACCATTGCTGAGCTGTACTCTGATGCGGATGTTCTTGCAGCAAGCCCGTTCATGGGTCAGTTGAAAGACACCTTCACCAATGCTGTGGCACGTCCATCCCGTGCAACTGGCTCTAACTACAACAAAGTTTCCAATGCATTTTACAATGCAGTGCATGACGTGCTTTCCGGTAAAACCGAAGCAGAGGCATCCCTTGCGAAGCTTGAAAAGAACCTGAAACGCATCAAGCGTAAAGGCTGGTAAGTCTCCTCCCTAGACTTGCGATCTGTGTTGCGGCCTCCCGATGGCCGCAACACTGAACCGAGCTCCTGGGTGGTTCCTTGGAGTTTCCCTGAAATAAAGAAACCAAGGATCAGAGGATGACCCTTGCTCTTCAGCAGGATGGTACAGCCACTCGTAAGGCAAAACGCTCCAATCTGAGCTCTGCCAGATTGCGCGCCGCGTGGCTTTTTCTCGCCCCCATGATGATTGCATTGGCCGCTGTTGCAGGCTGGCCGTTGCTTCGCACCATCTGGTTGGGTTTTACCGACGCAAACCTCACAGATCTCAGCCAATCTCAATTCATCGGCTTTGAGAACTATCTCTCGTATTATGACGGAGAGGCTTATGGCGTTCTCGTTGATGCCGAGTGGTGGAATGCGGTTTGGAATACTCTCTGGTTTTCTGTCATCTCTGTCGGTTTTGAAACTCTGTTCGGGCTTCTCATTGCGTTGATCCTGAATGCAGAGTTCAAAGGCCGTGGCCTTGTGCGTGCTGCGGTTCTGATCCCCTGGGCGATCCCGACCATTGTTTCCGCCAAGATGTGGGGCTGGATGCTTCACGACCAGTTTGGTGTGATCAACGAAATTCTGCTGAGTGTCGGCATTCTGTCTGAGCCGATTGCCTGGACGGCTGATCCTTCCACCGCGATGTGGGCTGTGATCATGGTGGATGTCTGGAAGACAACACCGTTCATGGCACTGCTGACCCTTGCTGCCCTTCAGATGCTTCCGGGTGATATCTATGAGGCTGCCCGCGTGGACGGCATCAACCCGATCCGCGTGTTCTTCAAGGTGACGTTGCCGCTGATCCGTCCGGCAATCATTGTTGCGGTGATTTTCCGCAGTCTTGATGCGCTGCGTGTGTTCGATCTGATTTACGTGCTGACGTCCAGCTCTACGTCGACCATGTCCATGTCAGTCTATGCAAGGCAGCAGCTGGTGGATTTCCAGGAAGTTGGCTACGGCTCTGCCGCTGCAACGCTGCTGTTCATTGTGATTGCCTTGTTGACGACCATTACTGTGGTGGCTGGCGGATTGAAATCTGGTGAAGGAGAACAGTCATGAACAGACAGATGAAGTCTATTCTGTTTTACTCGCTGGTTGTTGTGGTCGTGATTTTCTCGGTCTTCCCGTTCTATTACGCGATTGTCACGAGTTTCCGTAGTGGGCAGGAGCTGTTCAATCCGTCCGTATTCCCAACATCCTTCACGATGGGAAACTATTTCTCCATCTTCAAAGAGCAGCCGTTTGGCCTCAATATTCTGAACTCAGTGATTGTTGCGACATCTGTTGTGGTCCTGTCGCTGATTATTGCAGTGACGGCGTCTTATGCGCTGGCTCGTATCCACTTCCGGGGCCGTGGTCTGTTGTTGATGACGATCCTGTCTGTCTCCATGTTCCCGCAGGTGGCGATCCTCTCCGGCATGTATGAGTTGATCCGCTCCATGGGACTTTACAACTCTCTGCCGGGTTTGATTATCCCGAACACGGTGTTGACCCTGCCGTTTACTGTGTGGGTGCTAACCACCTTTATGAAGGAGCTGCCGAAGGAGCTTGAAGAGGCTGCGGTTGTTGACGGAGCTTCTCCGCTGACCATTGTGCGCCGGATCTTCCTGCCGCTGATGTGGCCAGCGATGGTGACCACTGGTCTGCTTGCCTTCATCGGTGCGTGGAACGAGTTCCTGTTCGCGCTCACCTTTACTCTATCCAACGAAGTTCGCACCGTGCCAGTGGCGATTGCCCTGATGTCCGGTGCAACTGAATACGAGCTGCCATGGGGCAATATCATGGCTGCTTCTGTACTAGTGACCGTCCCGATCGTGGTCCTAGTCCTGGTGTTTCAACGAAAAATCGTCGCTGGTCTTACAGCTGGTGCGGTTAAAGGATAACTGGAATGAACCTCTCTACCCCAATAAACGAAAATACAAGCCATCGCGTTCTGGCGAACGATCCGGATTGGTGGCGGGGCGCAGTCATTTATCAAATCTATCCGCGGTCTTTCGCAGATAGCAATGGCGATGGCATTGGTGACCTTCCAGGTATTACAGAGAAGCTGGACTACATCTCCGATCTTGGGGCTGATGCGATCTGGATCTCGCCTTTCATGAAATCGCCAATGGATGACTTTGGATACGACGTTTCTGATTATGAAGACGTTGATCCAATGTTTGGCTCTCTGGATGATTTCAAAGAGCTGGTGGCTAAAGCGCATGGTAAAGGCATTCGTGTTCTGATCGATCTGGTGATTTCACACACCTCTGAGCAACATGAGTGGTTTAAGGAAAGCCGGAGCAATAAGACCAACCGCAAGTCTGACTGGTATGTCTGGGCAGACCCGAAGGCTGATGGTTCTCCGCCAAACAACTGGCTCTCCATCTTTGGTGGTTCTGCCTGGCAGTGGGACAGCCGCCGTTGTCAGTACTACCTGCATAACTTCCTGCGTTCTCAGCCGGATCTGAATTTCCATTGCGAGGAAGTGCAACAGGCCGTGCTTGATGCAGGTCGGTTCTGGCTGGAGCTGGGCGTTGATGGGTTCCGTCTGGATACCGTGAACTTTTATGTTCACGACAAGCAGCTGCGTGACAACCCGCCTTATCCGGATCCTGATAGCCTTGCAGATGTGACTGGTGTGAACCCTTATGCGTTCCAGGACCACAAGTTTGACAAATCGCAGCCAGAAAACCTGCCGTTCCTTGAGCGTTTGCGGGCTGTGATGAACGAGTATCCGAACACCACCACAGTTGGTGAAATCGGTGCAGGGCATGAAGCCAGTGAGATCATGAAGCAGTACACCTCTGGTGAGGGGCGCCTGCACATGGCGTACAGCTTTGATCTGCTTTCCAACACGCCAACTGCAAAGTATGTGCGTGAGCGGGTGACCAACCTGCAGAACATTGTGACTGAGGGCTGGCCGAGCTGGGCGATGTCCAACCACGATGTGAAGCGTATGGGATCACGGCTTCCTGCTGATGTTGATCCTCAGGTGGCAACGCCAGCTTTGATGGCGCTGAGCGCATCGCTGCGTGGTAGCCCATGCATTTATCAGGGTGAGGAACTGGGCTTCAAAGAAGCTGATGTGGCTCTGGAAGACCTTCAAGATCCTTATGGCATTGAGTTCTGGCCTGAATATAAAGGCCGTGACGGGTGCCGTACGCCGATTGCATGGACCAAGGACGGTGGCTTCACCACTGGCAAGCCTTGGTTGCCGATGGCGCAAGACCATCTGGATCACAGTGCGGAAGCTCAGGCTGGAGATGAGGCTTCTCCACTTCGCCGGACAGCGAAATATCTGCAGTGGCGTAAGGACCAGAAGGTTCTGCAAAAAGGGTCTTTGGACTTTGCTGATCTGGGAGAAGATGTTCTGGCGTTTGTGCGTGAGCATGAAGGTGAACAAGTGCTTTGCGTCTTCAACCTGACAAATGATGATATGCGTGTTGCTCTGGGAGCGTACAGCTCTGCTGCGTTGCTGGAGGGGCATGGATTTAGTGCGCAAATGGACGACGAGGCACTCAACCTGCCTGCATGGCAAGTGGCTTACTTGCAAATCTCAAAGAACTAAGCTGAGGGCAACACCATGGCAGATGTAACACTCAAGGGTATCGTCAAGGACTTCGGGTCAACCCGCATCATCCACGGCGTTGACTTGCAGATCAAAGATCGCGAGTTGATCGTGTTTGTCGGGCCATCCGGCTGCGGTAAATCGACTTTATTGCGCCTGATTGCAGGGCTTGAAGACATCACTGATGGTGACATGTTCATTGATGGAGATCTGGTGAACCAGCGCTCTCCTAAGGAACGCAAAATAGCCATGGTGTTCCAGAGCTATGCTCTTTATCCGCATATGAATGTTTATGAGAATATGGCGTTTGGCCTTGAGCTCTCCAAGCATTCAAAAGAGGATATCAAAGAGAAGGTGATGGAGGCGGCTCGTATCCTTGAGCTGACTCCGTTGCTGGAACGCAAGCCGAAGCAGCTTTCTGGTGGTCAGCGTCAGCGCGTGGCGATTGGCCGTGCGATTGTTCGTAATCCTAAGGTCTTCCTATTCGATGAGCCGCTTTCCAACCTTGATGCGGCGCTGCGTGTGCAGATGCGTATTGAGATTGCCAAGCTGCATCAGGACATGGACGCCACCATGGTGTACGTGACCCACGATCAGGTGGAGGCAATGACACTTGCAGACCGGATTGTGGTGCTGAATGCTGGCCGGATTGAGCAGGTTGGTAGCCCGCTTGAGCTGTACCATCGTCCACGCAACAAGTTCGTGGCTGGCTTCATCGGGTCGCCGAAGATGAACTTCATTGAAGCGCAGGTGACAAGTGTTGCTGAAGACGGTGTTGAGCTGTCGGTTATCGGCTCTGATCCTGTGAAGGTTGTCGTTGATCCGACCGGCCTTGCTGTTGGCGATAAGGTTGAGTTTGGTATTCGTCCTGAGCACATGGGCAGCGGAACGGAAGGCGAGCTTTCCGGGAAGGTCGAGGTTATTGAGGAACTTGGTGAGAGCCACTTCCTGCATGTGCGCTTGACTGATGGCTCTTTGATCACTGTTCAGGGCAGGGGTGATGCTACTGCGAAGGCTGGCGAGAGCTGCAAAGTGAAGCTGGATTGCAGCCATGCGCATGTGTTTGGCGGTGACGGATTCGCGTTTTCTAAATTGGGGACGTTAGGTCAACATGAAAATACTGCAACTCTTGAGGGTGCGTGATAAATAAAATTGCTCACAGGCTCACTCCAATTTGGCATAGAGTTCCAACGCTGCACCTTGTGTGCAGCGTTTACTTTTTCTGAGACGCCTCTTCATTTCTTAAGGTGATTAAATAGCTGATTTTTTTAGACTGAATCAGGCTTGATCATACCAATTGACTAGTCCGTTAGGGGAGGTTTGATTACTGGCAGAAACCGCAAGGTTAGCCTTCCAGAATCAAGCAAGGATTGAGCTGGCACCTGGTATTCTTTGGCTGAGCTCAACCAAGGGTACTTGTTCCCATTCTTAAAAAGTGAAAGAATTTAATCAGTGATTGCACTTAGATGCGGTTACAATTCTTTCGCCTTCGCGCGACTAACGATGTGAAGGCATTTTATAAATAGGGGAGCATTTTATAATGCAATTTAAGCGTAGTCTTCTCTCGCTGGCGCTTGCTGCAAGCGTGGCGATGCCAATTTCCGGCGCTATCATCTCTGAGGCTGGTGCTGCAACACCACCTAACATGCTCATTGTTGCTGGCCGTATTGACGATATCATTTCCCTTGATCCGCAGGAAATGTTTGAGTTTTCCGGTACGGACATGGCGAACAACATGTATGACCGTCTGGTACAGCTGAACCCAGCTGACCTGTCCAAAGGTTATGAGCCAGGTCTGGCAACGAGCTGGGAAATCTCAGAGGACGGCAAGACCTTTACCTTTAAAATGCGTGAGGGCGTCAAGTTCCACACCGGCAACCCTGTTACTGCAAAGGATGCTGAATACAGCCTTCGCCGTGCAGTTGCGATGAAGAAAACACCGTCTTTCATTCTTACGCAGTTTGGCTTCACTCCTGAAAACATGAGTGAGACAATCAAAGCCGTTGATGAGAACACTTTCCAGATTACGACAGATAAGAAGTACGCTCCTTCTTTCGTGCTGAACTGCTTCACTTCTGCAATTGCTTCTATCGTTGATAGTGAGCTGGTTAAGTCTAATGAAGTTGATGGCGACTGGGGTAACGGCTGGCTGAAAACCAATTCTGCTGGTTCTGGCGCGTTTAAGCTGCAGAGCTGGAAGCCAAATGAATCTTATTCTCTGACTGCTGTTCCAGGCTACTGGCGTGGTGAAGTTGCGATGAAGCGCGTAATCGTGCGTCACGTGATGGAATCTGCTTCTCAGCGTCTAATGCTGGAAAAAGGCGATGTTGATGTTGCCCGTCATCTGTCTCCAGAAGATATTGCTGCGATCTCCACCAACGAAGATCTGAAGGTTGAAGACACGCTCCGTGGTCGTCTGATGTACATCTCCTTCAACCAGAAGGATAAGGCGCTGTCCCATCCAAAGGTTGCGGAAGCTCTGAAGTATCTCGTTGACTACAAAGGCATGACCGGTTCTTTCCTGAAGGGCCAGTACACCATCCAGCAGGCGTTCCTTCCGCAGACCTATATGGGCGAACTGAAGGACACTCCATTCTCACTGAACGTTGAAAAAGCTAAAGAGCTGCTCGACCAAGCTGGTTATGCCGATGGTTTCGATGTTGAGTTCATCGTTCGTAATGCGACTGAGCGCGTTGAAATTGCTCAGAGCTTGCAGAATACCTTTGGTCAGGCTGGCATTCGCGCCTCTATCACACAGGGAACTGGTAAGCAGATCCTTGGTCGTTATCGCGCTCGTGACTTCCAGATCTACGTAGGTGCATGGGGTCCGGATTATCCAGATCCACACACAAATGCTGATACCTTCGCAAACAACCCGGATAACTCCGATGAAGGTAAGCACGTTGGTAAACTGGCATGGCGTAACGCTTACCCAGCAACAGAGCTGACCAAACTGACCGATCTGGCTGTACAGGAAAGTGACCGCGAAAAGCGTGCCCGCATGTACGTGCAAGCTCAGAAGACCTTCCAGAAAGAAGCTCCATTCTCAGTTATGTTCCAGCAGATTGAACAGAACTCCATGGCTGCAAACGTAACCGGCTTCAATCCGGGTGGCGCTATTACTGGCGTATTCTTCTGGCCTGTAAAAAAATAAGATTGGCTAATTACAAATGAGCATCGCTGACTCTACAGCGACTGTGGCGCGGCGAGGGTTTACCTCGCCGCTCTACAAGATTTTAAAAGGTTTAATCGCTGGCCTTTTCTCCATTGCCATCACTATGGTGGGGCTTCTTTTCGTCACCTTCATTATTGCGCGCGTTATGCCAGTCGACCCGGTCCTCGCGGTTGTCGGTGAGCGTGCCTCTCAGGAAATTTACGAAGCTGCGTACAAGGCCATGGGTCTTGATCAGCCGCTTTACGTGCAGTTTATGCTGTTCTTGAAGCAGGTGGCGATGGGCGACTTCGGGATGTCGACGCTGACAGCGCGGCCCGTTGTTGAGGACATTGCCCGCGTTTTCCCGGCTACACTAGAGCTTGCAACCCTTGCGACGATCGCTGGCGTTGGCATTGGCGTGCCGATGGGGGTTTTGGCTGCAGTGAATGAAGGCCGTTGGCCGGACCAGCTGATCCGCCTTGTTGGCCTGTTTGGCTACTCCATGCCGATCTTCTGGTTTGGCTTGATGGGCCTTTTGATTTTCTACGGTATTCTTGGCTGGGTTAGTGGCCCAGGTCGTATCGATATCTATTATGAAGACATTGTTCCTGTTGTCTCAGGCATGATCCTCATCGATAGCTTGATTGCAGGAGAGATCGAGATCTTCTGGAATGCGGTGAGCCACATCATTCTGCCTGCAAGTATTCTTGGCTATTATTCTATTGCTTACATTTCCCGTATGACCCGCTCGTTCATGCTGGAACAGTTCTCTCAGGAGTACATCACCACCGCGCGCGTGAAGGGTGTTTCTGAGACTGCTGTGATCTGGCGTCATGCGCTGCCCAATGTGATGATCCCGCTTATTACGGTGATCGCGCTTTCCTATGCAAACCTGCTGGAAGGGTCTGTGCTGACTGAGATCATCTTCTCATGGCCGGGTCTGGGCAACTACATCACCAATGCTCTGCTTTCTGCCGATATGAATGCGGTGCTGGGTGGAACAGTTGTGGTTGGTGCTATCTTTGTGGGCCTCAATCTCTTCTCTGACTTCATGTACAAAGTGGTTGATCCGAGGGCACGATGACAACAGCACCTGTAAAATCTAACGTGCCTGACAGAGCTGGCTTGAAAGCATGGCTCTCCTCTGATGCACCTACATCCCGCGGACACGCGCGCGCTGTGCAGTTTTATATGGGGTGGATGAAACTCTATGAAAACAAGCTCGCGTTTCTTGGGTTCCTGATTATTCTGAGCCTGGTTCTGATGGCGATTTTTGCGCCACTGCTGGCAACAACAGAGCCAAATGCACAAGACCTTGCTAAACGTTTGACCGCGCCGGGGGTGGATGGTCACCTGCTTGGAACGGATGAGCTTGGCCGCGATATCTGGAGCCGCCTCGTTTATGGTTCCCGCATTACGCTTCTGATTGTAGGCATTGTAGCGTTCACAGCACCAGTGTTCGGATTGCTGATTGGAACTGTTGCCGGGTATCTGGGCGGCTGGGTCGATCAGGCACTTATGCGTCTGGTTGATATCTTCCTGGCGTTTCCCAAGCTTATTCTGGCGCTTGCCTTCGTTGCTGCGCTTGGGGCGGGTATCGAGAGTGCGATTATCGCGATCAGTCTGACGGCATGGCCTCCGTATGCGCGTATTGCTCGCGCTGAAACTCTGACCATTCGCAATGCGGATTACATCAGCGCTGTGCGTTTGCAGGGGGCTGGTGTCATGCATATCATCATCGGGCATGTATGGCCGCTGTGTCTGTCTTCCATCATTGTGCGTGTGACGCTTGATATGGCGGGGATTATTCTGACAGCTGCCGGCCTTGGTTTCCTTGGTCTTGGTGCTCAGCCTCCAGAGCCTGAGTGGGGCGCAATGATCTCTGCTGGTCGCAAGTTCATTCTGGACCATTGGTGGGTTGCTGCCATGCCGGGTATGGCGATCTTTATCGTGTCTTTGGGCTTCAACCTGCTGGGTGATGGTCTGCGCGATATTCTTGATCCGAAAAAGAGCCAGAGCTAGGGGAGAGAACCATGAGTGATACGCTTTTAAGCGTTGAGGACCTTTGGGTTCGTTTCCCAACACGCAGCGGTACCGTTGATGCGGTTCGTGGTATTTCGTTCTCTGTCGGGCGTGAGCGCGTTGGCATTGTGGGCGAAAGTGGCTCCGGTAAATCTATGACTGGACGGAGTATTTTGCGTCTGATCCGATCTCCGGGTCAGATGGAAGCCAAGTCGATTAAGTTCAATGGTGAGAATCTGCTGGACTATTCGGAACGGCAGATGCGGAAAATCCGTGGTCACCAGATCTCTATGGTGATGCAGGATCCGAAGTTTTCGCTGAACCCTGTTCACACGGTTGGCAAACAGATCTGTGAGGCTCTGCGCCTGCACACCAAATCTTCTCGCCGTGAGGCTCGTCAGGGCGCTCTGGAGATGTTGGAGGCTGTTCAGATCCGCAACCCTGAGCGTGTGTTCAATTCTTATCCGCATGAGCTTTCAGGCGGTATGGGGCAGCGTGTGATGATCGCGATGATGTTGATCACTGATCCAAAGCTGCTGATTGCTGATGAGCCGACCTCTGCATTGGATGTGACTGTGCAGATGAAGGTGCTGGCGATCATGGACAAGTTGGTGCAGGAGCGCGGAATGGGGCTGATCTTCATCAGTCACGATCTGAATCTTGTCTCGTCCTTCTGTGACCGAATTATCATTATGTACGCAGGACGTATTGTAGAGACCTGTAAGGCCAGCGAGCTGCACAATGCGACACATCCTTACACACGTGGGTTGCTGAATGCGCTGCCTCGCATTGAGGAGCCCAAGGGACGCCTTGAAGCACTGCAACGTCAGGACAGCTGGAAACAGGAGGTCAGTGTCGATGCCCGGGTCTGATAGTGCTGTGATGGAACGTAAGCCATGGGTTGCGGAAGCAACAAAAGACGCTCGCCTCGAGATCAAAGACCTCAACGTCTATTTCGGTGAGGGACCGGATCGCTTTCAGGCTGTCAAAAACGTGAGCGTCAAGGTTCAGCAAGGCGGCAGTTTTGGTATTGTCGGTGAATCTGGCTCAGGTAAGTCAACTGTGCTGCGCGCTGTGTGTGGACTGGTTGAGAGCTGGGATGGTGAGATCGATATTGACGGCGCCCCTGTTTCGCATAAGCGTGACAAGGTTTTTGCCCGCAAGATTCAGATGGTTTTTCAGGACCCTTACGCGTCCTTGCATCCACGCCATACCGTTGACCGAGTTTTATCAGAACCTCTTAAATTACATGGGTTTGATGATATTGATGGTCGTGTGCTTCGGGCTTTGGATGACGTTGGACTCGGAGCTGATTTTCGCTTCAGGTATCCGCATCAGCTTTCCGGTGGTCAGCGACAGCGTGTGGCTGTTGCACGTGCTTTGATGCTGGAGCCGGAGATCCTGTTATTGGATGAGCCAACTTCAGCGTTGGATGTATCTGTGCAGGCGGAAATTCTGAACCTGTTTGCTGATCTGCGGCAGGAGCATAACCTTACCTATGTGATGGTGACGCACGATCTGGCAGTGGTTGCGCATATGTGTGATGAGATTGCCGTGATGCAGCATGGTGAGGTTGTTGAGGTGATGGATGTGGAAGCGATGCGAAGCTCTACACCGGAGACAGCTTACACGCAGGAACTGCTCAAAGCCTCTATGGGGTATGATGCGGAGTTCTTCGGCGACAGCTGATCTGTGAAGCATTTGATGACTACTGAAAGCCCCGCCCTTGTGGTGGGGCTTTTGTTGTTCTGGAGGGAGAACTTCAATAGGATCGCTTTGTTGATTTGATGATTGTTGGTTGCGGAGCCAGAGATGAAGTATTTTTATGGCCTTCTTTGTATTTTGGGATTTCTGCTGCCGTACGGGGCGTTTATGCCATGGTTGCTTGAGAACGGGTTGAACCTGCCGCAACTTCTTGCAGAAGCATTTGCTGGCGAGATATCGGCTTTTGCCTGGCTTGATGTCGTGGTTTCAGCGGTGGTTTTGATAGGCTTTATCTTTGCCGAAGGGCAACGACTTGGAATGAATCGTCTTTGGCTTCCGATTCTTGCTGTGTTCACCGTTGGTGTGTCGTTAGGCTTGCCATTGTTCTTGCTCTTGAGAGAATTACACGTTGAAAAACCATCAAAACCAGGGGCTCACAGCGGAAAAAACGTAGCGCACATATGATAGTTGGAACTCATGTGCAGAAAATGGCCTACACCAATGAGTTCACTGTGAATTTCTTAATGTTTTCTGCTATAAACAACCGGCTTAATCCTACGAGTACATACGCTAAAACACTCGCAGATTGGCTTGGGTGTTTTCTAATTGATCTACGGTGTCTTCTTTGAGAAGTCTTGACGAAAATCTTATTTCCCATATTCCTCCGTTCCGAAAGCTGGAACGCGTTGATATCAGAGAGATTTTGGACGCAGCGACGCCAAAGCGTTTCAGCGCGGGTCAGGCTATTTTCGAAGAGCATGAGCCAGCGGAGCGGTTTTTCCTGCTGTTGGACGGTCATGTGCGCGTTATTCGCACCACGGCTTCCGGAGATCAGGTGATTGCGCGTCACATCGTCAGTGGCGAGCTTATGGGCATTGCCTCCGCAATTGGCAGGACGACTTATCCAGCCAGTGCTGTGGCGATTGATGACTGCCTTGTGCTGTTCTGGCCGACAAGCCTCTGGAAGACGTTTGTCGAAAAGTATGATGGATTTGCGACGGAAACCTATAAGACCGTCGGAGAGCGTATCTCTGAAGCGAACAACCACATTCTGGAACTGGCAACACAGCAGGTCGAGCAGCGTGTTGCACGTGCTTTGCTGAGACTTGCAATCCAAAGCAGCCGCATCACCGATGAGGGAATGGAAATTGATTTTCCTCTCACACGCCAGAATATATCTGAGATGACAGGTACAACTTTGTACACTGTGAGCCGTTTGCTAAGCGCTTGGGAAAAACAAGGAATTGTGAATAGCGGGCGCAAAAAGGTCATCGTGACGGAGATGAATAAGCTGAAGACTCTGGCTGATTTGGACCCAATGGCTGACTCTTGAGTACCGTTGAGCGATTGCCTGAGTGTTACTAGGCATAAATACCAGTATTCTCGATTTTATATCCTATTGTTTTTAAATGTGTTTTTCTCCTATATCCGGTAATTACCGAATAGGTTGTTCTAGCACAAACTTCCCCAGTGGCGTCAATTTTATCATCTTCGGGACCGTAACCACGATAGGATTCCGTAGATGTCAGAATTCCTTACAAAATCGCGGGCACGAAATATTTTTTATGGGGGATCCTTATTCTTCATAGGCATATTTGCCGTGCTCTCAATCGACAGCCACCTTTACGTCGTCAATGAATCGACTTCAAAAGCTGATCTCACTGACGAGGTTGTCCTCGGAAAGCACGTTTGGGAAAAGCATGCTTGCATCAACTGCCATACGTTGCACGGGGAAGGCGCTTACTTTGCTCCTGAAGTCGGCAATGTGATGACACGTTGGGGCGTGCTGGATGATCCTGATGATGCAGCTGAGACCCTTGGCTCCTGGATGGAAGCTCAGCCGAGCCGCATCGAAGGTCGTCGCCAGATGCCTTTCTTCGATCTGACCAAAGAAGAAGTCCGCGGCCTCTCTGAATTCTTGCGTTGGGCTGACAAGACCAACACGCAAGACTGGCCACCGAACGACGCTGGTTAAGGGGTGGTATTATGAAATACAGTTCTCAAAAAGTCGCGTATGCCTACTTCGTAGCTGCGCTTGGCCTATTCGCAATCCAGGTTCTGGGCGGTTTGCTCGCTGGCTGGATTTATGTTGCACCTAACTTCCTTTCGGAGTTGCTGCCGTTCAACATCGTTCGCATGTTGCACACCAACGCACTGATCGTCTGGCTTCTGCTGGGCTTCTTTGGTGCGGCTTACTTCATCATCCCGGAAGAGAGCGAACGTGAGATCCACTCCGTTAAGCTCGCTTACATTCAGCTGATCATTCTTGTGGTTGGTACACTGGGTGCTGTTGTCAGTTACATCATGGGCATCCATGAAGGCCGTGAATTCCTCGAGCAGCCGCTCTGGGTTAAAGTCGGCATTCTTGTTGCTGCGTTGATCTTCCTCTTCAACATCTCAATGACTGTGTTGAAAGGTCGTAAGACTGCGATCACAAACATTCTGGTGATTGGCCTTTGGGCTCTTTCCCTGCTGTGGCTGTTTGCATTCTACAACCCAGACAACCTGAGCCTTGATAAAATGTACTGGTGGTACGTTGTTCACCTTTGGGTAGAAGGTACCTGGGAACTTGTGATGGCTTCCATCCTTGGCTTCCTGATGCTGAAACTCACCGGTGTTGACCGCGAAGTGATCGAGAAGTGGCTCTACATCATCGTAGCGACTGCTCTGTTCTCCGGTATTCTTGGTACAGGACACCACTATTATTGGATCGGCTTGCCCGGCTACTGGCAGTGGATTGGTTCCGTCTTCTCTACTCTGGAAGTCATACCATTCTTCCTGATGATGACCTTCTCCTTCGTCATGGTCTGGAAAGGTCGTAAGAACCATCCAAACAAAGCAGCTCTGCTGTGGTCTCTCGGTTCTGCAACTGTCGCGTTCTTCGGCGCTGGCGTATGGGGCTTCCTGCATACTCTGCACGGTGTGAACTTCTACTCACATGGTACACAGATCACTGCAGCGCACGGTCACCTTGCTTTCTTCGGCGCATACGTTGCTCTGAACCTTGCGATCTTCACTTACGCAATGCCATTGCTTAAGGGTCGTAACCCATACAACCAGGTTCTCAATATGGGCAGCTTCTGGCTCATGACTGGTGGTATGTCCTTCATGACCTTCGTGCTGACATTTGCCGGAACCATCCAGACACACATGCAGCGTGTTGTTGGTGAAGACTTCATGTCCGTACAGGACCAGCTGACAGTGTTCTACATCATGCGCTTCGGTGCTGGTGCGGCTGTTGTGATTGGTGCTCTGCTGTTCATCTACTCCCTGCTCGTACCGCGCAAGGAATTGTTCACAGCGAACTCTGGTTCCAAACCAACGACCGGTAGTACTCCTGAAGCCCAAGCAGTTCTGGAAGGTGGTCGTTAATGACTGTACAGAACCACGTTTTTGATGTGCCCTATTATCAGCCTATCGCCGATGAATGTGCATTATTTGAAACGGCTTTTAACAAAGGTCTGCCCCTTCTTTTGAAGGGGCCGACGGGCTGCGGCAAAACCCGCTTTGTGGAACACATGGCCGCAAAGCTGGGTCGTCCGATCTACACCGTGGCTTGCCACGATGATCTTTCCGCAGCAGACCTTATTGGTCGTTACCTGCTTAAAGGCGGCGTGACTGAGTGGGTTGATGGCCCGCTGACCCGCGCTGTTCGCGAAGGTGCGATCTGCTATCTTGATGAAGTGATCGAAGCACGGAAAGACGTTGCGGTTGTTTTGCACCCGCTGACCGATAACCGTCGTCGTCTCATCATTGAGAGAACTGGCGAAGAACTGCAAGCTCCTCCGAACTTCATGCTCGTTGCCAGTTACAACCCCGGCTATCAGAACGTTCTGAAGCAGATGAAGCCTTCCACACGGCAGCGCTTTCTCTCCACGACCTTTGATTTTCCTGATGCGGAAACCGAGATACAGGTCGTTGCTAAAGAAAGCGGACTGGATGTTGAGCGTTCCAAATCTCTGGTTCGTCTTGCCGGCCATATCCGTGGTCTTTCCAGCCTGGATCTGGAAGAGGGTGTTTCCACCCGCTTGCTGATTTATGCTGCATCCCTGATTGCTGGTGGTATGCCAGTCGAGAAAGCACTGCAATACTCTGTTGTTGAGCCACTGAGTGATGAGCCTGATGTTCAGGTTGCGCTTCGTGATTTGATCGCAGTTGTTTACGGGTGAGCCTGATGAAAGAGCAAATACTGGAGTTTTTAGAGCCTGAAGAAGCCGTAGGTAATCTGTGGCATGATTATGCTTCAAGCCTGGGTGCTCCAGTGCACCATGAGGATATGGAGGTCGAGCTGGCTAAGCTTCGCACCTCCGTGCAAGTGGTGTTTCGCGGGTTGGGTGGTGAAGCTAAAGTCGAGATCAGTCAAGCTCCGGCGACAGCTTCAACCTACCGCATGCCCGTAAAACGTAAGCTCGGCAACGCTGCAGAAACAATCTTTTTGCCAGAGTTTGACGGCGAACGTTTGAGACTTCCTCCGGTTCTTGGCGTTTTTCCAGAGGCCGAAATGAACCGGGCCCATTACATCTGGCTTGCTGCATTTGCAGCGAACTGCGATGTGCAGGCAAAGCCAGAGGATCCGTTGCAGGCGGATGTTCAGGCATTGGCTTTAGCCAAACAGGCGATTGAACGTGTTTGGGGCAAGTGCGTTGGCCTCCATGATTTCTTCCGTCAGTCCTGCGAGTTTCTTCTGCAAACCCGTAAGCGTCCAAGCCTTCCTGAGTGGGAAGCTGCAGTTGAAGCTATTGTTCTGGAATTGCTCGGCGGGCCACGGGCTGTCACCAGCACAAGTGCAACAATTCGCAAGGCGATGGAATGTGTTGATGAGCGCTGGAAGCTGACAGCTCCGCGCGGATATTGCACCTTTGCGCCTGTACCGATCTGGGTTTCCAGCGAGTTGGTGAATGGTGAACGTGGTGAAGAGCGCTCAGATGAGCAGGCTCCGCCAACTCCGCAAGGATCAAGTGCAACAACGAAACGCAAAGCTAAACGCGAAAAGCGAGAGCAGGCGGATCGTAAAGACAGTTTTATTCTACACCGGTTTGAGGCGATCCTCTCCTGGGTAGAAAGCATGAACCTCAATCGCAGTACCGATGACGACGAAGAGGAAAATGCGCAGAAAGCTGCTGATGATCAGGATTATATCAGCCTTTCGAAAAATCAGCGGAAAGCAGCGACACGGTTGCGGCTGCATCTGGATTTGTCTCCAGAAGATGCAGACCACGAACGCCTTTCCGACAAATTCACATATCCTGAGTGGGATCACCGCCAACGTAAGTTTTTAGAAGATCATTGCCGTGTTCTGGAGAAGGATGCCGAGCCTGATTATGAGAGCGTGCTGCTGACGGATCCTTACCATAAGCGCCGCATTCGTCAGGTGAAGCGCCAGTTTGAAGCGTTGCGTCCAAAGCGGATCATGCAGATGCGTCAGGCTGAAGGCAGCGAGCTGGATCTGGATGCTTTGGTGACGGCTCAGGTTGATCTAAAGGCTTCAGGTTACGCATCCGATCGGATCTTCCAGGATTCACGTGCGGTTGAGCGCGACCTATCCGTCGCAATGTTACTTGATACATCCCGTTCTACTGAGAGTGCGGTTGGCGATTCCAGTGTTATCGAGATTGCGGGGGCCGCGCTTGCTGCTTTGTCTGGCGGAGTTGATGCGAGTGGCGATCATCTGGGGGTCTGGGGCTTTTCTTCATTGAAACGCGACCGGGTTTTCATGAACAAAGCCAAAGACTTCAACGAGCCGATGACGGATGAGGTGATTGCAAAAATTGGTGGGCTCAAGCCGTGTTACTACACCCGTTTGGGAGCGGCGATCCGGCATACCACTGCGCAGCTTGCCTTGCAGCAAACACAGCGGAAGCTTTTGATTGTACTAACAGATGGAAAGCCGAACGATCTTGATCACTATGAAGGAATTCACGGAATTGAAGACAGTCATATGGCTGTTCGTGAAGCCCGCAAACTGGGTATGGCCGTTCATGGTGTGATTGTTGATGAGGATGGGCAGGATTGGTTTGCCCGTATCTTTGGCAAAGGTGGTTATACGCTCTTTCCAAATCCGGAACGTCTGACACGTGCGCTACCGGATATCTATAGAAGCCTGACAAGGGAGTATTAGATTATGAAGCTTTTCTATATGGTTATGGGCTTTATGGCAGGTCTGCTGCCTTTGTCCGCAATGGCTGCAGATTCCGGATACCAACGTCCTGTGCCTCAGCCGCAAAGTGCGACTGCTGAGCTGTGGTTTGGTCTTGCTACTGTTATGCTTGTTGTCTCACTTTATGTCGTGCACCGGGTTGTAAAAGGCAGATGAGTGAAGAAGACCTCAGCAATCGCATCAGTGTAAGAAGGCTGGCACTCTACCTTTACCCACTGGGTATTGGAGCGGTCGGTATCAACCTCTTCTTTTTGTCGCTGATTTTCTCATGGGTCGGATGGCCGGTGATGTCACCTTATCTTGCGATGGCTGGCGGTGTTGTATTGGGCTATCCGTTTGCGTATCCCTTTGCAAAACATATCCGTTACCTGATGGATAAATCGGATGGTTTGCTGGACTAACCATCTGTTTTGCAAGCATCGGAAGTCGAGCGCGATCTACAAAGATCGTGCTTTTTTTGTGCGCTGTGGCCATCTGATTGTTCTGATTGATAGTTTTATCAATTCAGAAGCAAAAATTAATGTGCCAGCATAGCGTTATTCCACTGGAGTTGTGCTGCGTTCCATCTGATTTGATGTTTCCTGACAGGAGAAACAACAGTTGCGAGCGTCTGTTGCCCTAACATCACTGGCAAGTTTGATGAAGTGGCGTTGCCTGCTGCTCGCATGCCTTTGTTTTTATGTGCTTTTCAACGGTGTGGCGCAGGCGCAAGACTCTCGTTGGCCGTTGAACTGGGGCGATTGGGAGACGGCGACCGGAGACTGGGGCGGGTATCGGACGAAGCTCAACGATGTGGGTATCGATCCTGAGTTGAATTACACCCACGATATCATGGCAAATCCGGTTGGAGGAGAACGGCAAAGTGCTGCTTATGCCGGAGCGCTCGGGGCCAATATCAACTTTGACTTTGAAAAACTGATGGGCTTGAGCGGAACCAGTTTCAGTCTTGGTTTGTATCAGGGGCTTGGGCGAGATTTGTCTGGTGAAGATATCAATAACGTTTTTGATGTGGCGCAGATCTTTATCGGCGATGTTTTCGGTATCTCGCAGATGAACATTTTGCAGACGCTGGCGAATGATCGGGTGGAGATTGCGATAGGTCGACTTTCTGCGGGGGCGGACTTTGCGTTCAGTGAGGCTTTCCCGCTTTATGTCAACAGTGCTGTTAATGGAAACCCGGCCCAACTCCTTGAAAACTTGCCTTCATTTACTACTCCCCCTTTCAGCCAGTGGGGTGTTCGGGGAACGGTGAAACCGGAGGACTTTCTCTATCTTTCTGTGGGTGCATACAACGCAGACCTGAATGCGCAGGACAACGAAGATCAAGGATTTAACTTCAAGTTCAATCCCGAAGACGGCGTGTTGGTAATTGCAGAAGGAGGGGTTCTGGTTGGGCAGGAGAAGACCAGTGCTTACTTGCCAGGCCGGTATATGCTTGGCGGTTATTATGACACCAGTGATTACACGCCTTTCACCGATGCAAACGCGACGGAAGAGGGCAACTGGGGGCTCTACTTCATAGCGAACCAGATGATCTATGAAGAGCAACCGGATCAAGGCCTTAATCTCTGGGGGCTTTTTACGCTTGCACCACAACAAAGCATCAACAGTTTGCCTTATGGAGTGAGTGGTGGTGCCTACTACAAAGGACTGCTTGATAGCCGGGATAACGACATCACAGCGGGTGCATTTTATCTTGGTTTCTTCAGTGATGACCTGCCAGGCCAGACCTATGAACTTGTGTTTGAGGTGAACCATCGTTTTCAGTTTGCGGAATGGTTCTATACGACGGTCGATGGGCAGTATGTGGTGAACCCAAATGGCCAGACAAATATCTCTGATGCATGGGTTGTTGGCTTCGAAATGTCCGTTGATTTTTAAGCCTAAAGACGTTGTTTTTTCAGAAAAGTAGCTCGTTTTCGAGAGTGCAAATCACTTGCAAAAAACATCAGCACACGACCAAGAAAAAGTACGTGGAAATCCACTGTAATCTTTGTGTTTTTGAGTGCGCGTAATAGTTTTACAAAGTGCATCAGCCTCCACAAAAGCAGTACAAAATTTCAGCTTTAAAATAGTCGGTTTCAGGTCCGGATTTCGAGGGGCTTTGATGAACGCACTGATGTTACTTCAGAAATCACTAAATTAGTTTAGTTTGAAGTAATTTGAAATGTGGACGAAAGCTAAATTATCACGGAAACGTGAGATGTAAACTCAAGTTAAATTTAAATCTTGAGTTATTCGTACTAGTATTTCTGAAGCATTCAATTTGATTGCAATCAAAATACAAAAGTAATCTCGTTGATATATTTTTCTCAGTTCAGTTGAGAAGTTGATTCTATCATGCAAACGCAGATGGGAAGGCGGCATTTTCTTGGTATGTCCAAGTATGCGAAGGATAAGCCGTGTCCGCCTTACAGTATTGGTAAAGTTGAATTTTCCGATGTATGCACCGGTTGCGGTGATTGTGTTTCGGCGTGTCCTGAAAAGATCCTTCGAATTTCTGAGCGGAGTCGATTGGCTGTTGTCGATTTTGGGGTGGGACCCTGCACCTTCTGTGAAGCGTGCGTCGACGTTTGCAAAGAAGGAGCGCTCGTTAAGACCGAAGACGCTCCCTGGGCGATGAAAGCAACGATCGGCTCTAACTGCCTTTCTTATCAAAAGATCGCGTGCCGGGCCTGCGCTGACTTTTGTGAGATGAGGGCAATCCGATTTCATCTTGGCCTAGGCGGCCAGCAAATTCCTGATTTGGACGGTGAAGCCTGTACCGGGTGCGGTGCCTGCCTTGTTGCCTGTCCCAATGGATCCATCGAAATGCGCGAAATTAAACTCCAAGAGGAGGTTCTATGAACATTTGCGGCGTTCTCGTTAGTTGCTTAGCGGGAAAAACCCAAGAGGTTTCTGAAGCATTGTCCGCCCTGCCGGGCGTGGAAGTTCATATCACCAAAGAGGATACGAGCCAGCTTGTTGTGACTGCAGAGGATACGGAAGAGTCCTTCGCTGATCAGCAGGTGCTGGAAATTCACCGGACGCCGGGCGTTGTATCCGCTGGTCTTACCTATCATCAATTCGAACCAAACACCGACCCTGACTTGAAGGCGGCCTAACGGGAGGCAAAACATGTCAATCACGGCATCTCGCAGAGATATTATAAAGTCAGCAGCGGTTGCAGCAACTGCTTCTGCGGCTGGCATCGCTTTACCAAAGTCTGCCGAGGCTCAGGGAAAAGCCTCCGATATACGCTGGGACAAGGCTGTTTGCCGCTTTTGCGGAACAGGCTGCTCTCTCCTTGTGGGTGTTAAAGACGACCGTGTTGTCGCCACTCAAGGTGATCCAGATGCACCAGTGAACCGCGGCTTGAACTGTATCAAAGGCTATTTCCTTTCCAAGATCATGTACGGCAAGGATCGCCTGACAACACCGTTGCTCCGCAAGACCGCTGGTGTTTACGACAAGCATGGCGAGTTTGAGCCTGTCTCCTGGGATGAAGCTTTCACTGTCATGTCCGAAAAATTTAAGGACGCATTGAAGGAAAAAGGCCCGACTGCAGTCGGCATGTTTGGTTCTGGTCAGTGGACCATCTGGGAAGGTTACGCTGCTTCCAAGTTTATGAAGGCAGGTCTGCGCTCCAACAACATTGACCCGAATGCCCGTCATTGCATGGCGTCAGCTGTGGCTGCTTTCATTCGTACCTTTGGTATTGATGAGCCAATGGGTTGTTATGATGACATGGAGCTTGCCGATGCATTCGTGCTTTGGGGCTCGAACATGGCTGAGATGCACCCAATCCTTTGGTCCCGTATTACAGATACCCGTCTGACCAAACCGGGTTGTGAAGTTCATGTGCTCTCCACTTTTGAGCACCGTTGTTTTGAACTTGCTGACAACGGAATGGTGTTTACGCCACAGAGCGATCTGGTGATCCTCAACTTCATCGCCAACTACATCATCGAAAATGATGCAGTGAACTGGGACTTCGTCAATAAGCACGTCAACATCACCAAAACCGCGACAGATATTGGTTATGGTTTGCGCCCTAATGATCCGCGCGAGCAGGCTGCCGAAAATGCTGGTTCTGGTAAGATCTCCAAAATTGACTTTGAGGAGTATAAGCAGCTCGTTTCCAAGTATACGCTTGAGTATACAGAAGAAATGTCTGGCGTTCCGGCTGAAAAGCTTCTGAAGCTGGCGAAGATCTATGCTGATCCTAACCGGAAGGTGATGTCTCTCTGGACAATGGGCTTTAACCAGCACTCACGCGGCAGCTGGGTGAACAGCCTTTGCTACAACATTCATCTCCTGACCGGTAAGATCTCTGAGCCTGGTAATGGTCCATTTTCACTGACAGGTCAGCCATCTGCGTGTGGTACTGCCCGTGAGGTCGGAACGTTTGCACACCGTCTGCCTGCAGATATGGTGGTCAAAAATCCTAAGCACCGTGAAATCTGTGAGACTGCCTGGAAAATTCCTGAAGGAACAATTCCTGCCAAGCCTGGGTACCATGCAGTTCTGCATCATCGCATGCTTAAAGATGGCAAGCTGAATGCCTATTGGGTTCAGTGCACGAATAACCTGCAAGCAGCTCCTAATATGAATGAGGAAGGCTGGCCGGGATATCGTAATCCTGAGAACTTTATTGTTGTCTCTGATCCATATCCAACCGTTACAGCAATGGCTGCGGACCTTATTCTGCCAACAGCCATGTGGGTGGAAAAAGAAGGGGCCTATGGTAACGCAGAGCGTCGGACCCAGTTCTGGCGTCAGCAGGTGAAAGCTCCGGGTGAAGCCATGTCAGACGTCTGGCAGGTTATGGAGTTCTCTAAGTACTTCAAGACAGAAGAAGTCTGGCCTGAAGAACTGCTTGCCAAAATGCCTGAGTTGCGCGGCAAGACACTCTTTGAAGTGCTGTATGCCAATGGGGTCGTCGACAAGTTCCCGGTCTCTGAAGTCAAAGAAGGTTTCAATAACCATGAGTCTGAAGACTTCGGCTTCTACGTTCAAAAAGGGTTGTTTGAAGAATATGCCGAATTTGGGCGTGGCCATGCGCACGACTTGGCTGACTTTGACGTCTACCACAAAGCGCGCGGTCTCCGCTGGCCAGTGGTTGATGGTAAGGAAACACTCTATCGCTTCCGTGAAGGTTATGATCCTTACGTTAAAAAAGGTGAGGGCGTTAAATTCTACGGTAAGCCTGATGGCAAGGCGAACATTATTTTTGCACCTTATGAGCCGCCAGCAGAAGTGCCAGACAACGAGTATGACCTCTGGCTCTGCACCGGTCGTGTGCTGGAGCACTGGCATACAGGTTCCATGACGCAGCGCGTCCCAGAGCTTCATCGGGCATTCCCGTCTGCTGTTCTGTTCATGCATCCGCAAGATGCACGGGAGCGTGGTCTTCGTAGAGGGCAGGAAGTCACTATCTCCACTCGTCGTGGTGAAGTGCTGACACGCCTGGAAACCAGGGGCCGGAACAAGGTTCCAAAAGGTTTGGTTTACATGCCTTTCTTCGATGCAAACCAGTTGACCAACAAGCTTACACTCGATGCCACTTGTCCGATTTCGAAAGAAACCGACTACAAAAAGTGCGCTTGTAAGGTGGAAAGCGCTTAGAGCAACCCTCTGAGCAGCAATGGATAAGAACCATGTCTGATCTCAAAAAGACAGGCCTCAGCAGTGCAAAGCGTCGCCAGTTTCTTGGCGACGCGGCCCGCACAGCGTGTGGCTGTGCTGTTGCTGCGACGTTTCTGACGGTCTATCAGGCGCAGGCTAAGGCTTTTCCTGCCGACGCCATCAGACCGCCCGGAGCTCTCTCTGAAGAAGAGTTTTTGAGTGCGTGTGTGCGATGCGGACTGTGTGTTCGCGATTGCCCATATGACACGTTGAAACTCGCCGAGCTTGGTGAAACTGGCCCGGCAACAGGAACGCCATACTTTACAGCCCGCGATGTGCCTTGTGAAATGTGTGAGGATATTCCTTGTGTTGCTGCCTGTCCGACAGGAGCACTAGATCATTCTCTCACCGATATCGACGATGCTGATATGGGTGTGGCTGTTCTGATTGACCAGGAGAACTGCCTTAACTTCCTCGGTTTGCGTTGTGAGGTTTGTTATCGGGTTTGCCCGCTGATTGATGAAGCGATCACACTCGAAATGACACCAAACACGCGGACCGGTAGTCATGCAGTCTTTTCGCCAACAGTCTATGCAGACGCCTGCACGGGTTGCGGCAAATGCGAGCAGTCGTGTGTGTTGCCGGAAGCTGCAATCAAGGTTCTTCCTCGCCGCATTGCCAGAGCTAAGAGTGCTGAGCACTACCGGCTTGGTTGGGAGGAAAAAGCCAAAGCAGGAAATGCGTTGGTTCCCGGTGTGATTGATCTGCCTGATCGTGTGCCGGATGCTGGTGGGTTTGAGCCCGTGTTCCAGCCAGGGAAGGGGCGGCCATGACCACTCATGCATTAGACGCTCATGTACCAAAAGAGAAGAAGAGAAGCTGGGTGCTGCGCAACAGATTTCTGTTGCTCAGACGGAGTTCGCAATTGCTCATTCTGGCTCTGTTCCTCGCAGGGCCGTGGGCAGGCCTTTGGATTGTCAAAGGAACACTGACCTCCAGCATGACGCTGGATATCCTTCCGCTGACAGATCCGTTCCTGCTGCTGCAGACGATGGTGACAGGACATTGGCCTGAACTGACAGGTTTGATTGGTGTTGCCATTGTGGTTGGCTTTTACGCCGTATTTGGCGGCCGGCTGTATTGCTCATGGGTTTGTCCCATGAACGTGGTGACTGATAGCGCCAACTGGTTGCACCGCAAGCTTGATCTGAAAAAAGGATGGCAACCGAAAAAGCACACCCGATATTGGGTGCTGGCCATGACACTGCTGGTTGCTGCCGGATCTGGCTCTCTTGCTTATGAGCTGGTCAATCCCGTGACCTTGCTGCACCGCGGATTGGTGTTCGGCATGGGGTTTGCCTGGGCTGCGGTGTTGATGGTGTTTTTATTCGACACCTTTGTCTCCCGGCATGGTTGGTGTGGGCATCTTTGTCCTATGGGGGCTGTCTATGGGCTGCTCAACACCAAGAGTTTGCTGCGGGTTTCTGCGAAAAACCGGGATGCCTGTGATGACTGTATGGACTGCTTCGAGGTTTGCCCCGAGATCCACGTAATCTCTCCGGCTTTGCGAGGCAAAGGGGATGATACCCCGCTGATTGTAAATCGAGACTGTACGTCTTGTGGTCGCTGTATCGACGTATGCGATCTGGATGTTTTCAGTTTCACCCATCGTTTCGATACTCAACTTATTCAACCTACTTCAATCGAACCGGGCCCCCGCGATCCGGTCACGACCAAAGCTATGGGAGGTCACAAATGAAAACGGGAGTGCCTTGGAAGGCTATCACCATTATGGCGGTTTTGCACCTTACCGGCTTTGCTGCCTTGAGCGCACATGCAGAGGGGGTAAAGTCATTGCGGGGTGTACAGGTTGATGAACCTGTCTTCGTCGAGCCGATTGCTCGCCCGCAAAACACTCGGGTGAACCGTGAGTTCCGTCAGCAACCACCATTGGTGCCACACAAGACTGAGGCTTATCAGGTCGACCTGAAAGTCAACCAGTGTCTGACTTGCCATGACTGGGCTAATGCAGGGGAGAAAAAAGCGCCAACCTTATCCATGACACATTATGCAGACCGTGAAGGACGTCAGCTGGACCGGGTTGCAGGTACACGCTGGTTCTGTACGCAATGCCATGTTCCTCAAGTCGATGCTGATCCGTTGGTGGAGAATGAATTTACTCCGTCAAGCGAACGCTAGATGGCACTTCTGACTGGAGGAAATTAATATGAGCAATCAAGGCGCAATTCCCAGTAAAGATCAGGGACCTGGCTTGTTCAAACGGATCTGGCGGTTTTTGAGACATCCTGCAACGACAATTTCTGCAGGCGCTCTGTTGCTGATTGGCGTTGTTGTCGGTGTGGTTTTTTGGGGTAGTTTCAACTGGTCCATGGAGATGACGAATACCGAAGAATTCTGCATCGGCTGCCATGAGATGGAAGCAAATGTTTATGCGGAGTATACCGAGACGGCCCACTATGCGAATGCATCTGGCGTGCGGGCAACATGCCCGGATTGCCATGTGCCGAAAGAGTGGGTGCATAAGGTGGTTCGCAAAGTACAAGCTTCCAGAGAGCTATATCACAAGGCTCTGGGCACCATTGATAGTCCGGAGAAGTTTGAGGAGAAACGTCTTCAACTGGCGACTAATGTTTGGACTGCAATGAAGAAGACCGATAGTCGCGAGTGCCGTAACTGTCATGAGTTCAACTCTATGGACTTCGTTCTTCAGGAAGGTCGTGCCTCTGCCGCTCACTCTGATGCATTCAAGGAAGGCAAGACCTGTATTGATTGCCACCAGGGCATCGCCCACAGCCTGCCAGCCAATGCGCTGGAAGCTTACAAAGAGAAAGTCTCTGCTGTTTATGACTAGGCATCGCTTAGGCTAGTTGCATAGGGCGCTAGAGTAGTAACCCACCTTTGAGAGTTCTCAAAGGTGGGTTTTTCTTTGCTCCTACCAAAGTAAGTGAGTCGAATCAGCCGTTGACGAAGCTGCTGATTGTCATCTGCCAGAAACTCTTGTCTGTGTGGTTGCTTGATCCAAATCAAATGAAGCAAGGAGAAGCAACCTGAGATGTGTTTAAAATGACACAAATATGAGTATTATATTCATGTATTTTACCTGGGTGGCGCTTTTTACATTGATAGATATCTCAATCCAATAATATGAGTAATTAACTCATATTAAAGGTTGTAGGGATGTCCAAGGGTTTTGTCTCCGGCTTGATGACCGGAATCTGCTATTTCGCACTGCAGTCAGGTGCATATTCTCAGGAGCAAACAGATCCACAAGAGCTCGGGCCAATTGTCGTCACAGCTTCGCGTAGTGAGCAAAGCCTGGATGAGGTAACCCGCTCCGTTGCTGTGGTGGAGAGCGAGCAGATTGAGCGGTCTGTTGCGGATAGCGTAACTGAAGTTCTGCGTGATGTTCCTGGTATCAAGATTATCGATAGCAACGTTGCAGGTATGAAGCGGATCAGCATTCGTGGTGAAGAATCTTCGCGAAATGTTGTGCTCGTAGATGGGCAAGAGATCTCTGATCATACTTCTTATGGTGCTGTATTTCTGATTTCTCCGTCTGATATCGAACGCATAGAGGTGGTGAAGGGCCCGGGCTCGGTCCTGCATGGCTCGAAAGCTATTGGCGGTGTTGTAAATATTATCACTAAGAAGGGTGCCGATCGTGCCGTGCAGGTAGAGGTCGGAACGGCCTTCGATTCCTCTACTGATGGTATTACGGGGTTCAGCTCAGCTGCTGGGACTATTGATCAGTGGGACTATCGGTTTTCTGCTAGCAAATCCAAACATGGTGATCGCGAAACAGCAAATGGCACGCTGGAAGGTAGTGCTTTTGAAAACCAGAGTGTAACGGCCTATGTTGGCTACACTGGCGACCAACACAAACTTAGTATCAAGGCTGAACGATTTGAGCAGGAAAGTGAGGTTTACACTGATCCCGCCGATATCGGGCTCGTGATGCGTCAGTTTGATATGGACTTGCCAAAGCGCGACCGTTCCAAAATTGGCTTATTCTATGACTTTACCGATGTAAATGAGAGCATTGCTAAAATCCATTTGGATGGATACGTCCAGCAGATTGATCGTGTGGCTCTTGTAGACTATGAGCTGGCTCCTCCCCGTCTTGGAGCGCCAGTTATGAAGCGCGAGAATGAGACTCAGAGCAAACTGCTTACATTCGGCTTGAATGGGCAGGTTGATCTAACCCTGTTTGATAACGTATTGACCTCAATCGGCTTTCAGGCTGTCCAGGATCAGTTGGATAAGGATAGTTTCAGCACTGGCACGACCACTATCAGCGTTCCTGGACCTGTCTTCCCGGTCAATATTACAGAGCGAGATGAGGCCAAACTTACGACTTTGTCTGCGTTCCTTCAGAATGAGTGGGATCTGAATGATGATCTTACGCTAACTGCTGGTGGCCGTTATTACTTCGTTGCGAGTGAGAATAAAGGCACTGCAGGTGATCGGGATGAGAGCGATCAGGCATTTGTGGGTGCTTTGGGTCTAAACTATACGGGCTTTGAGAATTTTGCGCTAAGAGCGCATGTGTCTCAGGGATATGTATATCCGACACTCCTCCAAAGCACGTTGGGCTCAGTATTTTCTCCTGCTGGAAAAATCTATGGTAACGCTGACCTTGATCCTGAAACGTCAGTGACCGCAGAGATTGGTGCGCGTTTCGACAGCGGGAATTTGATTGTTGATGCGAGCGCGTTTTATACCGATGCGAAGGACTACATCACATCGGTTGATTGTGATGCAGCAGTTCATGGTTCAAAGTGCACTGCAAACTCAGATATTTACGTGAATATTGATGCGGCCAAGACTTGGGGGCTCGAACTTGCTGCTTCCTATCAGTTTGCTGAGTTGGCGGTCACACCATATGCCAATATCACTTTGATGCGGCGCCAATTTAGTTCCGGAGCAACCAACACCTTTGATACCGACACGCCGTTGGTATCTGGCCGTCTAGGCGTGATGAAGTCCTGGGCCTTTGATAACGGAGTTGAAGCCTATGCGGATCTTTACAGTCGCTTCTCCAGCGAGCATCGGCAGAAGGATGGCAGTGGTATCGATGAAGCGGACGGTTTTGCCACGCTTAACTTGGCAGGTGGCTTTTCCTACGATTTCGATGAAAAGCGCAGGTTAAAAGTGCATGCAGCTGTCGAGAACATCTTTGACCAAGACTATAAACCGTCAGTCGAAGAACTCACTGCACCGGGCCGGGCGTTTAAACTATCTGCGAGTGTCATCTTCTAGTTTTTAAAGCCCTACCGTAATAGCGGTGGGACTGTATTTAAAAGGGTATCATCACATGAAAACCGTGCTTCTCATGTTTTTGCTGAGTTCAGCGGGGCCGAATGGTGAGGTGGGTGCTTCCTACGTTGAAAAAGATAGTGTTGAGGAATGTCAGCAAGGCATTGTTGCGTTGAAGGAAATTTTGGCGGAGCCGCGCTTTAAGATCCATTATGCTGGTTGCCATCAAAGCTCGGCTCCGATCTCTGAGTTTGAACATCCGGGTGCTGATGATGAAGGCGATAAGCCGGAGCTTTTCGTTTATCTCAACAGGATTGAGAAAGGTCAGTTGCTTGTTTCTAAGGCTGGTAGCCTTGCCAGTTGTGAGGCGAGTATAAACAAAAGCGAGAGCTGGTGTGCTTTGAGCATGCAGAAGTTGTTGCGGCAATAGCCATTCCTATGCTTTGCTCCTCCCACGGGAATTCTAATGTTGCTTTGGGGGGAGTGCGAATGACATCTCGAAAAAAGACTGTCTGGATTATTGGGGCAACTTCAGGGATTGGTGAGGAGCTCTGCAAGCTTTATGCAGATGATGGCTGGCAGGTTGTTGCGAGTGGCCGCCGGGTTGATCGACTTGAAGCACTGAAAGAAACATACACATCAGTGACGAGTTTACCGCTTGATGTAACGGATAATGAGCAGATAGCTCAAGCCGCCCACGATTTTGATGAAAATGCCAGCCTGCCCGATTTGACGCTTTATTGCGCAGGTGTTTTTCACATTGGTGGACTTTCGACATTGACCGAGGAAGTCTGCGTCAGTGCGATGGATACAAACTATTTTGGTGCTGTGCGGACCATACATAACTTGTTCCCACTGCTGAAAGAACGCGGCTCCGGGCACGTTGCCATCATTTCTTCGCTTAGTGGGTATGGAGGGCTGCCTTACGCTGCAAGTTATGGCCCTACAAAAGCTGCGCTCATCAATCTTTGTGAGGCGTTGAAACCGAGTTTTGATCGGGCGAGCCTCTCTCTTTCAGTCATCAATCCCGGGTTTGTGAAGACCGCGATGACTGAAAATAGCAAGTTGCCTATGCCCTTTATCGTGAGTGCAGAAGGGGCTGCCAAACGGATCAAGAAAGGCCTTGACCGTAAGAGCTTTGAGATTGCGTTTCCTTTCCCGCTCGTTACGGCTTTGAAACTGCTACGGTTTGTCCCTTATTGGGCATATTTCCGACTGGTTGGCCTTACAGCCGGGAAGCGCAGTTCTTCATAGAGATAAGATTAGGAAGGTTGGAGATGGGGTGATCTCTGACCTTCTTCGGTTTCTGTTGTATGTGTCATTGCTTGCTGTAGCTCGGGTAGAAATGCCCAGATCTCCCGGTTGAGTTTCACAAGCTTCTCGATTGCATTTCCCATTTGGGTGATGCGCGCGTCGTCGACTGCCTTGATTTCACCAAGCTGGATCTGTCCATTCTTGCGTTGAATGCGCATGGAATGGGTGTGAGTGATCTCGCCTTGTTGGTTCTGCTTGAAGGTTGCGTGGCTAAATTCATTTCTTAGCCGGGTACTTTCGTTGAAGATGCGAAGAATGCGGCGCAGCTTCTTTTTGAGAGCAACATTTTTTAGCTTTGCGTCTGCCAGGCGTTCTATCAGTTCCAGCCTTGCCCTCGTTGTGTTGAGAGTGCCGAAGACAAGAGTTGCGGTGAGTTCGTCGGTCTGCATGAGATGCTGCAGGATGTAGATGAACGTGCTCTCATTGTTGGACCAGCTGTAATTGATGTTTCCAATCAAAGCGAACAGGAGGTTTCGCCGCCCAGCCTTGTTGGGGGCAATTCTGTCTAGTTCGTCAAAGTCAGGTGAATGAGAGGTTTGATCGTGCATAAAGCGCGCCTGTCTGAGAATACTCGTTTTGCAGCCTATAATTACGTTTCTAACGCAAGGGTAGCAAAGCTAAGGCGTTATTTATAGAGCGTGACGGACAGGTTTTGCTTGGCGACTCTTTGATTGAATGTCTGGGGAGTGTTGGTGAAGTAAATGAGGCTTAGTTTCGATGATTCCTGAGATTTAAAGGAGCATAAGCCACAGTGACTGAAGATATTCCTGAATTACCTGTGAAGAAATTTATGCGATCAGGAATGTGGGTTACTGGGCGGATTGTGCCTTTAAATTAGAGTATGGCGTTCTTTTATTAGTCGGCAAAGTTTGGTTATAAACCTATAACTTTTACACTCAAACAGTGTTTTAGCTACCTTGAGAATTCACTGCATATTACATAGGTCACCGAAAACCTATTTCTTGATCAGGTTGCTATGTGATTTAGATGACACTGTCATTATTGAGACCAATAAACACTTCCCTGTTAGAAGTTCTTAGTTATTTTTTAGTAATATTTAAAACACTAATTTGCGAATACTAACGTTAACTCACTATTAATATCCTAGATTGTCATAGTAATTATTGTCTAGTTCAATTGAATGTATTGTTGATTATTACCAGATATTACTCTTGGTTTGTCTGTTTTTTAGGCCGTGGTATAGCTTCCGCCGCTTCCAAGAGGAATATTCTTTCTTCTTTACTGGAGGTTTTGTTTGGAGGAATGGAGTCTATTCGTTTTAGCAAGAGCATTTAGTTAGTAATTTAGCCAGAATTCCAGAACCAGCGCATATTTTATCGGTTACTTCGTTTTCTGAAGCCGACGTGTTGTTTAGCGTACAGATTTTACATTTGTGCGATCTGGAATCTTGCGTCCAAATTCGGGGTTATCCGAGTTTACAAGCCATTTGCTTGTTCTGACCTTTGGTCAAAAAAGCTAAATCGAAATGACAGCCTTCAAATCATGGAATGAAACACTTTTTCAATCCTCAGGAGAACCTGTGGCAACCAGCTGACGCAAATGATCGGCTTCTTGCAGGGCAGTTCTCCGAATATTTGGAGACGATATGTCTGGTTACAATCCATTTACTGATGGCACTGATACGCGTATCCGCGCAGAGCAGGATAACACGCTCGGTGATAAGGATGTCGTTGAGCACAATGGTGATAGTAGCGCTGAAGTGCTTAATGACGGTTCGTTAGACCAAGAGGTCTTAGTGAACCGTCATGATCTGATTGATACAATCGCACAGGCTGGCGATGGCATTCAGGATATTAACGCTGCACTACAGATTGGCGACGACCTGACCATTGATGCGAGTTCTTCCGCTTCAGCGAATGGCCAGGGTGTTGCGCTTGCCTTTGATCAGGGTATCGCGACCGGTGCGAACCTGCAGAGCAACGATGTCTCCGGCAGTGTAACTGGTGGAAACTTTGATGCGTCGACCGTTGGTGGTGACGGCTCTGGTGTCAATGCGCATCAAGCAGGGGCGGCAGCAGCAGATAACGACACGGATACACTGGTTCGTGCAAACCAATCCAACTACGCGAATGACCTTGATACACTCAATAATGTTACCGTCACGAATGATGGTGATGCTGAGCAACGTGTAAAAGTTAAAGGTGGTGATGCTGATTCTGGTAATGGCATCATTGGTGCTGGACCAACTGATATTGCTGGCTCAAATGTTGGCGTTGGTGATGATGAAAGCATCACTGGTTCTACTGCTGCACAAGCAGATGCATCTGGTCTTGCACGTGGCTTCAACCAGACACTACAAACTGGTAGCAACGAGCAGGGCAACAATGTTGATCTATCGATCACAGGTTCAGATGTAGATGTTTCTGGTGCTGGTGGATCTGGTGCTCAAGCTGTTGTCGGTGGGACTGACTACACTTCTGGTAACTCAGATACCAACACTCGTGGGCGTGTCAATCAGTCAAATGAACTGAATGATGGCGTTGGTGGTAGTTTTGGTGGTGGCAACATTGACGGTGCTATTGCAAATCCTGAAGTTGCCAATCTTGATGACTCTTTGCAGGTTGTTAAAGCCAAAGCAGGTAATGCATCTAGTGATGATGGCATCAATTCAATTGACCATATCGGATCTTCTGCATCTGTTGGTGGTGACGGAAGCGTAAGCGGTAGTGCTGTCGCATCTGCTTCAGCAAGTGCTGTTGGCGTTGGTTTCCAACAAGACATTTCTGCAGGTAGCAATGCCCAGGGCAACTCTGCAAGTCTTGACATTACAGGTACTGGTGTTGGCCAGGCAACCTCTGGTGAAGATGACGCGACTGCTGGTATTCAGGTCAGTGCCGATTGGAATTCATCTATTAATGAATCTGAAACAGGCACAAATGCTCGGTTTAACCAGTCTAACGAAGCTTACGATGCCGATGCAGTTCTAGAGCCAAGCCTTCATAATGACGGGCATTCTACTCAGAAGATTGAAGCCTACGGTGACGATGCGACCGCTGGTGACGGTATTGACATGAACGGTGGCCGTCTAGGTGCGGAACACGTAGTCGATGATGGTTCCATCACTGGTTCGACGCTTGCCAAGTCTGACGCTTTGGGTGTTGCTGCAAGCTTTGAACAGAAAGTCAGCACTGGTGGCAACTCACAAAGTAATGCCTCTGAGTTAGGTGTAACTGGAGCAAATCAGGTTACTGCTTCTGCTGGTGAGGACGGTGCCACTGCGTCTCTAAATGCTGACAACCCATCAGTTTACGGCGATCACAGAACTGGGACACGCACTGAAAGTAATCAGTCTAATGCGCTTGGCGATAAAGATGAGATTGATGATGCGAATGTTTGGAATGAGCACGATAGCTCACAAAGTGCAGATGTAACTGGCGGCATCTCGAATGCTGGTAATGGTATCTCGTTTGATTCTGGTACTTCTGCTGCAGTGCATAGTAACTTTGACATGAGTGGATCTGCTGCGGCTTCTGCAAATGCTCAAGGTGTCGCACAGTCCTTTACGCAATCATTGACCACAGGCGGAAACGCCCAAGGTAACTCTGCTGAAGTCTCTGTGACTGGCGCAGAAATGACGGCCTCGATTGCTGGTGAAGACAATGCTGGTGCTGCTGCAGGCCCTGTTTCGCTTTTGGCTGGCAGAGGTGACACCAACACAAATACCCGATCCTTTCAGTCTCAAGAAAATGAGATGTACGAAGGCGACACTTTGTTCAGCCCTGATGTCATCAACACTGGTGGGGCAGATGCGGTGCAAACCGTCACAGTTGATGCTGGCAGTGCGACCGCAGGTAACGGTATTGAAGCTCTTGGTGGTAATCTCGGTCCTGATACCGTTGGTGATGATAGCTCCATCTCCGGCAGTGCTTCTGCAAGTGCGAATGGTGTAGGCGCTGCGATCAACTTTGGGCAAACACTCAAAACTGGTGGCAATGCTCAATCAAACTCCGTCGATGTCGATATTACTGGTGGTAACAAAGCTGTTGCAGCAGCTGGTGAGAGCGGAGCTACTGCTGGGTCTGAGCCGATTGCACCTGTCGATCATGACACCACAACAACCTCGTGGAGTGATCAGAGCAATCAGCTTGGTGATGTTGATGAAATCGAGCATGCGGACGTCACTAACTGGGGCCATAGCACTCAGAGTGTTGATGTAGACGGCGGAACCGCATCTTCTGGAACTGGTATTGTTCAGACTGGTGGTAGCTCAACCAACATTGATGGAAATGAGAGCATCTCAGGCTCCAGTTCAGCATCTGCTGACGCGACAGGTGTTGCTCAGTCCTTCACTCAGACTCAGTTGACAGGTGGTAATGCTCAAAGCAACTCTGCATCCGTTTCTGTTACTGGTGCTGATGTGAATGTTGCTTCTGCTGGTCAGGACGACGCGGAAGTAAACGGTACTTGGGTTGGAACTACGAACACCGATAGTTTTTCAGGTGGCCTACAAGGTAACACTGCTTACGATGGCGATACCATCTGGGATAGTGATGTTCGTAACTTCCATGATTCCACTCAAGATGTGACTGCTACTGGTGGAACTGCAACTGCTGGTGATGGCATTGCATCCAGTGGGGATGGTCAAATTGGTGCTCAAGGTGCTCCTGGTGTTGCGGAAGACAGCAGCATAAGTGGCCTTTCCAACGCTGGTGCTGATGCTACGGCTTCTGCAGCATCGTTTGAGCAGGTTCTTAGTTCAGGTAGCAATGGACAGAGCAATTCTTACGATGCAAGCATTGTAGGTGCGAACTCTGGCGTTGCTGCATCTGGCGAAGACAATGCAACACTTGGCCAGTTTGGTCAGGCAGCAGCTGCCGGTCAGTCTGATACCGACACAGCAGCTGGTGCGTGGCAGGAAAACACGCTTGGTGACAAGGATACCATTTCTGATGCTGATGTCGTAAATCGCGACATGGTTGATCAGGATGTCTCTGCTTCAGGCGGAACAGCCACAAGTGGTGCTGGCATCAGTGTTGCCGACTGGGATGGAGATGTTGGAGCTGCGAGTGTTGGAGATGACTCTTCCATCACTGGTGTTACGCAAGCAACTGCGGATGCGTCTGCTTCTGCGTCTTCCATGAACCAGAAGCTGTTTTCTGGTGGTAATGCTCAGAGTAATGATCTTGATCTGAGCGTAACTGGTGGAAGCAGTAATGTTCAGTCTGCCGGCGAAGACTCCAACGTAGCATTTGCATCTGTAACTGGTACTGGTCCAGCTAACAACGGCGGTGTAGATTCAACCGACTCCCTCCTCGGCGGGTATCAGAGCAATACCATTTATGATGGTGACAGTATTTCTGATGCGGATGTTGTTAACTACTCTAATGTTGAGCAGGATGTTACCGCAACAGGTGGTACTGCGAGTGCTGGTGTTGGTTCCGGTGGTATTGATGGCACAGATGTGAAGGGTGCGTTGAACGTTGGTGACAATGCATCTCTCACAGGTAAAGCCTTGTCGTCTGCTGATGCTGTTGCGGAAGCCTCAGCATTCAACCAGGTAATATCTACCGGTGGCAATGCGCAGGTAAACTCTGCAGATGTTGAGATTGTTGGAGACAACAAGAATGTCATCTCCGTTGGTGATGACAGTGAGGGTGGGGCTTCGAACTCAATTCGATCTGGTACCGTTGCTGGCAATGCTGACAGCCTTGCCTTGTTCTCACAAAACAACACTGCTGGTGACAACGACCAGATTGATGAAGCCGATGTCGAAAACTTCGATGAGCTAACTCAGACTGTTACGGCAACTGGTGGTGATGCTGACTCTGGTGACGGTATTACCGATCCAGTGAGTTCGTTCGTTGCTAATGGTTCTGTTGGTGATGACTACACTGTAACTGCGGAAGCTGTTGCTTCTGCGGATGCTACGGCGAAGACATCTGCCTTCAACCAGAGCCTGTACTCAGGTGGTAACAAGCAGGTCAACTCGACTGAGCTGGATGTTACAGGTCAGAACGATACGCTTCTCTTCACAGGAGAAGATGATGGTCTGGGTGCATTGGACATCACACCTTCTGGTAGCCCAGATGTTGGTGGCGGCTTTTTTGGCAATCTGGATGCGAATGGCACTGACACCATCTTCGGTGCTGAGCAAGCAAATGCATTGTATGATCAAGACACGATCACCAATGTTGAAGTTCATAACCATGGAACGCTTGATCAGACTATCGTTGCTGATGGTGGTCAGGCCATGTCTGCGGATGGCATTCACGATGCAGAAAGTCTCTTCGACTTCAATACCGGTGACGATTACAGCGTGACGGCTTCTACGGCTGCGACTGCTGATGCTCTGGGTGTGGCTAATGCCTTTAATCAGACAATTGTCATGGGTGCGAACGTTCAGGCCAATGCTGTTGATGTCAACGTCGTGGGCGGTTCCTCAACCGTGAACGTGGTTGGCGAAGACGACCTTGCATAATCCAAACTAAACAAGATCTGCGCGGAGTGATCCGCGCAGATTGATTTATATATCCATATGAAATTGTTAGGATATTTTATGCTGTCGCAGGCTATAAATGAATTGAGCTGGCACTTTATCGGCTACATGAAGATTTTTGATAGTATCGCTACAGCTGAACAGAGCTTTGACGAAGCACGGTTTGCCCAAGACACTATTGTGATTACTCCGGTGGAAGTGGTTTATTCTCGCGGAGGTACCGCAGACCTTCCCTATGAAAAGTTCTACAATCTTCCGTCGCTTTTGCCAGAAATTAGCGCGCTGTCACAAGCCCGTCTCCCATATTCGGTTGAGACGCTCGTAAATGCTTCTGAGTTTGTTCCACCTTCTGAAGTTGTACTGTTTGAAGACGGTACGGGCCCAGAGCTGCTGCAAGGTGGAGATAGCGGTCAATCACTGGACTACACGTATACTATCACCTTCACTTATCGCGATATTTATGCGCCGGACATTGAAATAAACCTCGCTCAGGAAAACGCCCTGACGGATGATGATTTGCTTTTGTCCAAAAGTGAGTTCGGGGATGATATTCCTGAGTGGAACTCAGATGAAGTGCTGGATCAACTGCTTGATGTTGCGAGTGACATTGAGCTGGATACGCTTGACCAGATTTTTGATGGTGGTGATGCGCAAAGTGCGGCTGATGCCATCGGCGAGATGCTGGTTCATAGAGCGGAGAATGATGCACCAAATCCTTCTTTTACAAGTGGTGAGAACATTGGTGAACTGCCCGAGGACGAGCAAGCAGAAGACGACACCTCTGAAGATGAACAGAGCGATAGCAGCTATGTAACGACCGGTGACAATGAAGCGGTCAATGTTGCCTCGATTGTAGACCTGAGTGAGTTGAAATGTTCGACTGTCGTGATGGGGGATTACTACGCCACAAACTCGATCATTCAAAGCAACTTATATTATGGTCCTACAGATCTGCCAGCGGACACTGTCGTCGGTCAGGGACTTGATGAAACGATTGTCTTCAATGATGCCAATGTGACTTCCGAAGGTGAGTACATTATTTCCTCCGCAGTTACCTACAACAACCCCGATTACTCCATGAGTGTTGATGTTGTTAGCGGTAATTTTTATGACCTGAATATTGTCAGTCAGAAGAACTTTCTTTCCGACGACGACTGCGTTTCATACCAGTTGAACAACAGTGGTTATTATGTTCAGACCGGTGATAACACCCAGGTCAACGCGGCGCAGTTGATTGATAACATTCAGAATTACGATGTGATTATTGTTCTTGGAAACTACTATGACGTCAACTACATCAGTCAGAAAAATATCCTCCTGGATGCCGATTATATTGATGCGACTGGTGCAGCTATCAGTGGGACCGGACGGCACAATGTGCTGACCAATGAAGGTACGATTAAGAATATTGGTGGCGGATCGCTGATGAAGCCGATGACCTCTGAGGTGAACGGTTTGGTGGACGCTATTGATGGTCGAGCAGGGGACTACGAGTATACCGCCTCTTCTGCCACAGGTGGTTTGCCGATCCTGCCGAGCACTGATCTGAAAGTCCTCTACATCACTGGTGATTATTACCAAATCAATGCGATTGAGCAGATCAATGTTCTCTCGGATGCGGACTATGTGAAGATCCATAAAGAACAAGAGGATGACGGTGTTCTCACGCAGGTTATTAATGGTGAGGGCGTTGAAGATGACCAAGAAGGATATCTGGACACTTCAAGTAACAAGACGAGCAACAAAGCAACCATCATTGATTATGATAGTCAGTCGGGTTTTCAATATTTGGATGGCGAATACTCAGAGGAAGACATTGTTATAAAAGTCAATATCGTTGTCTCTGAAGAAGATGATCTCGAAACAGCATTGAATGGAAATACAGATCTGGTTTCGGAAGTTGTTGCATTTACTGGCAATGACGGTGGTAGCGAAACCGGAACGTCGCCCGCGTTTGTTCCTTATGCGGGTGAGAGTGACATGGTCTCCGATATACTTGTTTGATTTTAATAGGTTTTTATAGAGAGAATATATGTTTAAAGCTCGAGCGACAAAGAACAATAGCCGGCAACGTGGGAGGCAAGCGAGCAAAACATTGCAGGTGGATGGTGTTCAACAAGAGCCTGCACATGGAGAAAAGCTTGCCAGCCAAAAGGGTAATTTCGCCTCCAGGAAGAATGGAGGACCCTATGAAGATATTGATTTTCGCAAGTTGATGCAGAATGGATTGGCGCGTGCCAAGGTAAACCTGCTTTATGTTGGTTTCTTTTCGTTTTGCGCCAGTCTTCTGATCCTGTCTGTTCCAATTTACTTATTTCAGATTTCCGACCGTGTTCTGACGAGCCGGAGTGTTGATACTTTGGTGATGCTGACAGCCATTGTTATCGGGCTTGTGCTTGCACATGTGCTGTTGGATATGTTCCGGCGCTTCATGCTCATGCGGGTTGCTGTGGATGTTGAAACACGCCTTGGTGGGCCTGTTTTGAGTGCCGCGGCGCGAGCGTCTCACAACGGCAGTAGTCAGGAATTTCAGGCTCTTTCCGACCTTCAGCAATTGAGAAGCTTCCTCACTGGTTCAGTTCTTTTAACCATCATGGATGCACCGGTTGCTCCTATATACCTGCTCGTCGTCTATCTGGTTCATCCTCATTTGGGGATGATTGTGACAACGACCATTCTGTTGCTTCTTGTGCTTGCACGGATCAACCAGAAGCTGACAGCTGTACCGTTTGGAAAGGCCAATGCGTTTTCCTCGCGTGCCAATCTGCAAGCTGAGGCAATGGCGAGAAACGCCCAGGTCATGAATGCGATGGGGATGATACCGGAAGGGGTGATTATCTGGGGTAAAGAGACTGCAGAGTCTTTGAAAGCGCAAATAATGGGACAAGACAGAAATGTCCTGATTTCTGCGATCTCAAAATTCATCCGCCTGTCGACACAGATCACGATGCTGGGATGGGGGGCATGGCTTGCGCTTTCCAATGAAATAACCGGGGGGATGATTATTGCAGCCTCTATTATTGGTGGTCGTGCGTTGGCTCCAGTTGAAGGTATTATTGATGGTTGGAAGAGCTATGTGGGAGCGAAGAGTGCGTATGGCCGTATTCAGAAGTTGCTCCATACTTCGCCCCTGAATGTACATCGGTTGCGCCTGCCGAATCCTGCGGGGCGGTTGAGTGTTGAGCGTTTGTTGTTTGTTCCACCGCCCAACAAACGCGTGATCCTAAATGGTATTTCGTTCCAGCTTTCTCCCGGTGAATCGTTGGCGGTGGTTGGTGCTTCGGGATCAGGCAAGAGCACGCTTGGGAAGATGTTGGTTGGTTCCCTTATTCCAACAGCGGGCAATGTGCGCCTTGATATGATGGATCTGCGGAACTGGGATAGCCGGCAGCTGGGCGAAAACATTGGGTATTTGCCTCAGGATGTACAGCTTTTCCCAGGCACAATTAAAGAGAACATCGCTCGCATGAACCGCGAAGCCAAAGATGAAGATGTCTTCAAAGCTGCGCAAATGTCGGACATCCATGAGATGGTTTCGCAGTTTTCTCAGGGGTATGAGACGCAGGTTGCTATGGATGGTGCACCGCTTTCTGGCGGGCAACGTCAACGTATTGGATTGGCGCGCGCGTTTTACAATAATCCGCGTTTGTTGGTTCTTGATGAGCCTAATTCTAACTTGGATACAATCGGGGAGCAGGCGCTTGCTCAGGCTCTTGAACGTGCAAAGCAAGATGGCATGACTGTTATTGCCATCACGCAACGGCCTGCTTTGCTGCGTTGTGTCGATAAAATCATGATGCTCAAGGATGGGACGGTTGCTGCCTTTGGCAGCCGTGATGAAGTGATGCCATTGATAACTGGTAAGCGACCCGGCATTCCACAACATCAAAATGCGCCGGGGCATAATCTGCCAGCAGCACAACCAGCTGAATAGTTTAAGCTTTTCTTATTTGGTGATTTTTATGTCTACTAGAGCTCTTATACTTGATGGAAGCTGGTATGAGGATGTGCCTCGCACAACTCGCGCGCCCATACTGGCTAGTTTTATCATTATTGCTTTCACATTTGCCGGTTTTGGGTACTGGGCTTCCAGTGCACCAATGGCAGGGGCTGTCGTCGCCTCAGGATCCTTTGTTGCCACTGGGCAAAACAAGATTGTTCAGCACTTTGAAGGTGGAATCATCAAGGAAATCCTTGTGAAAGAGGGGGATGTGGTGGCTGCTGGTGCAGTGCTGGTGAAACTTGATGAGACAGCAGCTAAAGCTAACCTTGAGCGCTTGTTGATCCGGCAAGCACGCCTTCAAGCTATTCAAGCGCGTTTGACGCAAGAGGCCAAAGGCCAGAAGTCATTGGTGCTGCCGAAGGAACTCTTAAGCACCGCGCAGGATGCCAAGATCAAGAGTATCATTTTGAACCAGTTGCTGACCTTCAAAGCTCGAACCCGAAAACTTCAGAGTGAAATTGATATTTTTACTCAAGGTATTAATGCACTAAAGGAGAGGATCCAAGGTGGCCAATCGCAGCTTGTTGCTGTGAAGGAGCAGATGGATCTCTTTCAGGAAGAGTTGGATTCCAAACAGAAGATCCTTGGAAAAGGCCTCATTCGGAAATCTGACGTACTTCGCATTCAACGCTCACTGGCCAATCTCAAAGGTGAGGAAGGTCGTATCCTTGCTGAGATTGGAGATGCGACTGAGCGTATCGCCAGAGCAAAGGCGCAAATTGTGAGGGCGGAGAATGAGGCCTCGCAAACTGCTGTAGGAGAGCTTCAGGTCGTTAATGCTGATTTGGATGATGTGAGTGAGCAAATACGTGCAGCGCAAGATGTTCTGCAGCGTGTTGAGATCGTAGCGCCAGTTCGCGGGATTGTTGTTCGGATGCGTTATCACACTGCAGGTGGTGTGGTTGAGAGTGGTAAGGATCTAATGGAAATCCTACCTCTGCAGGATGAGCTTATTATTGAAGCGTCGATCCAAACCACCGAGATTGACAACGTGAAAGAAGGGCAGAAGGCAATGGTTCGCCTGACGGCTTTGAACCAGCGGATTACACCGATGTTGGACGCAAGGGTCGTATACGTATCAGCTGATGCGTTGCGAAGTGAGGATCCTATGAGCGTTTCTGCTGATGTTTATAAGGCGCGTGTGAAGCTGGATCGTGAGAAAATTCCGACATACCTCAACTTCAAAGCAACGCCGGGCATGCCAGCGGAGGTGTACATCACAACGAGAGACCGCACCTTCTTCGATTACCTTATGGAGCCTGTTCGTGACAGCATGTCGAGAGCCTTCAGAGAGCCTTGATATTGGTCGAGCTTAATAGCTTGTTGCGTTAAGCTGGTTCAACCATATGAGCTTTCTGCAGTGTGATGTTTCTTGGTATAAGGTCTAATGCTCAGCAACCTCTACTAAGAATGATTCAAAGGAGAATGGCGGGCTATACCTGCTTTTTTTATGAGACTCACTTTTGTTACTGCACTCTTATTTGTTTAATTGTGCAGGCGCACTAGCTTTAAGTGAGTGTATGTGGATCTATATTCACAACTGTTTAGTGCAATTTGAAGAAAATTTTTTATTGTGTTCTCAATGTTTCAGTAACTAATTGGGCAGTCCTTTGATTTACCCTAGAAATCCCTGCAAACTGCCGCTTACGTTAGCTTTATTTTGTTGATGAAGGAAACTAAAGCGTCTGTGCACTGGCAGTGGACGACTGATGTATGCCGATAGGTAAATAGAACCACAAGTTTGATACTAGGCATTTAATGATAACTATTTGGCATTTCTTAACACTGTCTCCTTAAGCGAAGATAACCATGGGGTGAATTTGTTCAACTGCTGCGGGTGTTTGTTGCCTTCGGCAGTTAGGCTCGTGGTGGTAGCTGCATGACAACAATCGTTATTGTCGATGACAGGGCAATTAATAGAAGTATTTTTGAAAAGCTTGCTCTCGCTGTAGATGCATCTGTCAAAGTGCACTGTTTTGCTTCGCCGGTTGATGCTCTCGAATATATGGAGAGCAGCGTCCCCGACTTGATTATTACCGACTACAGTATGCCGGAAATGGATGGTGCTGATCTAACGCAAAAGGTGCGCGCGCTTGAGCATTGCAGCGATGTGCCGATTGTCGTCATCACCGTGTTTACGGATCGCTCGTTTAGAATTCGTGCGCTGGAGGCGGGCGCAACTGATTTCCTGCAAAGTCCGGTTGACCACAATGAGTTTGTCAGTCGGGCCAGAAACCTGCTTGCTCTGCGAGAAGAGCAAAATGCGGTCAAACGTCATGCTCGCTTTCTTGAACAGGAACTGGTCAACGTAGAGCAACAGAGCAAAGAAGCGCTCCGAGACTCCCGTGAGCAGCTGGCGCAAGTGATCGATAGTGTTCCGGCTATGATCACGACCAGTACACGAGATGGGCTATGCGCGTTCTCGAATGCGGCTTGGGCGCGCTTTCTGGACTCGACCACGGCAGATCTTGTTGGTGAAGATACTTACGGCAAGTTTGATAAGTTTACCCGTGAGAGAAATCGTCGTTTGGACCGCAAGGTTTTCATTACGGGCAGAGCCTTGCCGCCCTATGAAATTGAACAGCGAAACCATGCTGGTGATATCTTCCATTTTATCGTTACAAAAAGCCCTCTGCTGGACGTTGATGGGAACACAACGCATGTTGTGACGACCGCGACCAATATCTCTGACCGCAAACGTGCAGAAGCGCACTTGCTTCATATTGCGCACCACGATGCGTTGACGGGTTTGCCAAACAGAACCATGCTTGGCGAGCGCATTGATGAAGAGATTTTCCAGTGCCGAAACAGCGGTCGTAGCTTTGCGCTGCATTTTATCGACCTGGATCGCTTTAAATCAATCAATGATGCTTTGGGTCATCGTACCGGCGATCGCCTTCTGGAGGTGCTCGCAGAGCGTTTATTGCGCTGTGTAGATGGTTCGGACCTGGTTGCGCGATTGGGTGGTGACGAGTTTGCTATTCTCCAGACTGATTTGAAGAGTTCAGAGGAGGCTCTGCGCTTTGCTCAGCATTTGGTGAGTGTGGTTGAAGAACCGTT
Organism: Pseudovibrio sp. Ad46; assembly: GCF_001623065.1. Lineage (NCBI taxonomy): Bacteria > Pseudomonadati > Pseudomonadota > Alphaproteobacteria > Hyphomicrobiales > Stappiaceae > Pseudovibrio > Pseudovibrio sp. Ad46. Next base: position 348,277 of record NZ_LMCG01000080.1, on the reverse strand, counting down.
CCATATCAGTGGGCGGGAACTTCAGACGAGTGCCAGTGTTGGGATTACCAAATACCCGGAGGATGGCCTTAACAGCGAAGAGTTGCTGCGTTGCGCAGATATGGCCATGTACCAATCCAAGGCAGATGGTGGAAACACGTTCCATCTGTTTTCGACGAAGATGGATCATCACGTCAAAGAAACCGTCGCGTTGGAAGCTGAGCTGCGGAACGCGATTGAGCATGATCAGCTGGAACTGTTTTATCAGCCTCAGATTGATTTGCGGACTCAAGAGATTGTCGGTGCTGAAGCTCTGCTGAGATGGAACCGACCAGACTATGGTGTGGTTGCTCCCAACGTCTTTTTGGGAACAGCTGAAGAGGTTGGGCTTATTCTGCCAATTGGCGAATGGGTGATTTTTGCGGCTTGTCAGCAGGCAAAAAAGTGGCTTGACTTAGGGGTGGCGACGCCTCGGATTGCCGTGAATATTTCGCCAACACAATTCCGTAAGCAGAACGTGCCACAGCTTTTGAAAGATGCTTTGGTTTCCTGCAGTTTGCCGCCTGATAAGCTTGAGATTGAGATTACAGAGAACATCGTTCTGCATGGCTCAGAAGCAACTGTACGCGACTTGCGCGAGATCCGTGAGATGGGAATTGCGATTTCGATTGATGATTTTGGGACCGGGTATTCATCCCTCGCATATCTGAGCAGATACTCCGTTGATTGCCTGAAAATTGACCGGTGCTTTACGCGAGATATGATGACGGACCCGAACAACACGGTCATCATCAAGGCTATCGTTGGGTTGGGTAAGAGCCTTGATCTCTCCATCATTGCAGAAGGTGTCGAGACCCGGGAACAGGCTGAATATCTCACAGATGCCGGCTGTGAAATGGCGCAGGGTTACTTGTTTGGCAAGCCTGTACCTGCTGAGGACTTTTTACGTCTCCTTGAAGAGCAAGCGGCGAACTTGCAAGGGAACGGGCAGCAACGAGCGTTGGCTGGGGCGGAGTTTGAACTATGAACGACAACAGAAAAACGAAGCTGCAGTTGCTCCCGTTGAGCGGATTTAAGGATCTTTATAAGCGTATTATTCAGTTGGGCGGCGGTGAAGGCGAGATGTCTCTGAACCGTTTTATGTTTACCTTGCTGATCACGCCTTATCTTGCTTCCAACATCACTTTTGGATCTCATGAAAACTTCCAGACCAATGTCATCATGACCACGTTTGGTGTTGGGTCCCTGGCACTGCTTGCTCATCTGCTCTACTCGCAGAACATCAGTTCACTTCGTCGTGTTCTGGCGATCTTTCTAGATGTCGGGGCAGTCTCTGCCGGGCTGTATGTGGGAGGGGAATACCTTTCAATCCTGTTTCCTATCTATCTGTGGGTGATCTTCGGTAACGGATTCAGGTTTGGGTTGGATTATCTGGCATTGGCGACAATTGCCTCTGTGAGTGGGTTCGCTGTGGTGCTGACGACCCCATACTGGCAAGGTGAGTTCATTCTTGGTCTGGGTTTGCTTGGATGTCTTGTTGTTGTGCCGCTCTATGCAAGCAAGCTCATCAGATCGATGACCGCAGCACAGCATGCTGCTGAAACCGCTAATAGAGCGAAGACCCAGTTCCTCACCGCTGTCAGCCATGAGTTGCGGACACCGTTGAATGCGATCATTGGCATGGGTGACCTGATCCAGGACACGCAGTTGGATGCTGAGCAGCGGGATATGGCGAAGACCATCAAGTATTCCGGTAGCTCGCTCCTTTCCATGATCAACGGCATTCTTGACTTTAGCCGGATTGAAAGTGGTCGAATGATCGTCAGTCGGACGGTCTTTGACATGAACTCGATCCTGCGTGAAGTGACACAGATTGTGCAAGGGCAAGCGCGTGGTAAAGGCTTGATCATTTCGCGCTACGTGGACAGCAACTTACCTCCGCTCCTCGTGGGCGATGCGCGCCATATCCGCGAAGTTTTGCTGAATATTGCTGGCAATGCTGTCAAGTTTACCGAAGAAGGCTCCGTTTCCATTCGCGCAGTTTGCAAGGAAGCTGATGGTGGCGAAGTTCGATTGCAGCTGGAAGTTAAAGATACCGGTATTGGCATTTCTGAAGATGCTCAGTCGCGCATTTTTGACCGTTTCACGCAGGCTGATGACAGTATCGTGGATCGGTTTGGCGGGACAGGTCTTGGCCTTTCCATTGTGCGCGAAGTTGTCCGGGCGATGGGCGGTGAGGTGTTTGTCACCAGCCAGCCGGGGCAGGGCAGCACCTTTGTCATTGAGCTGAATGTAGGCCGTGCCGTCAGTGATGAGACAATTCGGCTTGAAGTGGAAGATGGGGCTGTTGCTATTGTCTCCAAACGCAAGGATCTGCGGGATGTTTGCGCTGCTTCTTTGCAGGATTGTGGCATTGAGCATGAGTGTTTTGAGACAGTTGGCAGTGCCTTCAGTGCCTTGCGTCAACAAACGTCCAGTGATGGCGGCAAGATTGTTCTCTTCGTTGGGGAAGATGTTCTGGCAGCGACGTCGGATAGCCTGCACTATGCGCTGAAATCGACTGGTCACCATCACAACGTCAATCTGATTCCAGTTTACTCAGCTGCATCGGAAGAAGAGTGCGAGGACGTTTTCCAGCCAAGTATTGTTTCTTCGATCAAAGTTCCGGTTTCCACGCAAGCGGTTGCGTGGGCTCTAAGGGCCGCAGGTGCGGAAGATGCGAAATCTGGCATGGAGCTTAAGGAAGAGCTACAGGCTTACTTCAGTCGCTATATTGGGCTGAACATTCTTGTTGCTGAAGACAACAAGACCAACCAGCGTGTTATTGAAAAAATCCTGCAAAAGGGTGGTCATACCTGCAAACTCGTCAGCAACGGCGAACTGGCCTTGGATGAGTTGGAAGATAACTCTTACGATCTGGCGATCATGGATATCAATATGCCGGTGCTTAACGGTATTGAGACCATCAAGCTGCATCGTATTACGGAACTTGGACAGGATCGCCTTCCGATCATAGCGCTCACAGCAGATGCAAGTCGCGCGGCTGCACGAAATGCGCAGGAAGCTGGAGCGGATGCATGTGCCACCAAACCGATCGAGCCGCAAAAGCTTCTGACATTGGTTGATGATGTGATCGCAGAAAGTGGCGTTTACGAAAACATCACCCGCAAGAAAATTGCTAATAGTCAGGTAACGTCAATTTCCGAGCATCCTCGGTTTTCCTCTGAAGTTTCCTCTGGGATCGACTATGCAAGCCTGTCACAACTGAGAACACTTGGTGGTCTGGATTTCGTTATTGCTGTGATTGAAGATTATCTGAAAGACACCACACAGCTACATCGCGATATTAAAGCTGCATTTGAAGCTCGGGATGCAGAGCTATTTCGGGCAAGTGCGCATGCGCTTCGTTCTGCTTCAGTCAACCTTGGGGCGACGGAAGTTGCGAAACTGAGTGATGACATGGAGAACTTGCCTGCGCCTCAAATGCCGATCTTAGGTGAAGACATGCTGCGTAAGCTGTCAGGCAAGATAAAGCGTGATCATGAAAACCTGACCAGATATCTACAGCAGCTCAAGCAGGAAGGAAGTAATCCTATCAACCGCTTGAGCACACTGGATTTTTCTTAGAGCCAGTACAACTCTAGAAAGCTTGTTTACGTACAGATGGAGCACCGAGACGATCCTGAGCTTTTGTCAGGCGCTCCATCTTTTTCAAGTCCTGGTCGGACAAAGACAGAGCGGCGTCGACCCAAATCTCGACGACGTCAATCAGTTCTTCATAAGCGACTGGCTGAACCGTGCGGCCTGCGCGATAAATGGCAGAGTGAGCGGTGTGCTTGCGTGCGTTCTTGGTGATGTACTGCTGAACCGCAAACGGTGCTTCACCTTCTTCAACAACTTCATGAACAATTTCCATTTCATGAAGTTCTTCAGCTGAGTAGAGGCGTCCACTCATAAGCATTTTTTCTGCAACACGGCCATCGACCATGCGTGACAGGAAGCTGTAAGCACCCATGCCTGGGAACAGATTGAACAGAACCTCCGGCAGGCCGAATTTGGCTTGACGTTCTGCGATGATCACATCGCAAGAGAGTGCAGTTTCAAATCCACCACCTAATGCATCTCCCTGAATCATGCCGATCGTGACGATTGGCAGGTTTGAAGAGATTGCGTTGCGGTAAACAACGTCAATGCAATCAACGGCATACTTGTGAAGCTTCTCACGGTCTTTTTCGCGGATAAGCTGGATGAACAGGTTAAGATCACCGCCAAGATTGTAAACGCCTGGAATACGAGAGGCAACGACCTTGAAGTTGATCGGGCACGGATCTGCTGGCTGATAAGTCTCAAAAAGACGCTTCATCACGGCCTGTGACTGTGCGAGTTCGCTCAGCAACTCAGGTGTAAAGCAAGGACGCCCTTCGCTTTTCATATAAAGCCAGAGAGCTTTTGTTGTTTCGTCGAATTCCAGATCAACCCAATTCAACTGAACAGACGCAAATTGCTGTGCAATTGAAACAGCGGCGACATCCACAACTGGATGTGTGCCAGACTTTAAGGATGGCTTTGTTGTTCCAATTAAGGAAGGAAAGTTGGATCTATGCCCCGTTAGATCAGACATCTCAGCCCCTACAAAATTTGCCTATGCGTTACAGTGGTTTTGGCACACCCCAGATCAGTCTATTTTTTGCTTTCGACTGTATTATGTGCAATCAAACATGGTAAATAATATATTAATACCAATATGTATGTCGAGCAAAAAAGTTATTGCACTGCATGTGTGAAGTAGTTACCCAGCGTCATTGTGACTAAAATTTTAGCTTTATTGTTAACCATGAATATTAACTGTTGGACTCTTAAAGCTTATAGATATGATTACTTAAGAGTTGGAGTGGGGGTTCCCAATAGGTAATATGAAACTAAGCTGAGGCTTGTAGTAAACAATTCAGTTATAAGTGGAAATGGAGCGCACCTATACAAGCAAAAATAATCATCAGTTTTGGATCTCTCAAATTGTTACTTAAATCAAAGTATAATATTTAAAATATTAGTAATTCATACATTGCGAAAACTAACCAAAATTCGTTTGTTGCTTGTTTAGCGAGTTAGTCAGGCAATTTCATCTGATTGAGAGAGCGTATTTTATCACGTAACCTTAACCTATAAGATCGCTATTTGGACTTTACGAGAAACTCTGGGATCATATAAAAATCAATAAATACAACGATTTATGAGTTATTTTTGGGCAACCTTCAGGAATGCTCTCGTTGAGTATTGCTATCGCGCTTTGCAGTTGCAATTTTCGGGTTTAACTCGTCTTCCTAAGGTGTTCTGCCTAAAAAAACGGCACTTATACGCTTGATGAACTTTTACCATCATAAGCGTCGATTTTTTTGTACAAAACGTGGAAAACTGCTGAATTGCGCTGATTTTGAGGTGTTAGACAGCAAATCACTCGTCTGGATTAACGTAAAAAATGGTCGTTTTGAGAGCAACAAAGAGCGGACTTGAGCGTCATTGCTGTGATGGTTTGAGCTTCTCCTACCAACTTTGCGATGTCGATGAGATATGTGTTTGCGACAGTTTGCGTTCATCGGTCAGAAGCGGTGAGCGCTTTTGTAAAAGCTGCGTTGAAATGTGAAAAACACGCTCTCTTTCATCCACTCGCGCGTCTTACTGTCTAGTCACATTGAGCGACGCATTTGCTGCAGTATGGACATGGTCGAGCTATGGCACCAATGCTTCGTGCTGAGTGAAATGAGTGATCTTATCCTGAATGCTTGACTGAGCTTGTGAGTGGAGACAAGGGGCCTCAGGTGGAGGCTTGGCTTAATTGTTGGGTATAGCTTCGTTGTTGCTTGCGCTCTACCTTTTGGGGAGTTTGATGGGCTGCCTTGAGGGGAGAACTGCAGATGCGTTTGCGCCTGGTGCTTGGGGATCAGCTGAGTTCGTCTCTTTCCAGCCTGCGCGATGCCAAGCCGGGTGAAGATGTCATTGTGATGGCCGAGGTGCGTGAGGAAGCGACTTATGTTCGTCATCACAAGAAGAAGATTGCGTTTCTGTTTTCGGCAATGCGTCACTTTGCCGAGGAGTTGAGGTCTCGGGGGCATCGGGTTGTTTATGTAAATTATGATTGCGCTGAAAATACTGGTCGCTTGTTTGGGGAAGTCCTTCGATTAATCAAGAACGACACTGTTTCTGAAGTCATTGTGACAAAGCCCGGTGAATATCGCCTGCTGGATGAGATGGAGAGCTGGCAGGAGCGGTTGGGTGTGCCGGTAGAGCTGCGTGACGATGACCGCTTTCTCTGCTCTGCTGAAGGTTTTCAAAAGTGGGCGTCCGGGCGAAAGAGCTTACGGCTGGAGTACTTTTATCGAGAGATGCGACGTGATCATGTCATCTTGATGGAGGGTGACAAACCTCTGGGCGGACAGTGGAATTATGATCATGACAACCGCAAGAAGGCACCAAAGGAGTTGGATGTTCCGGCTCCTTTTTCTGTAGAGCCAGACGAAATCACAGAGGAAGTTCTGGCGCTTGTTGCGGAGCAGTTTCCCGAGCACTTTGGTGACTTGCAGCCGTTTTCTCTTGCTGTGACGCGTGAGGATGCGCTTAAGGCGCTGGATCAGTTTGTTGCTGAGCGTCTCGGCAAGTTTGGTGATTATCAGGATGCTATGGTTCAGGGCGAACCCTGGATGTTTCATAGTCACATCAGCTTCTACCTCAATTGCGGATTATTGCTTCCTCTCGAATGTGTTCGTGCGGCGGAGCGGGCGTATTTTGACGGGACTGCACCGTTGAACTCTGTTGAGGGTTTCATCCGCCAGATTGTGGGGTGGCGAGAGTTTATTCGTGGGATCTATTGGCTTTCCATGCCTGACTACGCAGGACTAAATTATTTTGAGGCCTCTCGAAACTTGCCTGAGTTTTACTGGACTGGAGAGACGCAGATGAATTGTCTGCACCAGTGTATTGTTGAGACAAAAACGAATGCCTACGCGCATCACATTCAGCGGCTGATGGTAATCGGGAATTTCTCGTTGCTTGCCGGGCTTGCTCCCAAACAAGTGAGTGAGTGGTATCTCGCAGTTTACGCGGATGCTTATGAGTGGGTGGAGTTGCCCAATGTGAATGGAATGATCTTGTTTGCGGATGGTGGGCTGTTCGCTTCAAAGCCATATGCAGCCAGTGGTGCTTACATCAACAGAATGTCGAACTACTGCGAGCATTGCACTTATTCTCACGCAACGAAGACGGGTGAGAAAGCCTGTCCCTTCAACTACCTTTATTGGAATTTTCTGGATCAGAATGAAGAGAAGCTCCGAGGCAATCCCAGAGTCTCGATGATCTACCGCAGCTGGGACAAGATGAGTGACAGCAAGAAGAGCGAGATCAGAAGTGATAGCCGCCGTTTTCTTGGGCTGTTGGATGAGACGCAAGCGTGATCTGAAAGTTACCTCGCTGCGTAAGAGCAAACAGAGAGGGCGTTATGGCAGAACATGAGAAGCTTGTTTGGATTATTGGAGCGAGTTCCGGCATCGGAGCAAGCCTTGCCCAGTTGTATGCGCGTTCTGGATGGCTGGTTGTTGTCAGTGCGCGAAATGAGCAGAAGCTTCAGGCTGTTGCTCAGGATGCCAGCAATGTTGACGTGATGCCGCTTGATGTGACCGATGCAGTGCAAGTCGCTGAGGCCTTGGAGCGTTTTCAGCAGACTGACAAACTGCCTGACCTTACGGTGTATTGCTCAGGCGTGTACTTTCCCGGCGGCATAGATGTGTTGAGTGAAGAGCATTCTGTGGCTTCCATGGATACGAATTACTTTGGTGCTGTGCGTGTGATTGCGGGGCTCTTTCCGTTGCTGAAACAGCAAGGTGCAGGGCACATCGCGATCGTCAGTTCATTAAGCGGGTATTGCGGTCTTCCCAACGCTGCTTGTTATGGGCCAACCAAAGCGGCGCTGATCAACCTGTGTGAGAGTCTGAAACCTGACTTTGACAAGGCTGGGATTGACCTGTCACTTGTGAATCCGGGCTTCGTAAAGACACCCATGACTGACAAGAACACCTTTGAGATGCCGTTTCTTCTGGGACCAGAGCAGGCTGCCAAGGATATCTATAGGGGGCTTGAGAAGCGCAAGTTTGAGATTTACTTCCCGTTCCGTCTTGCCGCTATCATGAAGATCCTGCGCTTGTTGCCATACGCTCTCTACTTTCCGGTTACGAGAAGGATGAGTAAACGATGACTGAGAGAGCTGATCTGGAGACTGCTGCAAGGCAGTATGCGCTTTTCTTTGAAGAAGTTACGCCGGAACGTATTGAAGACGTTCATGAACTCATCAGTGATGACGTGCACTTCATTGATCCGTTTAATGATGTGAAAGGGCGTGCCAATTTCGAAAAGGTCTTTCACAAGATGTATGAGGATGTTCAGGAGCCACGGTTCAAGATTCTTGATCTGGCCTGGTCTGGTGATCTGTGTTTCATGCGTTGGGATTTTACCTGCAAGCAAAAACTGCTTGGCAACTGGGGCGTGCGGGGTGTGACAGAGGTGCATTTTGACAAGGATGCCAAAGTTTGTGCGCACTATGATTATTGGGATGCTTCACGCCATTTCTATCGCAAGCTGCCGGTTGTTGGTGCGATGATCAGATGGATTGCTTCGCGTGCTGCGATCTAAAGGATTGGTTGGGCCTGTCTGGCCCAACTTTAACTTCGTCAAATTGGTTTTCTGATCTGAAACAGGCCAACATTGATGGTTCCCTCAGCAAAGCCAGCCTCACAATATGCCAGATAGTAATGCCACATCCGTTTGAAGCGGCTGTCGTAGCCCAGCTTGGCAATTTCTGGCCAGCTCTGGAAGAACGACTTTCTCCAGCGTACGAGTGTCTGCTCGTAGTCTGCACCAAAGAACTCACGTGTCACGAGTTGCAGTTTTTGTTGCTCAATCTGCCTTGCAAGTTCCTTAGCTGAGGGGAGCAAACCTCCCGGGAAGATGTAGCGCTGAATGAAATCAACGTTCTTGCGGTAACTATGGAACTTTTCGTCAGAGATGAGAATTGCCTGAATGACAGCAGTGCCGCCCGGTTTCAGGCGAGACTTGAGCTTTTCAAAATAACCGGCCCAGTTCTCTTCACCCACCGCTTCGATCATCTCGATTGAGACAATGGCGTCGTACTGGCCTTGCGTTTCGCGATAGTCGCGCAGTTCGAAGGATGCACTTCCGTCAGTTTCTTGGGATTGAAGGCGGGATTGGGCAAATCTGAGCTGCTCTTGCGAGAGTGTGATGCCGTGCACATCACGTCCGGCAGTGCAGGCATGTTCAGCAAAGCCACCCCAACCGCAGCCAATCTCCAGAATTTGTTGGTCTGGTTGTGTATCGGTCATCTGCAAGACACGATCGTACTTTCTACGCTGGGCGTCTTCGAGTGTTTCGTGCTGTTTTAGTTTGTAAGCAGATGAGTAGGTCATCGTCTCATCGAGCCAGTGGCTGTAAAAGTCATTTCCAAGATCGTAGTGGAACGCGATGTTACGCTTGCTACCGTTTAATGTGTTTGCATTTGCCAAATGGCGCAGGCGGGCGAAAGCGCGTGAGAGGATGCCGCGCTTGGTGACAGATTGCATGATGTGTTTGTTGGCCACCAGCAAATCGAACAGAGACCTCAGGTCGCTGCATTGCCAGTCTTCTTCCAGATACCCTTCGGCCAATGCGAGAGAGTTACCGGAAAGAAGACGCCATAAAAGGCGAGTGCTTAAAATCTTGACGGTTACGACCGGGCCTTTCCCAGAGGGGTTGCCATAGGAAAGCATTTGATCATTGGGAAGAATGACCCATAAATGACCTTCGGAGAGACGGCGGAGCATACGGTCCAGCAATGTCTTCCAGAGTTTTGAAGAGAGGTTAAGCTCTGTCATTTTTGTGCCGGTCAACGGACTGAGGGAGGAGTGATCTCTGAGTGTCATGGGTGTCTCCCTGAGTTTATTTTGGTCTTTTCGAGTGCTGGAGTTTGCTTGTGCATACTCGTTACGATGGATGCTGGCGGTGATGGTCGCTTATGAAAGCGGGCGCCTTTGATCCAGAGTTTGAGAGCTTCGAAATGAATGAGCCCCAGGATTTTTGCCGAATTCTGGAAGTACCGAAGGCCGATCTTGAGGAGGCGCGTTGTTGTCGCCGCCTTTTGTTTTCCCTGAAAACTGGCGGACAATACAGGAGCGTTGCCCTGTGTCAGCCGAATGATGAGCGAAACATGGTCCGTTGGTGGGCGTGCAACAAAATGATAATGGCCGGAGACTTCCAGGAACGGTGATACATGGAAGTTCTTTGGGCAGGAGTGTCGGTAGGCCTGTTGAATGCCTTGATGCTCAGATGGCGTTATTTCAACGGCATAATGGTGCATGTCGCCAAAGGTGTTTCGAACCTGATAGAGAATGGCTTCCAATTTGTTTTTCGAATAGCAGTAGAACACACTGATTGGATTGAAGGCCCTTCCTAAAAATCTAGGGTAGGCGAGGAGGCGTATCTGTTCGGGAATGGCGGTTATGTGCGCTTGTTTCAACACATCCTCTACATAACCGCGCAGGGATGAATGACCTTCTTCCATGTGGTCTGATGGATGGAAGCTGAATAGGTTGAACCGGTCGACGGACAGCAAGCGCGATATCTGGTTCACGTCCTGCAATCGGTCGATGTCGATTGAAAAGGAAACGGCTTTATAGCTGAGCTTGTGTTTGATCTGATCATGACGGCAGTGCACCACATCGCCCAGGTAGATCCTGAGCGGTGCATTGGTGGAGTCCTGCTGTCGTCCTGTCAGGATCATTCCGCAGCCTCCTGATAACTTCCGTGGGGCCAGTCTTCAGGCAGGCCAATGCGTCCGTTGGGATTATCGCATGTCCATGGGCGTTGGCCGTTACCGAGCGCCTCAGCCACGGCCAAGCCAGACTGCAACCCATCCTCATGGAAGCCATAGCCCAGGTAAGCGCCGCAGAACCAAGTGCGCCGTTCCCCCTGAATTTGCCAAAGTTGCCTTTGAGCGGACAATGCAGTTTGATCGAAAACCGGGTGGGCGTATTGGAAGGTGCGCAGCACGGAGCCTTCAGCTGGTTGATGGCTCGGGTTGAGGGTGACAAATACATCCTCAGAGGTGTTGAGTCTTTGAAGGGCATTCATCCAGTACGTCACGCACAGAGCGTTGTTTCCCATCTGATTGCCGATGAAGTTCCATGCGGACCAGGTTGTTTTGCGTTTCGGCATGAGGGAAATGTCGCGATGCAGGATGGCGATGTTTCGCTGATACCGGATTGATCCGAGGATCTGACGCTCTGCCCGAGAGGCATTGCCTTCAGCATTGAGCAGGGCAAATGCTTGATCTGAGTGACACGCAAACACGATATGATCGTAGGAGGATGCGTGACCGCTTCTTGAGTAAACCGTGATCGATCCGGGTTTGCGCTGGATATCTGAAATGCCGGCATTCAAAATGACTTTGCCGGAAATCTCTGAGGCGAGTTTCTGAACATAGTTGCAAGACCCGCCAGAAACTGTGCGCCATTGCGGTCTGTCGCGTACTTGCAAAAGGCCATGATTGTTGCAAAAGCCGATGAACGTGCGGAATGGAAACTGCAGCAATTGTTGTGGAGGCATAGACCAAATGGCAGCGCCCATGGGAAGCAGATGCTCATTGATGAAGTTGGTTGAATAGTTGTTTTGAGTAAGATAACTGCCCAGTGTTGCTGACTGGAGTTTTGGATCCTCGGCGTCCTGAGGTGCATCCTTATAAAAGCGGAGCGTTTCCGATACCATGCGCAGGAAGCTGGGGCGGAAGAGGTTGGATTTTTGGGCGAACAGGCCTTTCAAACCTGAGCCAGAATACTCGCGGGTGCCTTGATCGAGCGAAACTGCGAAGGACATTTCGGTTGGGTCTGTCTGAATATCCAGATGATTGAAGAGTGCAGTCAGGTTGGGATAGGTTCTTTCGTTATAGACGATGAAACCGGTGTCTACAGCGACGTCTTTATCAGCGACTTTTACGTGCTGCGTGTTGGCGTGGCCGCCGAGACGATCATCTTTCTCGTAGACATCTACATCATGGCTTTTAGAGAGAAGCCAGGCTGCGGAAAGACCGGAAATTCCACTCCCAATAACTGCAATTTTCATAGCTCACATCCAATCCAAAGTTTCTCTTTTTAGGAGCGTTGATTGGAAATGGATCACCTTAGGCAGGAAAAAGTGATCCAATTGACAAACTGTTTGGTAAAAAGACTATGTGACACAACCCGGCGGTTTGCAGAGCGATGGTTACGATGCAGCTTCAAAATAATGATGGCGAGAGCGAGAACAGCCTGACCTCCGCAGATTTGAGCGCTTTGCTCCAGTCTCTGGGTCAAGAGCGGTCTCGTCAGACATTTCGTCAGCTCTTCGAGTTCTTCGCACCTCGGCTCAAGACTTACTTTCTCAAAGGAGGAGCCACCTCTGAGCTGTCAGAGGAACTGGTTCAGGAAACCTTTGTGATCGTGTGGCGAAAGGCTGAGATGTTTGATAGTCGTAAGGCTTCAGCTTCGACCTGGATTTACACGATTGCTCGTAACCTCCGGATTGATCGTTTTCGTAAAGAGCGGCGGTATCTTTACAAAGATGATCAGTTTTTTGCCAATGCGCTGGTTGGAGAAGAGACGCAGTTTGATGACCATCACCAATCACAACTCAGCGAACGAGTGAAGAAGGCTCTTCCCCTGTTGCCAGCAGAGCAATCGACCATCATCAAACTGGCGTTTTATGAAGATGCCAGTCATTCAAAAATCGCCCAATACCTGCAACTGCCGCTCGGGACTGTTAAATCCCGGATGAGATTGGCACTTGGGCGTTTACGGAAACTTTTGGAAGGGGTGGACCTATGATCAACCATCACCTCAGCGATGAAATTGTATGGGCTTATGCGACTGGCTCTTTGCCGGCAGGGCATGCGTTGCTTGTCTCCTGTCATCTGGAGCTTTGCCAAGGGTGTAAGGCCCGCGTAGCTGAAGCGGAAGCTCTTGCAGGTGCTATGCTTCAAACGGGCGAGCAACAAAAACCTTCTGACGACATGTTCGATCTTCTGATGGCTCGGGTTGAGAACGAGCCAACACTTTCGATGGGTGCCTATCTGGCTGAACCCAAGCCTGAGAAAGTCGTGCCATCGGCGCTGTGGGATGTGCTGGGGCATGGATACAGCGGTATCAAATGGAAGATGGTTGGTCCGGGGATCAGACAGTTCATCTTGCCGATCAAGTCGAGCGAAGGCGAGAGTGCTCGCTTGCTGAAACTGTCTCCGGGTTTCGTCACGCCTGAGCATTCTCACCACGGATCAGAAATGACGCTGGTGTTGCAGGGGTCTTTTAGCGATGAAACCGGACGCTATAAGATTGGCGATGTCCAGGAAGCAGACGAGCATGTACATCATCAGCCAATCGCAGATACAGAAGAAGACTGCATCTGCCTTGCTGTGACTGACGCACCGCTGGACTTCAAAGGCTTCTTTCCCAAGCTTCTGCAGCCACTCTTCGGGATCTGATCCGACGTTGTGGCTGTAGCTGTTCTGGGCTGTTTACTAGTGAGCTGACCTGAGAAATTTTCATAAGAAAGAATAGGCATAGCGTTGTGTTTTGTCTGCGCATAAGGTGTGGGGCCTGTCGCATGGAGCGCCGATGTTTTACCTCAGGTTTGTCCTCGCTGTTGTTGCTTTGTCTCCTGCTTTATTGCTTTTGAGTTGCTCCAGCGACAAGGTGGAAGAGATGCAAGCGCCGTTGAATGATGTGTCTCGCTGGGGCGTCCAATTGCAGGATATCGAGATCAAGAAAATCCATAGGTCAGATCTCGATCTTGTGGTGATTGATTACTCCAAAGACGGCACTGCGCGGGGTCGGTTTTCCAGTTACGAAATTGCCAAGGCTAAGGAAAAACCAGATGGTTCCAGACGTCGTGTGCTTGCTTATCTCAGCATAGGTGAAGCAGAGGATTATCGGGATTACTGGAAAGATACCTGGCAGGAGACCCCTCCTAAATGGCTGGGTGATGAAAATCCCAATTGGCCCGGTAATTACACCGTCAAATTCTGGCAACCAGAATGGCAAGGCCTCATTATGGCCTATCTCAAGCACATCATTTCTGCTGGTTATGATGGTGTGTATCTGGATGGTGTTGATGTTTTCCAGCGGTATGATGAGGGTGATCAAGCGCAGGCCAGAATGGTGAAGTTTGTCGGGAAAATTTCCAGACTGGCGAAAGCACAGGAGCCCGGCTTCATTATCGTCGCCCAGAACGGGGAAGAGCTGCTTCGGTTTCCCGAATACTGCGATGAGATTGACGGGATCAGTAAGGAAGATTTGCTTTTTGGCGCCTATCAAGATGGAGCCCGTAATAGCCCTCAACTGATTAACTGGAGTTGGGGCTTTCTGGCTGAAGCGCAAAGGGATGGTTTGTCAGTCTTCGTAATCGAGTACCTGGAGGATGGAGACAAGCGTAGGCGCGCGCGCAAGGAACTGGATGAGTTGGGCGTGATTTCTCTCTTTACCCGCAGGCCCTTAGATACGCTGGTCGCCTTCTAACGAAGAGCCTCATACCAGGTGTTGGGCCTCAGGGAGAGACGCGCCTGAAAGAAGATGTGCTGGTCCAGCTTTTTAAAGGCATTTTGCAGTGTCGCCACAGCTAGGAAACTTGCTGTCAGGCAGGCGACGAAGTAGCCGAAGCCAAGATATTCCCGAGGAAGAAACAAGGTTGCATAGGTACAACTGGCGTTGAGCAATAAAAACGCGAGCTGCAACAGCATGTTTTCCATGTTTTTGTTGATGAAAATGAGTGTTGTAGAGGCTGCGAAAAACAAGAATTGAAAGAGTACACTGATTGCCGCAATTCGGATTATCGCAGCTTGTCGGTATTCAAAATTCAAAGATTCGACCACCATTGGAGAGAACAACACAAGCAGTGCGCAGAGCGCTAGCTGGATCAGTGTGATGCGCCCCAATGTATAGATCGCTTCTGTCTTCAGGTTTTCTGATTTCTCGCGTATCTCAACAAGGGTGCCATGTCCCGTGATCGTTTGGATGTAGGATCTGAAGTTTCGAAAGAAGTTGGTTTCGGCCTCAATCAAAAACAGCGCCAAAGGTGGGATAAGAAGTAGCTGGGCTATGAATATTGAACTGTCATAGGCGGGTGCATGCCGCAGGCCGCTAGGCAGAAGCTGGCCTTCTGTACTTTGCCAGATGATGACTTTGTCGACCCATAGTGCGCTGATGTTGAATATTGCGGCCAATGCGAGGGGCCAATAGCGCTTCATGGCGCCTGCAACATATGTCAGCGTTGTTGTGAAAGAGTAGTGCGACGCGGGGAATGTGAAGAGGACTTCTGTTGAAAGCCAGATAAAGCACAACAGGAAACCCAGGCTGAAGGCGCCAAGCAAATGAAACTCGCTGGGACTATGTGCTGTGCTGTAGATGATGAGTGCAACTGTGAGAAGTAAGCCTGTTGCAAAGGATAGGCTGACGCTTCTGTAATTTTGCAGGCTTGAGCTGAAGCCGAGGGCAATCCAAAGCAGGCTGGCGATCACGCAGGAAACAATGATGCTTATCACGTCATGAAGCGGAACATTCAGGAGCATTATCAGGATTGGTGCACTGACAATTGTTGTCAGCAGAGCGCAGGCATACAACGCGCCCAGATAGATTTGCGGAATGAGATGGAATTTTCTGAAATAAATAGCGTCTGAGGCCATCCTTATAGCGATGATCAAGACGGGTGCGCTTGTGAGAAGCGATAGGCCGAGGATGTAAATCAGTTTTGTTCTGAAGCCGGTGAGTAGCGGTAAGCCCAGTTTCTGTTCGGTGAGAAGTGAGATGAACAGGACACACAGAATGAACATGAGCCAAGGGCCTGCGATGACCATGCTTGCATGGAAGACAGCCCGTACATGAGACGACAAATCACCTTTGTGAGTTAGACGTTGCAGCTCAAAGCCGATGCCTGCCATTCAAAGTCTCCGATACCATGATGTTATCTTTGGTTTTATGCAAAAAGGTGTTTTGCTTTTGGGCGCTGTCTCTCGAAGTTCCGCTCATACAAATCCTTGTAGGATTTGAGGGCTTGCTGCTCGTTGTAGTCACGTTCTATGCGTTGTCGCAGCTGCGCTCCGTATTGCTGGCGAAGTTCATCATCCCTTAGCAGTCTGGCCATGGCTTGTGCTGTTGCGGATGGAGATACAAGCTCTGTGATGATGCCGCCAGACCCGAGTGGATGGGGATCATCTGCGCGTCCTTCCAAGACCTCTCTGCATGAGCCAACATCTGTTGCGACACATGGAATTCCGGCGGCTCCAGCTTCGAGAAGAACGAGGGGTTGGGCTTCGCTCAAACTGGTGAGTGCGACGAGATCAATGGAGGGCAGGTACTCAGCGATGTTGACCGGACCTGTGAATGTGATTGTCTCCTCCAGACCCAGCTGCACTGTGAGCTTATGACATTCCTCGTAGTAGGTGGGTTCTTCGTCTGTTGGCCCCAGGATGAGTGCATTCACATCAGGGAGCTCATTTTTCAGCAAGCCAACGGCGTGAATGAAGCTTTTGACGTCCTTGATTGCGACCACGCGCCCAATGAGCGCCACGGTTGGCTTGTGGTTGTTGTGCTGCGCTTGTGCGGACTTGAAATTGTCGAGGTTGATGCCGTTGGGAATGACTTGCATCTTGCTTTGGCACGCTCCCTGAGACAGCTGCATCAGCTGGTTGTCTTTGTAAAGCGTGGTGATATCCGAACAGCTGTTGTAGCAGCATCTGGCAAATGCTTCGAAGGCCGAGATCCAGAGATCGCGCAGGTCAAGGCGAGGATCATCCAGCGAGAAACCTTTATTGATGCTGTCTTCAATCCAGTCTGCGAGCAGGATCTCTATGCGGCGTTCGTTGGTGTAGATGCCGTGCTCGGTGATGATTGCCGGTGCTTGTGTGCTCAGGGCCGCTCTTGCTGCGAACAGGCCTGCGTATCCCGTTGAAATGGTGTGGTAGGTCCTGGCTTGCGGGATGGGAGCTTTAAGGACTGCGAACAGGCCGCCGAACAATGTGTACCAAGCCCAGAAGAAGTGATGGAATGAGGTTTCCGGCAGAATCTCCTCGTACATCTGGCAGATGACGTTCCATGTGAGATCAGAGTGGGTCAGCTGGTTTATGGACCATGGGCGGGTGGTGGAGTTCACGAGACGATCAAGATCATACAAGCGCGCTTTGCTGCCGTTTTTTAGGAAGGCGCGTAGTTCTCTTGAGATGCCTTGTGTGCTGGAGGTGCCGTAATCTGGTACGGGCTCGGGATCATGGATGTCGAAGAGAGCAAGCTCCTGATAGTGCTTCACATTTGGTGGTAACTTGTATTTGGGTATTCCATTTTGTGAGCTGGCGAGAACTGCGACGACAGAGAAGGTGAGGTCTGGTAGGCCTGAGATAAGCCAATTGATCCAAGAGGATACGCCTCCGGCAACATAAGGGTAGCAGCCCTCAACGATTATGCAGACGTCTGTTGTTGACGAAGAACGCATACCACTTACCCTCTCAGTTGACTAAAGCCTGCTCGTGCGCAGACTGAACCGTTCTTCGTTCAAGCCTGTTCTTTATGCGCTGATTCATCGCGCAGGCTTCCAGATCTTTGACGCGGGTTAATTGCTTCAGGCAAAGCTGTGCCTCTTTGAGAGCTTCTTTTTGAATGAGGCGGTCTGCCCGCAAGAGGGTCAGGGCTTTTTCGGCTTCGGGGCGTGCATCTGTTTTCAGGAACTTACGCAGCGTGGAAGTCACTTGCTCTGGCTGGGATGTGTCTATGAGTTGAGAGAGGGCTGCGGCCTGTAATCGTGTGATTGCCTCACGTCGTTGCTCTATTGACGCTTCTGAGGGGAGAGTGATGATCTCCGAGATATCGTTTTGAAAGCGTTGTTTGAGTTTGGTGTAAACAGCGGCTGCCTGAACGCGGATCTCAGGCTTGTCGTTTTTGAGTGCGGCCTGAAGGAACTCCAGTAACTCGGGTTTGTATTTGAGCGTTATGATGGACAGAGCTCTTTTGATCTCCTGAGTGTTTCCTGAGGCAAAGATTTTCTGGAATGGCTTCGGCGATCCATTTGTCATGTCCAATGACCGGTTGCTTATGATCTTGCTGAATACATCGGCTTGTCTGGTTGGCGTATCTTCAAGAGCAAGTGTTGTGTGCCATTTGGCAAGCCGGGCAGTTTGTTTTCTGCCATCCAATTGCATCAGGACAGAAGCTAACAATCCTCCCAATGGGCCAAACAGTGCGAAGAGCAAGATGCCATAATCAAAAAGCGCAAAGCCTGTGCTGTGGATGTTTCTCATAAGCAGAAGGCAGAGCACGACTGTCAGACAATGAAATGCAGCAGCAAGCTCGATTACCTCGGAGTTTTGGATGATCTGCGAGAAGAACCAAGCTTCGATAAGTGTTGCGGTTACGATGATAACCGGCAGCAAGAGTATTGAGAGGCTGAAAGGCTGCTTGGTGGTTGGCGCATCGCGCAACGTATCCTGAACCATCCTAGATCACCGAGTTGTCGAACCTGTTGCTCGTTTGGGGAGCGTTGACCGAATAGAAGGCGACGAGGTTATCTGGCATTGGGGCTGTGTTGTGGCTAAGGAGGGTGTTTGAGAGCGCACTGCTGATGGCTTCTAACAGCACTGTGGAGTCTTCTTCGAGCAGGTGCGCTTCCAACTGATGGAAAATGATTGCTCCTTGCAGTGCTTCACCGTCCGTTCGCAGGCTGTTTGAACCTGGAGTTCCAAATAGAAACACCAGACTCCCTCTGGGCGTGCGAGACCTGAATACTCTTTTATCACCAGCCAGAGAGGTTAGCTCGGTCGTATCCAGATGGTTGATCAGCCATGCTTGTTCTTGCTGCTCACGCGAAGGTTTCAGCTCAGATGATGCCGTGGTGTTGGAATGGAGGAGACCAAGGCGCTTATTTGAGCACTTGAAGAGGCTATATCTGGTCGTGCCGATCAGGTTGGCAAAAAGGGTTTCCAGCTGATTGCTGTTGTTTTGAAGATCCAGCGTACTCAGCTTGTCGATTGCCCTACACACACTGACCGGGCTTGTGGTTTCCATCGAAGCTATACGGCTTTGCAGGTTCTCGGCTTCAAGCGTGAGTGTGGTGCAGTAATCAGAGATTGTGTCTCGTTGTCCTAAGGCATGGGCCAACTGGCTTTGGAGTTTTTGGTTTTTGCGCAGCAGTGATGTCCTGAATTCTCCGAGTACAATCGCTGTCAGGAGCCAGAGTGTTGGTTGCAAGCCTGTGTTTGTGAAGTACTCAAAGAAACCCTGTCCGCCCATGGTTTGTGGCGGGATGTGCCAAAGAGTGATCGCCAGCGCTGCCAGAACGGCGAGGATTCCGGAACGGGTTCCGAGGATAGAGCTGGCAATAATGATCGGGATCCACAACGGGCTTGGCGAAATGCTCCAGAGTGAGATTTCAGGATACATCGTGGACACTGCGGGGAAGGGGAGGAACAGCAGGACGACCTCCAAAGCGTGGTAACGCTTTTCCGGTGTGCGTTTCGCTTTCTTCTTTTTATGATGTTCAGTGTTACTTGAAAAATACTGATCCGAATACATCGCGAATAAATAGTCCTATTGTCAAAATCATCAGTATAGATTGTGTTTTAAATCTTCATTTGTGGCCGGGAATATTTACTTGCTGTTTTATTTATATTCAACTCTATGGAAAGTTAGGGTATTAAGTTCGGGGTTGGATATAAAATGATTTGTTTGCAATAAGTATACAGTCTTAAATTACTTATTGGTGACTTCAGGATGCGTGAAGTGCGTAACGATTGTTCTTTGTACTCCTTCTGTATTGAAGGTGAGTGGCAATTGTTTTTAGCTGGAATTACTAGGCAGGTTCGCGCCCTTATTTTCTACGGTTTTGCGCTGTTTTGCTTTGTATGTTTCATCAATAATTCGCAGGCCGCCTTGGTGAAGCGAGAGATTATCGGGTTGTACGATAGCCTTCGTGAGGCTGAGCCATCTGCAACGGCAATACATAACCTTCTTGAGATGCCGTTGAACCACCTTGGTTATTCGATCCGGTATGTTGACGTGAATGCGGGTTTGTCTGCGATGAAACCTACGGAAAACACAGCTGCTGTTGTGAGCTGGTTCCAAGGGGTATTGGCTGATCCGCATCAATACTTTGCATGGGCCGATAAGCAGGCGAGTTCAGGATTGCAGTTTCTTGTGTTTGGTGAGACCGGAATTCGCGATCTGGAAGATGATGGGGCGGTCTTGAATCTGTTCTTGCAGCATCTGGGACTTCGGTTTGAGGCTGGATTCGTGATGCTCACAAGCGCCTCGTCAGATCTTCGTCTGGATTCAGAGCTAACTGCCTTTGAACGACCCTTTTACAAAGTATTGCCGGGGTACTCACTGGTTACGCGCATATCCCCAGAGGGGCAGTCGATTGCCTCTGTTCAGCCGCCTGTGCGTGTTGCGACGGAACGAACGCAGTTGGCTTTTATCGGGGCTGGAGGATCCTATGTTCAACCCGGCTTTGCCATTGCGACTGACGATGTGCTCAACCGCCAGAAGTGGTTGATTGATCCAATTGGATTTCTTCAACTGGCGCTTAAGCAGGAACGCTTTCCTATTCCGGATACGTCGACGTTGATGGGGCGGCGAATTTACTTCTCGCACATTGATGGGGATGGTTGGAACAATGTCTCCTATTCCTCCAAGTATCGGGGACAAAAGGCATTGTCCGGTGAAGTGATGCTTCGAGAGCTGATTGAGCCCTACCCTGATTTACCTGTCACTTATGGTCTGGTGACAGCGGATGTTGATCGGAGTGAGGGAGGGGATGATCGCAGCGTTGGGCTGGTCAAAGAGTTGTTTGCTCTCCCGCAGGTGGAAGTGGCCAGCCATACCCACTCCCACCCATTCCACTGGGCTTTCTATCGAGATTATGACCGTGCAAAAGAGCTTGCGCTTATTCGTGAGAAGAATGTTGCAAAAGAGCCAGCAGCTGAGGGGCCTGTGAGCTGGCTCTCCAAGCGTTTCTTTGGTGAGAGTGGCAAGGCCTCTTTCAAGACTTATCTGGCGCAGAATGTGTCTATGCCGCGCTATTACATGCGTAAACCGTTCTCGCTGGTGGGAGAGATCGGAGGTTCTCTTTCTCAGGCCGAAAGCTTTGCGCCGAGTGGTAAAAAAGCGAAGTTGTTCTTGTGGTCTGGTGACACGCAGCCCTTTGAGGAAGCGCTTGCGCATACTCGTAAGCTTGGGGTTTACAACATGAATGGCGGCGATACGCGGTTTGACCGTGACTGGCCTTCGTTGAGTTATGTGGCCCCCTTATCCCGCCAGGTTGGCGAAGAGCGGCAGATCTATGCTGTCTCCAGCAACGAGAACACATATACGAATGACTGGACGGGGCCATTCTACGGATTTTCGCAATTACATCAGACCGTTGATAATACTGAGAGCCCGATCCGGCTGAGGCCCTACAATGTGTATTACCACACCTATTCTGCGGAACATGATGCATCGCTGAGAGCGGTTCGGAAGCATTTGGATCGGGCGCGTGGAGGGGCTTATTTGCCGATCTTTGCCTCGCAGTATGCTGCTATTGCAAATAGCTTTTTTGGGGTGAAGCTTTACCAGGCGAGTGATCACAGCTGGCTTGTTTTGAATCGAGGGCGCCTTCAGTCGTTTCGGTTTGATGATGCAGAGCAGTGGCAGATTGATTTAGCGAAGAGCAAAGGCGTTATTGGCTCAAGGCACCACCAGAATTCGCTGTATGTTTCGCTGGATCCGGCGGTTCGTGTTCCGGAGATTGTATTGAAGTCATCGCACAGCACAGGCGATGAGCATATTGCCAGCATCACGGATGCCCGATGGCAGGTTTACGACTGGGTGCATAAGCCTTGCCGCATTGGTTTTCGTGCTTTTGGGTTTGGAGCTGGAGAGTTTCAGTTTCGTGGACTGTCTTCAAGCCTTCATCGGGTGAAGGTGAGGAGAGAGGATGAGCTTATCTTGAGTGATAATGTTCAGCCATTGCCGGATGGATCTTTGCGTTTGGATTTGGCTGTATCCGGGATGGACCCATTGGACATTTCATTGACATGTAAAAACTGGGCTTCGACGGCACGCATGGCGACGATGAGGAGGCGGCCATGATCCGCTTTCTCAAGTATTTGTCGCTTTATCTGCTGTTTCTGGGGATCGGTTATGCGCTTGTTCCGGGGCAAACAGAGAAGATTGCTGTTCAGATCAAAGAGCAAAAGTATCATGAGGCTCGGGAGCATTTACTGGCCTCATTTGAGGAGGACGACAGTAGTCCGGAGGAGTATCTTCAGCTGGCTGAGATTGCAGAGCAATTGGGGTTTGTTGAGGAAATGCACCGCATGCACGAGGCGTATATTGAACGCTCTCCCGATGACCTTTGGGTGTTGCGCAAGATTGAGCTCTACCACCGATTGGCAGGTGACTTTCGAGGATATGTGGAAACCTTAAAGGCGGTCGCACGGTTGAGCGCTGAGCCTGAGGACCGTGACAAGCTGCTCTCCACGTTGCAGTTTGAGGGGCTTTATGAGGAAGAGCTCTCAGAGCTTTCCTTCTTTGGCGGTAAAGGAGTGTTGACGCCTCAACAACTTGGCCGGTTGGGCATGTTGCATTTTCAGGGGGAGAGGATGGAAGTGGCTGCGGCTGCTCTTGCCAAGCATCACGAAAGTGCTCCTTTGACATCCAAGCATTGGCCTGCACGTCTGGCCTATTTTCATAGCCTACTTGAAATCGGTGACTTTCTGAAGGCCGAAACTGTTGCTCTCAGTCTGCGAGAGACAAACAAGCCTTGGGCTGACTTTGATTTTCGGAGCGAGTTTTTGCGGTATGGCCGTGATGAGTACATGCGGGAGGTCGAGGTGCCTGAGGGGCTAGCTGCGATTTTATCTTGTGTCATCAGGTCCCAAGAGGGCGCTCAAGACTGTCCATGACATCGTGGTTTGCTAGGCTCTGGCTGATGCTTCTGAAGATTCATCAGCCTCAGTTGTGGGCGTCTTTGCTGCTCTCAGCTACGCACTGCCGCGGATGACCAGTTCGGGTTCTACCACGACGGACATTTCCTGCTGATCCGGGTCTGCAAGGCGGGCTTCCAGCGTGTTCATGAGGTTTTGGACAATCTCGTCGATTGGATTGGTTGCTGCAGTCAGATCAAAGCAAGGCCAGGCAGCCATTGGCATGTTGTCTGATCCTACGACGGCAACATCTTCCGGAACACGCAGGTTCAGTATGGATTTTGCTGCATTCAAAACACCCAGAGCTGCTGCATCCGAGACACAGTAAAAGGCGTCGGGCGGATTATCACTTTGCAGGAGGCTCAATGCGGCCTGCAGGCCGCTTTCGAAATCGAACCGGGTTTGTGACACTCCGTGGGGTTGAAGGCCAGCTTCGCCGAGTGCTTCCAGATATCCTTCGCGTCGACCTGTGTCTGCTGTGATGCCTTCAATACCGCCGATGTAAGCGATCTTTTTACATCCGCGTTTGATTAGGTGCCGCGTGCCAAGCAGACCGCCGCGCTTGTAGTTTAACCACACACAGTCTGCACCTTTGACCATTGGTCCCAGCCCTGTGTAGATCAATGGCACGTGCATTTTCTTGCTGTTTTCGATCACTTGCAAATCAACTGTGCCGGCTCGCACGATGGCCGCTGAAACCGGATACATTAGTGCTTTGCCCAGTGTCTCGGCAATGTTTTCTTCTTCCTCAGAGCGTATTTGCAGGGCCCATTTTCCGCGTTTTTGCAAGGCGGTCGACAGGCGATTGAAGAAATCTTTATCGTACATGCCATCGGTGTTTCCGAAGACGACAGCGACCAGATCTGATTCTTGTTTGATGAGGGAGCGTGCAAGTGCGTTGGGGCGATACCCCATCTCAGAAGCGACTTTTAAAATGTGATCGCGAGTCGCTTTGTTGAGGCGATTCTCCGCCGTGAACGCACGGGAAACAGCAGAGACAGAAACGCCTGCGGCACGTGCAACATCTTTACCTGTCAGTCTTTTCATCGCTTCTTACTATCTTGGATGATTGTCATTTTAACTTCAAAGAAGTCGCTTAGAAGACCTCTATTGCAATCGATTGCCAAAACTCATAGCATAATGCTTTGGTTGCTTAAAGGGGGGCAAGTTTCCGGAATGGTTGGCGTAGGAATCGAAATCGAAAAGCTTTGTGTTGGTTACGACAAGACCCGTGTTCTTCATGACATTGATCTTGAAATCAACTCTTCTGAGTTTGTTGCGCTGCTGGGTTCATCTGGCTGCGGAAAGACAACTCTTCTGAAAAGTCTCTCCGGTTTCATCAAACCCATGTCGGGGCAGATCCGCGTTAACGGGAATGATGTTGCACAGTTACCGCCCGAGCAACGCAACATGGCGATGGTGTTTCAAAGTTATGCACTCTGGCCTCATATGACGGTTCGTCAGAACATGGGGTATGGCCTGAAGCTGCGTGGGATGTCCAAGGAGCAGATCAACCGGAAGGTTGATGAGCTGTTGACGCTGCTGGGACTTGCGGATTTTGGGGACCGCAAAGTGCCCAACCTTTCTGGAGGTCAGCGTCAACGTGTGGCGCTTGGCCGGGCACTGGCTGTCGATTCCCCGATCCTGTTGCTAGATGAGCCGCTTTCCAATCTTGATGCACGCATTCGCTTGTCCATGCGGCATGAGATCCGTTCTTTGCAACAGCGTATGGGTTTGACGGCAGTGCATGTGACCCACGACAGGGAAGAAGCGATGGTGATGGCCGATCGCATTGTTATTCTCAATGGAGGGCACGTTGCGCAGGTGGGCACACCGCTGGAAGTTTATGAGCAGCCAAAGTCCAATTTTGTTGCGACCTTTATGGGCGCTGAGAACGAAATTGCCCTCAATGTTGAGCGTGCAAATGGAACTTTGAGCATTGCAAGGCAGGAGGCCGTCAAGGCTGCCAGCTTAAGCGTTTCAAACGAGATTGGTGATGGAGGTGTGAACTGGCAGGCATCAGCTGCCGGATCTGTTCGGGGGCGTTTCCGCTCCAGTGCAGCACATTTGCGTGCCGATGAAGCCGTACCTGAGGGGCATTTGGCTCTGGCGGGTAGGGTGACACAACTCAGCTATCCGGGGGGGGTATTTCGCTACGAAATAGAAAGCGCCGGGCAGCTCTACATGATCGACGATCCTTGTCGATATGCAGTTGGCGATGTGGTGACGATCTGCGTGCCAGCTGGTGGGCTTCACCTTTATTCCGAGGCGGCCTGACACCTTTTTAAACGTGAATAGAACTTTTTTCTCAACGATCTTAACCCAGGGATTTTGAGTGATGACACTTAAGTCAGTTCTTACAGGTGCAATCTCAGGTGCTGTGATTGCTGTTGCTCTGCCTGCGTCGGCTGAAACTCAGCTGAACGTGATTACCGGCGGCTCCCAGAACATGGTTGAATATGTGACCGATTATCTGGGCCCGCTTTTTGAAGAAAAATACCCAGGCGTGAAAGTTCGCGTCACTGGGACCGGCCCGGGAGATGCTGGTTCTCAGAAAATTCTTGAAAAGCTGGAAGCACAGTCTGCTGCGGGTAAAGAGCAGTGGGACATCGACGTTATTGTTGCTGCGCAGAAGAAAACCGGCGAGATGAAAGAAAAAGGCCTTTTGGCTGATTTCCGCGACAACATCGAAACCGGCAAAATGGTGACGCGCGCGACGGCTGAAAATGCGCTTGGCGTTTATGTTGGCGGCTATGTGATGCCAATGTTCCATAGCCAGACGGCGATTGCTTACAACCCTGCTTTGGTGCCAAATCCACCCGAGTCTTATGACGAGCTGCGTGCATGGGTAGAGAAGTACCCAAAACAGTTCGGCTATAACGGCATCAAAAACGGTATGTCCGGCGTCGCGTTTGTGACTGGCTGGATGTACACCTATGCAGGCGATACTAAGACCCTGCAGAGCGGACCATATGATCCGGCGAAGAAAGACACCTGGGCGCAGGCTTATGCTGATCTGAAAGCGTTCAACGAGAACGTGACTTTCACTCCGGGTAATGCTGGTACCCTGGACATGTTGAACCGTGGTGAGATCGTGATGGGTCCGGTTTGGGTCGACATGTTCTATTCCTGGCAGGGCGATGGCCGTATTCCACCAAACCTGAAGCTGAAACTGATTGCACCGGGTATGCCTGGTCAGCCTTACTACTACGCAACACCAGCGAAGGCTGCGAACAAAGATCTGGCTGAAAAGTTCATCGAGTTGGCAACCAGTCCTGCTGTTCAGGCAGAAGGCATTGTGAACCGCTTCAACTGGTATCCAGGCATCGATGCAGACCACGTGAAAGCAGCTTTGGATGAGGAAGTCTGGACCAAGTTGTTCACTGACGTCACACCTCTTGAGCTTGCTCAGAAAGGTAAACCGTTCCCGATTGGTCCTTACTTTGACGACATCAAAGAAGGCTACGAGCGGCAGGTTTCTAACTAAGCATATCTGAAAGAAACCGGGAGGGGCGTGCGTCTCTCCCGGCAAGTTTGGTTTTGGTGAGAGGTGGTGTCCATGAGTGGACAAAGTATGTCAGTTGGGCCGGGTCGGATGGGGGCAATATTGCTTGTTGCGCCTGCACTGTTGATGATCGGCTTTTTGTTTGTTTATCCCTTTGGCTATTCTGTGGTTTCAGCCTTCACAGACAATGGCGAAGGCAGCTGGCATATCGCCAATTTTACCAAGGCAATTGAGTTCTATTCCAAAGATATTCTGTTCACGATTGTGATTGTCAGCCTGTCTACGGTTGTTATCGGCGTGCTGGCTGTTGCTATTGCGGGCTATCTGACGCTTGGCGAAAACCCGACGGCCGTCGCTGTTCTCAAGTGGCTTTATCGGTGGCCGTTGTTCATTCCGTTTATTGTGAGCGCGCAGTTGATGCGGACGTTTTTGGCAAAGAACGGGATGATGAACAACATCCTCACCAGCTCCGGCATTATCGAGCCACTTGCGGCGCAGAGTTATCTGGACTGGCGCGGGATTGTGATCACTTTTGTCTGGAAGCAGACGCCGTTTGTGGCTCTGCTTGTTGCGGGTGCTATGGCTTCCATTGACCGCACCACGATTGACGCTGGCCGGATTTTTGGGGCTTCCCGCCTGCGTATTCTGATTGAGCTTGTGGTGCCGCAGATTGCGACAACGCTGATGGTTGGGTTGATCCTGTCTTATGTGGTGATGCTCTCTGTTCTTTCTGTACCGCTTATGATCAACGCGCAGTCGCCGACCATGCTGACTGTTGATATGGCGTGGCGGATCAATTCCTATGGTGATTATGGTGTCGCAAATGCGCTGGGCATCATGTCCTATCTGTTTACCGGGGTGGTTGCGTGGTTCTATCTGCGTCAGAGCCTGAAAGATAAGGGAGCATAAGATGGTGCAAGCTGCTCTTTCTTCCACTTGGGTGCGTACAGTTACCCGTGTTCTCACCATGAGCCTGCTGGCTTTTGCAATCTTTGGCCCAATCACCAACATGCTTTTGTGGGCTGTCGCGGAAGTTTGGTACTTTCCTTACAAGCTGCCTCTGGAGTATGGCTTTTCGTTCTGGGAACGTGTTTTCCGCCCTGAGGGTAATGCCACTGAGGCCCTGTTCTCCAGCATCTGGATTGCGCTGCTAACTGTGGTGGTCAGTCTGGCGATTGCCATTCCAGCTGGATATGCTCTGGCGCGTGGGAAAATGCCTTTCCGATATCTCATCATGCTGCTGTTTCTCCTGCCGCAGGCCTTTCCGGCGGTTGCTGTGCATATGAATGTTGCTCGCATTTTCTATGGATTGGATCTGACTGGTTCCATTGCAGGTGTTGTGCTGGTTCACGCCAGTCAGGGGCTGGTGTTTGCCGTATGGATTGCGACTGCTGCCTTTGCTGCAGTGGATGCGGAACTGGAAGCTGCGGCGCGTAATATGGGGGCAGGGCGCTGGCGCACGTTTACTGATGTGACATTGCCTCTGGCTTTGCCGGGCGTTATGGCGAGCGCGATCTTTGTGTTCCTTATCTCCATGGACGAGTTCACCGGAACCTACTTTGTTGGTGCGCCAGATGTCGTGACGCTGCCGATGTTGCTGTTTACCTCCAGCATGGAAGGCAACTACCAAATCGCGTCCATCTCCTCCCTGATCCTTCTGGTGCCATCCGTCGGCTTCATGCTGTTTATTGAGCGATTCCTGAAGGCGGATGTGTTGGCGAAGGTGGGGAACTGAGGTTGCTTTCGGCAACAAGTCTTGCACCTAGAATTCAAAGTGACGGCCCATGGTTTTTGAGTCGTCGCTTTTACCTCGTTTGATTGAATTCATATATTTTTCGGCTACTTACGTGATAACCAGCTCGTTACATCTGCTGTGGGATGTTCCGGAGATGTATCCTTCATAGGTGTAGTCGAATGTTTCAGCCTTTTTCACGGTTCAA
Organism: Pseudovibrio sp. Ad46; assembly: GCF_001623065.1. Lineage (NCBI taxonomy): Bacteria > Pseudomonadati > Pseudomonadota > Alphaproteobacteria > Hyphomicrobiales > Stappiaceae > Pseudovibrio > Pseudovibrio sp. Ad46. Next base: position 319,845 of record NZ_LMCG01000080.1, on the reverse strand, counting down.
CCGCCTCTTAATTTTGATCGGATACGATCATAACCTCTCCCAGGTCCCGTAATAGTGGTCAGGCAAGGCTGAGTGATGCCGATGGAAATGAATGCACTGCTTGTACTTCTCATTGAAGACGATATGGATCTGGCAGCGACAGTTGGTGATTTTCTATCTTTCGAGAATATCGAATGTGACTTCGCCTTTAATGGTCAGGCAGGCCTCGATAGCGCGCTGAAAAATCAATACGATCTTATTTTGCTGGATCTCACGCTGCCGAAAGTCGATGGGCTCTCGGTTTGTCAGCAGTTGCGGGCAAAAAATATCACCTGTCCGATCCTTATGCTGACTGCACGTGATGCGGTGAGTGATCGTGTTGCGGGATTTGAGGCAGGTGCAGATGACTACCTGATCAAGCCCTTTGCCTTTCCCGAGCTGGCGGTGCGTATTCGTGCTTTGCATCGCAGGAGTAAAGGCCATTGTAATGCAGTTACGATCGGGGATCTGGAAGTCAATTTGAATGCGCGACAGGCCACACGTGCGGGGCGGCAGTTGAAATTGTCTCCGACTGGATGGATCTTGCTTGAGCAGTTGGTTCGAAGTACGCCCAATGTTTTGAGCAAACAAGAGCTTGAGAGAGCTGTTTGGGGAGATCAGGTACCTGCCAGTGACAGTCTTAAAGTGCACCTTTATAAACTTCGCCGCCAAGTGCAACGCCCTTTTGAAACGCAGCTTTTGCATACAATTGCGGGCTCCGGCTTTGTATTGAGGCCCTGAGGGAAGTACCAGATGTTTCTGTTTAGGCGAAAAAGAAAGAAGACAAAGACACTGAAGCGGGAGCTGCGCTACTGGTTACTCGCTTTCGTTGGCTTGCTTGTAATCGTCTATACGATCGGTCTGTTTTCTTACCTGGTTGCTGGGTTGAAGTTATCAAACAAGGTTGAGCTAAAGAGCTTTATACTTGCCTATGAAAAAGCGCTGGAGAAGCAGCCTGCAGACTTGCCTCCTGAAGATGCAAGGATCTTCTCGACATTCAAATATGAAGATCTACCAGAGATGGTAAAGAAGGCTTTTCCAAAAGATGAAATTGAGCTTGGCCATGCTGATATCGAACCAGTTGGTGAAAGCGGAAGAGCTCCAGAATTTGTCATCTTTTTCTTAGCTGAGCGTCTTAGTGATGGTCGTACGCTCTATGTCGTTCGCATGTTGAAGTTCAATGAGGATCTGGACACTGGGGGAATTCTGGATTTTGATTTTCTTGAACGTGTGATGTTTGTTGGTGGTGCTACAATCCTTGTACTGGTGTTTTTGCTGTCGCAATTCCTCAACCAACGTATCAATCGCCGTATCGCTGCCTTACAAGAGTGGGCTGACACGTTGAATGAGACGAGTGCCGTCGAGCGGCGACCAGATTTTCATTATGACGAACTGAATAAAATTGGTGACCACCTGAGCAATGCTGCACGGCGACTGGGGCGTTTTGTGGAAAGAGAGCATTCGTTTTTGCGTCATGCGAGCCATGAGTTGCGGACACCGATTACGATCATTTCTGGTAGCACCAGTGTCATGGAAAAGATTGCGACAGATGACAAACAACGCAAAGTAACCGCACGGATCAAACGTGCCAGTCATTCAATGGAGACCATTGTAGCGACGTTGTTATGGTTGGGACGTGAGCAGGAACCTAACCCGGACCTTGAGAAAGTGGATCTATCGACACTTCTGGATGAAGTGATTGAAGACCATAAATATTTGCTTTGCGGAAAGGGCGTTGTGCTGAACGTGAACCTTCCAGCTCTTACGATTGATGCACCCAGAGTACCGCTGAGTATTATTGCTGCCAACATTATTCGGAATGCATTCCAGCACACGCAGCATGGTCAAATTGATATTTCGATCAGTCCTAAAGATATCGTCATTTGCAACCAGGCTGCGGACCTTTCCGAACAGGAGAGCAAGATTGTCTTTGAGGAGAGTTATGGTGTCGGTCTTTCGCTCATTCGCCGGATTGCACGCCGTTTGAACTGGACTTTTCAGATAGAGCAAGTTGGCGATCACGTTACGACTCGTTTAACTTTCTAGTGAATGCATCTGCGATATGCATATTCTTAATTGTTGTTATTTCATAGTAAGTTACGTCGTTACCCTGCGATAATCCTCACTGAGTTATTTCTCCCCTGAGAATTTATAGGGGATAGGACATGCGGTCTTTATCGCACATGCTCATTTTTGCAGCATCGGGTATTTTGCTGGCAAGTTGCACAACCGGGCTGAGCCCTCAGCGAACAACGTTTACGGAAGAAATGGCCGTGAAACAGACACCCGCTGAGTGGAAGCAAGGTGTGTCGCCTCAAGCGCAAAACCTTTCGTCACTGCTTGCGTTGAGTAGTGATAAGAAGCTGAACACACATGTGGATGCGGTGTTGGCAAACAACATCTCTCTTCGTCAGTCAGTGCTTGATTTGCAAAAAGCAGAGCTGGAGCGGGAAAAGACATCTGACTCACTCTGGCCAACACTTACATTCAACAGCAGTGCAGATCGACAACGCTCAAAATCTGCCCAAGGGACGTCTTATGCCAGCTCTGTTGGCGGAGACCTCACCGTCAATTGGGAAGCTGATCTTTGGGGCAAGCTTTCTGATCGTGCGCGCGCATCTGGCCGGATCCAAACCGCCAGCGAGCATGATTTGCAAGCAGCACGGGCTTCTCTTGCAGCGCAAGCGATGCGGAACTGGGTGCAGCTCACTGCACTGGAGAAACTGGCAGATCTGGATCGTTCCCGCATTTCCAGCCTGGGAAACACCGAGGAGATCATCTCTGATCAATTTACACGCGGTATCGGAGAGCTGAGTGACTTGGAGGCGGCGCGTTCTGCCACTGCCAATGCGCAATCCGATCTGGCAGATCGTAAATTGCAGATTGATCAGCTTAAACGGCAGATGCAGGTTGCGGCCAGCCAGATGCCGAACACTCATTTTCGAACTGGTAGCTTGCTCCCCAACGTCAAGCTGCCTAAAGGCGCCATGCCAGCCACCACACTTGGGCGGCGACCAGACCTGTTAGCTGCTTATGAGCGGGCCGCTGCTGCGGACCTGCAACATAAGGCAGCTTACAAGGATCTGCTTCCGTCTTTTTCTGTCAACTTTTCTGCAAGTGATCAATCCGCAAGCCTTGCAGATTTGTTGAATGGTGGCCCGGCATGGCGTCTCCTTGGATCAATGTCAGCTCCGATACTCGATGGCGGAAATCGCCGGTTAACCGCCAAACAAGCTGATCTGGATGCTGCCCGCCTCTGGCTGTCTTATCGTCAGACATTGCTCACGGCTGTTCTGGAGGTCGAAAACGGCCTCCAGAATGAGCAAACGTTGCGCAGCCGCGAAACGTTTCTCACCCGGGCCCTGAGCCATTCTCAAAGCAATTATGAACAATATGAACGCAGGTATCGTGATGGCCTGACCGATATTGTGACGCTGTTGTCAGCGGAACGTGATGCGTTTGCTGCTCGGCAAGCGGTGGTCAACATACGCAGCAGCAGAATGCAAAATCGTGTTGATCTGGCTGTTGCTTTTGGCATCGGCCTTTAGGCGGGCACTTTTATTCCTTCTCAAACCAACAAGCAGTTCCCAATATGCGTAGTACCCTTCGACCATTTATGGCTTTCGGAGCATATCCTTCGAAAGCACCTCAGGCCGTTTGCCTTTCGATACTGACCCTTCTGGCAGGATTGACAGCTTCACAGCCTGCTATGGCACAGGAAGCCACTGTACCTCCTTTGCCTCGGCCTTTGGTTTCAGTGGTTACGCGAGAGGCCGGGCCGGAGGCTGTTGAGTTTACTGTCTTTGGTGCTGTGAGTGCACACTATCAGCAGCAGTTGACGAGTGAGGTGACTGGTCGTGTTGTGCGCTTATCATCGCAGCTCGAGCCTGGACTGATGCTCAAAAAAGGTGATGTTCTGGCTGAGATTGAAGATAGCAGCTATCGGGCAGCGCTGGCCACTGCACAGGAAAGTGTCGCGAGTTCTGAGCTGTCTTTTTTGCAAGAGGAACAGCGCGGGAAACAAGCTGAGCTGGATTGGGAACGTGCGAATATCAAAGGTCGTGAAGTAACCCCGCTGGTTTTGAGAAAACCGTTTTTGAAACTGGAGCAGCTTAAGCTCAAAGCAGCCGCGGCCAATCTGGTGGAAGCGCAGCGGAATCTTGAAAACACTCGTATAGTTGCGCCTTTTGATGCGGTTGTGATTTTGCGCAGCATTGCACCTTCCAGCTACGTCGCCGCAGGCACGCAGATCGCCGAGATTTACTCGACCGACACACTGGATGTTGAGGTGGCCCTGACACCTGCCCAATGGCAATTGCTGATGACTGAGAAGGGCAGTTCTCTCAGCGTCAATGAGATATCGGCACGCGTGTTGAACGAGTCTGGCGTGCAGTGGCCCGCCAAGATCACTTCAGTTGGGGCAACTGCGAATGCCCAAACACGTCAGCAATCCTTGCGGTTGCAGATTGAACCTCGCAATGCGCTGGGCACTGTCATGCGTCCGGGTACATTTGTGCGTGTGATGCTCACAGGGCGAGAAATTCCGGAGATAGTCATGGTTCCGGCGTCCGCCATTACCTCTCAAGGATATGTCTGGACAGTCTCTGATAATAGCCAGCTTGAGCGGCATCTTGTGGCGCCTTTGTTCACGCGCGGCGATGAGGTGGCTCTAGATGTAACGGCGTTTCCTTCTCAAGGGTCATGGGAGATCGTGGTGAACCCAATCAGTCGTTATCTGCCACAGCAGATTGTCACCACTCAGGCTGCGGAGTAAGCCATGCAACAGAGTAACCACAAAGGGTGGATCGCTTGGTTTGCGCACAACCCGGTTGCGGCAAACCTGCTTATGATCTGTATTTTTGTTGCTGGTATTTACACCGCAATGAACATTCGCACTGAGGGTTTTCCGGGATTTGAAGCCAATCAGGTCACTATCAGCGTTGAATACAAGTCAGGTGCTGCGCAAGAAACTGAACGTGGTGTGACGGAGAAGATTGAGCGTGCGCTGACAGGGACCGAAGGTATCAAGAAAGTCACGAGCACCTCCACGGCGAGCAACTCTTCGATCGTAATCGAAAAATCCTCCGGCACTGATCTGGATAAGCTTCTTTCCGACATCAAAACCAAGGTGGATGCTGTTTCTCTTCCTTCAACTGCTGAGAAGCCAGTTGTGGTGCGCGCGGAGGAGATTGAAGATGCTATTCAAATTGAGCTCTATGGAGAGGCGGATCCAGACGTTCTGGATACTGTTGCGCGGCGTATCAAAGACCGCTTACTTGAGGACGCGTTGATCCCAACTGTCACTATCAGTGGTGAGCGGATGCAGGAGATCTCGATTGAAGTGCAGGAAGAAGCTTTGCAGCGATATAAGCTCAGCTTTGATGAACTGGTTCGACAGGTCGGTAACTTCTCGCTTATTTCTCAGCAAGGCAGTTTGAAGAGTGAAAACGGGCGGATCCTGATTAAAGCAGACAGGCAGGGTTACTTTCTGCAAGACTTCGAAAGCATTCCTGTTGTGACTCTTTCTGATGGCACTGTTGTTAGGTTGCAGGATGTTGCAAAGATTACGGATGCTTACACGGATGATCGCTCAATCTACCGCTATCAAGGACTACCTGCCAGAAAGCTGAGCGTGCAGCTGATCGGGAAAGCCAATCTTATTCCTGCAGCAGTGCGAGCACGTGAAATTATCAATGAGGTTGAAGCTGAAGACAGCTTGCCCACGAACATCAAGTTTGATTTTTGGGAGGACGAGAGCGAGAACATCTCAGACCGTCTTTCTCTGATGATGAAAAACGGTCTCATGGGAATGGGGCTTGTACTCGTCACTCTTGCGCTTTTTCTCAACTTACGTACGGCTTTCTGGGTTGCAATGGGGCTGCCAATCGCTTTTGCAGGCGCACTTACCTTGATGGGAGATTCCTTTTGGGGAATGACGCTCAACGAGATGACTACATTCGGGTTCATCATTGCGCTTGGTATCGTGGTTGATGATGCGATTGTGGTTGCTGAGAGCGCGCATAGTGTGACTGAGAAAGAAGGCGATGGGATTGATAACGTCATCAAGGGCGTCAAACTGGTCGCGACACCTGCAATCTTTGGCGTGCTGACAACAATTGCTGCTTTCTACCCAATCACGCTGGTGACTGGACGGCTGGCGGAAGTGTTCTCGGTGTTCTCTTGGGTGGTGGTTTTCTGCCTTGTGTTTTCGATCATTGAATCCAAGTTCATTCTGCCTGCGCATCTGGCTCATCTGAAGCATAATGCAAAGCCTGCTAATCCGCTTTCTCGTGGTTGGAAGGTTATTCAGAACGCTGTCAGCGGCGGCTTGGAGCGGTTTAAGCAAAGTGTTTATCGCCCCTTGGTGAAGCTCAGCCTCAGAATGCGTTATCTGTCTGCCTTGTGCTTTGTGGTGCTCTTTGTGGCGGTGGTCTATATGGTGCCCTCCGGGATTGTGCGTGTTGTGTTCTTCCCAGAGATCCCACGTCAAATCGTGACTGCGACCTATAAAGGCGAGCCTGACCTTGGTTATGGGCGACTGTTTGCTGAAGCGAACCGGATTGAAGCGGCGGCTCATGAATTGAAAGCGCAGCTGGATGCTGAAGTAACGTCTGGTGTTTCTCCGATCACTGGCATTGAGATGCAGGCCAGTGACGATGGAAACGTGACTGTGCTGGCAATTACTACACCGCCAAGCGAGCGTGACATTACCGCAAATGAGATTGCAGAGCGCTGGCGCAAGCTGGTTGGACCAGTTGAAGGGGCGCAAACGATTAAGTTTGCGGCTGATGACTTTGATTTTGCTGATTTCAGAGTAGAGCTACTGCTGGATGATGTTGATCAGTTGATTGCGGCTAGCCAGTACGTTGAGGATAGGCTCTCAACCCAGAACGGCGTTTTGTCAGTTACCAATGACTTCAGGGCTGTGCGTGGGCGATTGAACATTGAACTCACTGATTACGGACGCTCCGTTGGCATGACGACCTCTGCCATTTCTGAGCAGGTGTTTCAGGCTATCGGCGGCGCAGAGATACAGGAGTTCCAGCGGAACCAGCAAGAAGTTAAGGTGAGGGTGCGTTACCCAGAGGCGCAGCGAAGCTCTGCTGCAGCCTTGCAAACGCTCTATGTTCGTACTCCGGCTGGTGATCCTATCTTGCTGTCCTCCGTTGCAAACTTGCATTCTGATCTGACTGTAGATGAGATCTATCGCAGTTCACGCAAGCGGGTTGCGACACTTGATGCGCAGATCAATAAAGACGAGATAGCTGCTGATGCGTTGGTCACCTACTTCAATCAGGAAATCTTGCCAGAACTACAGGCAATGTATCCCGGTGTTGCCGTTGATTTTGGGGGAGAGGTTGAACAGCAACGCGAAGCAATTGGTGGGTTGATGACGGCCTTTGGAATTACGATCATCGCGATCTATGTTCTGCTTGCGGTGCCGCTCAAGTCTTATACCCAGCCGATTGTGGTTATGATCGCTATTCCGTTTGGTATTACGGGAGCGATTATCGGGCACTGGATTGTTGGTATCCCTGTTTCCATCCTCAGCATCAACGGGATACTTGCTCTCAGCGGTATTGTGGTGAACGACAGTCTGCTTCTGGTTTCTGCCTTTAATGACAACAGGGCTGTCGGTATGCCAATGCGTCAGGCTCTTGTTGCGGCAGGAACTCAGCGCATGCGTGCCGTGATCCTAACCTCGACGACCACGTTTGCCGGGCTGGCACCAATGATCTTTGAAACCGCTGAACAGGCCCAATTCCTCATTCCTGCAGCGGTGTCTTTGGGCTTTGGAATTCTATTCGCAACCTTGATCACCTTGTTCTTGATCCCGACATTCATGATGATCCTGGCAGATGTCAGGAGGTTGAAAGAGACTGTGATAGGGCTGGTTGCACCAAAGCGGATGGAAACGGATGCGCGCGAGGTTACAGTTGTGGGTGAGTGAATGAGGCGAGTTGGTCATTTCACTAGGCAGAGACCCCTGAGGCCGGCTGATAGAAGGAAAGTGACGCAAGCAAACTGTTGAAGTTGCTTGCATTGCGTCTGACATGGTGTCCTTGTTGTATAGCTTTGGGGCTAATCTCCAAGCCTTGTGCTCTTAAGTATCGGGGTTGTAAGAAAATGGATGCTGGACGCTATCAACTGAACTTTGCAAGCTTACCACTTGATTTCGACCGCGTCTCTTTGCTGCGTACATGCGAGCATCAGCTAATTTGAATAAATTGTCCAGATTGCCGTTTGCTTCTTCAACTATTGCGACACCAATTGAAACAGTTAAGCGAATTGTATTGCCATCTCGGCGTAATGGATTACTCTCGATTCGATTGCGAATTCTTTCGGCAATTTCTGTTGACATAGTATTAGATGTGTCACTGAGTAATATTGTAAATTCTTCTCCGCCATAACGGCAGACAATATCATCCCCTCTTACAGTCGTACGAATGATTGTTGCTATATGATTTAGGGCTTGATCACCTAATTGATGACCGAACGTATCATTAATTCTTTTAAAATGATCAATATCTATCAGGATGAGGGATAAATTTCGCTTTTTCGCAGGCAGTTCTTGAAGTTGCTTGAGATGACCACTGAAGTACTTCCTATTGTAAGTAAGCGTAAGTGGGTCCAGAGTTGATGCTCGATGCATTTTTCTCAGTACATCGAGCTCTACATTGGAAAAAAGAGAGTATCGCAATATTATCTTTGGTCCGATGCGAATTACATCATTGGGAGATATCCAGCATCTTTTGATCTTATTACCATTTACAAACACGCCATTACGCGATTTCAGATCAATCGCTTGAACGCCTTCTGGCGTTGTTTCCAAAAGCAGATGCTGACGGCTAACACTCGCGTCTCTAACCATTATTTGGCGGTCTGGCGAACGACCAATTTGAACCCTTGGAGTAGTCAGAAGATGAACTTGCCCAGTTTCATTACCACTAACAAACATAATGCCAGGCTGGGAGTTGTCGTTCTGACTTGAATGACTTGCTAGATCAATAGGGAGTTGTTGGTGATCAAATTGAACTGTCTCATCTGATCCTTGTCCCAAATCACTTGCCTGATCTACTGAATTCTCGGTCTTTCCAATTTTCAAATCATCACAGTTCATTTGGAGCCCCGGCCATCTCTTATTTTCCGAAGCGATCAGACTATTGTGCCGTCACGGTATTCGGATTTATCAGTTAGCACGCATTTTCTGCTTTGATCGTTAACACTCTCGAGTTAGCCAAAACCCCTAACATTGGATTATGGGGCATTAGTGCTCGTTAGTGTTGTGTGATGAGCGCGGAAATTGCTTTAAAATATATTACACTAAACTATCATTGTAAATGTATGCACGAGTGATAATAAAAACTACGTAAATATATTTGATTCTTAATTGAGGGTAAGAAATTATGTCTACAGATAACAGTGAGAAAGTTGAATATGATCAGGATGTACTGATTGTCTGGAAAGATGAAGTATATCGGATCTCTGAGGCTGAGTGGAAAGACAAAACTCCTGAGCCGATTTCTGAGCACATGAGAGTGGAAGAGCTGGTGAAGTTTGGTGCAGCAGTTGCTTCAATTCCAAACTACGAGGAGAAAGGTTCTGAAAAGAAAATTTCGCCGAGCAGTGTTGGAGGGACATGCTTTCTCCTGAATATCGATGTGATTAAAGGCGGTTACTAATAGATATGGCTCCGCATAAAGCGGCGGAGGCGTGTTTTCGGGGTGGTGAAGAGCTACAACGAAGTCATGCCTCTGAAACATCGTTAGTAGAGAAAACATACCGTAGAGGCACGCATCGGCTCGTTTCACCTGTCCAGACGATTGAGCGGATTGAGCCCTATTTGCAGTCTTTTGGGATTACCCGTGTCGCGAATATCACCGGCCTTGATAAGATCGGCTTGCCTGTGGTTGCTGTCTACCGACCTAATGCGAGGTCGCTGGCCGTATCTCAAGGCAAAGGCTTAGACCTGGCGGCAGCCAAAGCTTCCGGCATAATGGAGGCGATTGAAGGCTATCACGCAGAACATGTAAAGCTCCCACTTCGTCTGGCAAGTTTTTCTGAGATCTCTCAGGACGGGGCTGTGCTTGATGTTGGACGCCTACCGCACAATAGCACTCGGTCATTAGATCCGAACCGGCAGGTTCTATGGTGTGAGGGGCGTGATCTGGTGTCTGATTGTTCGGTTTGGGTGCCCTATGAGATGGTGCACACCAACTTTACGCTGCCACTGTCCGGCAGCAGCGGCCACTTTCAGATGAGTTCCAATGGACTCGCCAGTGGTAACTGTTGGTATGAAGCTGTTAGTCATGGGATTTGTGAGCTGGTGGAACGCGATGCGCTCGCATTTTGGTCTGCTCGAGGGGCGACAGCGGATCCGAAGGGTGCTCTGGATTTATCTAGTGTTGATGATCCGGATTGTCTTGAGGTGATTAAGATGCTGCGCGATGCAGGACAGGCTGTCGGTGTTTGGTCGATTACGACCGATATCGGGCTACCAACTTTTGCTTGCACGATCGCCGATTTCGTTCCCAACCATCTTGGACAATATTATGCAAGCGATGGCAGTGGATGCCACTCAGTGCGTGAGATAGCCCTTTTGAGAGCTTTGACGGAAGCTGCCCAAACTCGACTAACATTTATTGCTGGAGCTAGGGATGATGCTCACCGCGACTTTTTTGAGGTTTCCAGAAATCGCGATCGCGTGGAGACTATTAGGAGAAGAATAGGTAAGTGCGCTGAGCTTCAAGGCCTTTCGTTCAAGGACGTGCCAAGCTTTGATGGGGAAAGCTTTGAAGAGGACATTACACATCAAATTGCGCAACTTCGGGCGGTTGGAATTGAACAGGTCGCACTGGTGAACCTAGGAGGGTATGTTGACGGCATTGAGGTCGTGCGTGTTGTCATTCCCGGTCTTGAAGGTTTGCATGATGCTCCGGGCTATGTCCCCGGCAAGCGATTGAAGTTGCATAGTCTCGATTTAGCTGGTGGTGCATAAAGCTATGTCTGTTTTTGTTTTTCTTGGTCCAAGCCTTGCTCTATCTGATGCTCAGGCCGTCTTGGATGCGACTTATCTTCCGCCAGCTTCGCAAGGTGATGTTTATTGTGCTGTTGAAGATGGTGCCCGTATGATCGGAATAATCGACGGGTATTTCGAGCAAGTTCCTTCTGTGTGGCACAAGGAAATCCTATGGGCTATGTCGCGAGGCGTGCATGTTTATGGGGCTGCGAGTATGGGCGCATTGCGAGCTGCTGAGTTGGCTACCTTTGGGATGACTGGCGTCGGCAAGGTGTTTCAGGCCTATCATGAGGGCCGGCTTGAAGATGATGATGAGGTTGCCATTGCTCATGGGCCGGCAGAGCTGGGGTATCCAAAACTGTCTGAGGCTATGGTCAACATCCGTGCAACGCTGGATCGGGCGGAGAGCCAGCATGTCATTTGCAAAGAGCTTCGAGAGTTCTGTGAGGCAACCGCAAAATCCTCTCACTTTCCTGAGCGTACTTACAAACGTCTGTTGTCCTCTATAGAAGGCCGGGCAGATTGCGATGAAATCGAGGCATTTCGAGGCTGGCTTTTAGCTGAGCAGGTGGATGTTAAGCGTGATGATGCCTTGGAGATGCTCAAAACCATGGCTTCGCAGCAAGCGGGGGCTTTAGAGCCAAAGAAGGTGTCTTTTGCTTTTGCGCATACGGACACATGGGAAAAGTTAATCCGGCAGATCGCCCCTTCAGAAGACCCAGTGAATATTGATGATCTGCTGGATGAGTTGCGTCTTGATCCAAAGCTGTATGCTCAGATTGTCGATGGTGCGATTGCACGAGCTCTTTTGCTGAAGGAAGCGGATCGAGTTGCCTTACAGGAGCAGCCAGAGAAATTTCAGCTAAAGCTCCACTCCTTCTTTGTGAGGCGTAATCTTGTTGAGGGATCGGAAATTCAGGACTGGCTGCATGAGCAGGAACTCAGCTCTGAAGACCTGATTTCTTTGATTAAGCGTGAGCAACGTATCGAAACCATCAGAGATGGTTTGGATACTGATATTCGCAAAGCACTTCCAGATGTGCTGCGCGCTGCCGGGAAATATGGCTCTCTTGTCCAGAAGGTTGGAAGCAAGAAGACGTTGGTCCCATCTGACGTTCTGGAAGGTTTTTTTCTAAACGACGACAACCCCACTGAGGAACAGCTCTTAAGCTGGCACTTTACCGAGCGATTGAAGACTCCCGTTCCTGTTCATATAGATAGTCACATCGCTGGATTGGGCCTGAAGAGCCGAAAGGCGTTTCTCCAGACCCTTGTCATGGACTATTTACATGAGACTGCGTTGTCTACAGCGCATCAAGTCGTTGGGAGTGAGGCTACCAGCTGAGCTAGATAGTCATTGAGTGGTCGTGGGCGGAAGCCCAATGTTTTTTCAGCTTCTTCATTGTCAACGATACAGCCGTCCTCAACACACACACTCATCAAACCGGAAAATGTTTGCATCATTGGGTCGCCAGATGAGGACATTGCTTCCAGTTGTGTTTTTGGCATGTCTTCGCGCTGCAATGGTCTGCCAGCGAGCTGTTCGCAGCGTAAGATGATCTCTTCCTGACTGAGCGCTTCGGCACCACCGATTTTCAAGGTGCGGTTCCGAGCCTCAGGTGTTTCCAAAGTGGCTCTGACGGCCGCACACACATCATCTATCGAGATCCAGGAAATTGCACCTTTACCGCCGCCAAAAGTAAGTATTGCATTTGTTTCAGGATTGATACCGGTTGGCGCTGCCAGCCAGGACTCCTGAAAATGAGGCGCTTGCAAGATGGTATAACCCATCTCACCACTTCGCAGGGCATCTTCGACCGCCCGTTTTGCAGTCTGGAGCGGGAATGTTCGACCAAACTGGGGGAATGATAGGTATACAAAGTGCTTTACATCGCTCTCTTTCGCGAGCGTGACCAAATCCAACTGTCCTTTCAGGTCAACGCTCTCAAAGCTGTCACCTTCAACGGGCCTTGAAACAGATGTCGCTGTAGAGACCACTGCATTCACGCCTTGGCAGGCAGTTTGAATTGTTGTGGGGTCTTTAAGGTCTGCGTGAACAACTTCAGCACCAAGATTTTTAAGCTTTTCGACGCCCTCTTGGCTGCTGCTACTTCGCACCATTGCTCTTACCTGGTGCCCTTTGGCTCGTAGTTCTTTACAGACTTTAGAGCCGAGCACACCGGTTGCTCCAACAACAAGTATCATTTTATTTCCCTCAAAATGATTACGTGATTCTAACTATTTATATTACAGGAATCCTCTGGTTTCGGCTTGAAGCAATGCTTCATTTGCGCAGCTCATTACTTTGCGATAATCCTTTGTGGAGAAGCTCGTGATTATGCCCTCCAACGGAAAGTCTACCTGATCGGGGAGTCTCAGCTGAACTTCATGTCTTAAAGTTTGCGCGCAGTTATTCAGCGCTTCTAGGTCGCCTGCTTCAGAAGCGATCTTCAGATCAGTTAGTATGGCTGTCCATTTCATTGCATATTCAAAGGGGAGGGCCGACCAAACCTTTATTGCTTTTTGGGTTTCTGTTTTTGCTGGAGCAACGTTTCCTTGCTTGAGCATCACCCATCCCAATGATGCATGCGCGACACCAACGTAATCCATCATCTGAGCTTTTTTTGCTGCCTCCAGTAGCTCCAGCGCTGCAATCTCGGTTGCAGTTAGGTCTCCCAGTCTTCTTAATAGTATGACATGGTAGCAAAGCGTGCGAACTTGGCCGCTGGTATCGCCGATTTGCTTGGTCATCTCCAGAGCCTTCAGTAGAGCTGACTTCGCCTCTTCAAGCCTTCCGGCAAATAATAGAAGAAATCCAAGTTCAAATTGTGCGACGGAAATCTCTATGTGCCTTCCTGTTTCAATGGCCGATCTCAACAGCTGTTGCCCTAACTCAACTGTTGCTTCGTTGACTCTGTAGCGATCGCGGCGCAAATTTCTGTATATAAGCGAAAGGTACAGTTTGTAGTGATGGTCGGGGTTGCCGCTGTGCTCGATTAAAGTTTGTGTCTCAGAAAATTCTTGGTCCATTTTGTGATAATTTGCGGCCCAATAATGTGTCCACAAGCGAGCAACCTTGATTTCTATGTATTCCTCACGTGTTGCAGTCAGCGTGCGCTTATCTGTTATCAAGACGCGCGCGGCTTCATCCAGAGCTGTCAGCGCCTCTTCATGCCTATGTTCTGCTTCATAGGTTTTGGCCCTCAGTCTGTACAGGCGGGCCTGCGTGATCAGGTTGGTTGACTTTTGGTCCAGAGCGCTTTTCAATGCACTACGGGCGAGGTCATGGTTTCGTTTGAGCGAATACAGGCCTGCCAGAGCTTCGTTAACTGATATGGTTTCCCTAGACCAGTCCTCTTTGCGTTCTGGTTCAAGGGTGCGGGCCTTCTGGATTTCCGACAGGGCGGTTTGATAGAGTTTGATAGCTTCATCATTTGCGTGGTGGCGATGAGCGTGATCTGCTGCAAGTTGCAAATGTCGGGCTGCTCGACCGGGAACGCCTGCACAGGCCCAATGATAGCCTAGGCGCGCGTCGATATTATCGGATCCTTTTTCACTCGCACTTACTTTGTCCAGTTCAGTCGCTATTCTCTCATGCAGTTCGCGGCGACGGTGAGCGGAAAGTTGGGCTTCTGCCACCTCCCGGATTTTATCGTGAAGGAAGCGGAAGCCATCTTTTTCGTCGGCTTCTAAGATTTGGCGTTCAACCAACTCGTCAATCACATGGCCGATCGTCTCTTCGTTCAGCTTTTTAACAGAGGCGATGAGGTCTATTTCGAACTGACGGCCAATGAGTGCGGCGCAGTCAACTGAACGGCGTGCGTCTGGGCTAAGCTGGCCAATGCGGAGGGTGATCAGCTCACTCAATGAACTCGGCAGTGGGAGTTTTTCAAAGCGGGTTGTATCGGATAGTGCTTTGTGCGCGAAGGCCCACTTGCCAGATTGGTCCCGCCGAAGCACCTGTTCTGCCACTGCTGTACGAAGATACTCAGCAATGAAGAACGGGTTGCCATTGCTACGCTCTAAAAGGAATTCTGCGAATGCATCAGGAAGCCGGTTTATCGCCAGCATGCCGCTAGCTAATTTTTCAATGTCATGGGTACCCATTCTTTCCAAGGAGACATCACTGACGTCGTCAAAAGGCAAAATAGCATTGATCTCTTTGGTTCGCTCTTCGGATCTCATAGTTCCAAGCAAAAGTCCGGAGATGCCGTCCATGCCTTCTTCAGCAAGGTGTTTTAGAAATGCCAGGGTTAATTCGTCGGCCCATTGCAGGTCATCAAGGATCATCAGCAAAGGGCAAGTTTGAGAATAAGCGGTCAGGACACTACGCAAGGCTTCGAACAGTCGTATGAGCGTTTGCTCTGGTTCGAGCTTTGGCGAAGTAGGAAGGTGCTTCGCCCAAGGGAGAGATTTTATGCTGGTCGAGTATTGAGATAATACTGCGGCATGTTTCCCTATTAGTATTTCAAAGTTCTCCTTTCCCCCTTCGATGCAAGTGTCAGCGATCTGATCCAACAATCGTAAGAAAGGTTGGAGTGGTTGGCTGACTGGCTTAGTTTGAGTGCTGTCTCTTACTTGAGAAGCGCACTCGCAACTGACAACTGACATTCCTGACTTCTTAGCCTTACTGGCAATCTCTGAGACGAGACGTGTTTTACCCAGTCCGCTTTCACCGAAGACAATATGGATCTGCCCTATTCCATCTTTGGCGTTGCTCAGATGACTTTCTATATTTGCCTGTATCTTGAAGTTTTCAATAAAGGACGCGCGATAAAGATACGGCTTTGCTGAAGGAACCGTTACTGGCCACTTTGGCCGTTTTATGCCAAGTACTTCAATTGATTGCAAAACAGTTTCTGCGTAGCCGATGCGTTGGTCTGCGGTTTTTGATAGGAGCGACATGATCATGGCATCTAGTGTTTTGGGAACACCATAAACAAGATCAGATGGATTGATCGGAAGGCGTTCGAGATGACCGCGAAACACCTGAGCGCGCGAGCCGTTGAAGGGTTTCAAGCCGGTCACTAGCTCATATAAAATACATCCAAGACTGTATAAGTCGCAGCGAGCATCGAGAGTTTCGTTTCGAATTTGCTCCGGTGCCATAAAATGAGGGGATCCGCTGACGACTTGGGCACTTTCAACGACCTCTCGACCGACTGAGCCACGTACCTCAGTGACAAGGCCAAAGTCGGCCAGTATGGGAAACTTGCTTTTAAGGATGAAGACGTTGCTGGGCTTTAGATCGCGGTGAATAATTCCCAAGCCATGTACATAGGCAAGAACCTCACAAATGCCGTAGACAAGCGTAAGGGCATCTTCCAGTTGGCCGGAAGCTGCAATATTGTGATGGTCCAGTAGGACGTTGTGGTCAGGGTAAGTGATGTTTTCGTCTAGATTAATTTCATCAAAACCGGAGATAGTTGTCTCGGGGCTGTATTCTGTTGCGAACCACTCCTGGGTAGTGGAGGTGGAAGTCGCTGATCGGTGGTCTGACCAGATTTTGTCAATCGTTTTGGCAAGCGTAGGTGCTTCAATTACTTCCGTAGCATGCCATGGGAGGCCATCAGAGATGCCATGGTCGAGAATCTGAATAACTCCAGGATGCTTAAGCTTTGCGAGAGACCTTATTTCGCGACGGAGTTGGTTTAGCTTGGATGCGTCGCGCTTAGTGGCCATTTTGATGGCGACATGTTTGCCGGTGGCTGTATTTTCACCAGCAAAAACAACCCCGTTACTGCCTTGCCCTATCTGCTTGATTATTCTGTAAGGGCCCAATTGATTGTTTTTTTGATTCATCTGAATATCTATTGCTGAGGTTCAGATGTAATATATCAATATTATCTGGCTTTATCGATGTGATATTTTAATCAATGTTTGAATTTGGCCGGTAAAATAGCATGCTGATTACACGTTATGGCGATAAAACAAGGTCGATAAGTGTACATGGAGAGAGCACAAGTGAAGAAGCTGTTTGTCACATCATATCTTGAGGTAATTGTAGCTTCTCGTCTTGATCTTCGTTTGAAGAGAGATGGTAGCGAGGGAGGGACTTGAACCCCCGACACGCGGATTATGATTCCGCTGCTCTAACCAACTGAGCTACCCCGCCATCCGGTGCGCTATGTTGCGGTGTTGACCGCCGCGCTGTGAAGGGGTGTATAAGGCCCCAGAGGGGTGGCGTCAAGCGTTCTTGGGTAAGTTTTGTGGAAATATGATCTCTTGTGAAAAACTCCATGAAAACCTAGGGTTAATGCCAATTTCGTTGAGCAATAACTGCCAGTTGCAGTTGTCAGGAACAAGAAAATCTCATTTTTTACCAAGTTAGAAATTCCGGAGTGGCTTTTCTGGGATTTGTGGGGCGGTGTCGTATTGAAACTGCGCAAGGCACTGGCTTGAGAAATCAAAATAAAACGCCCCGGTGACGATCAGGTCAGGCGGGGCGTTTTGAATAATTCTGTCAGTTTGGCAATGCGTTAGCCTACAGGAAAGCCTGCTGCTTCCCAGCCTTTTCCGAGTAGTGCTTTGAGGGCAGCTTCTGCGCCTTCCTGCTTTTCAGCACGCTGAATCCAACCGCCGCCGAGAACACGCGCTTCCTGACCGTCTTTGTCGAAGAAGACGCAAGCCTGTCCTGGAGCTACGCCGAATTCGCCTGCTACCAGCTCGACAAAAATGTTTTCGCCGCTCTTGCGCAGAATTGCTTCTGTTGGTGGGCGGGTAGAGCGCACCTTTGCATAAACAGTGATGCCGTCTTCCGGCAGATCGTCCAGCGTACCTGGGCCAATCCAGTTTACTTCGCGCAGCAGCAGGTTGTGGGTTGCTAACGCTTCTTGCGGACCGACAATCACACGTCGCCCATCTGCATCCAGATGAACAACATAGAGAGGGTCACCAGTTGCAACTCCGATACCGCGGCGCTGACCGATGGTGTAATGGATGATGCCGTTGTGTCGGCCAAGAACGCGGCCATCTACATGGACGATATCACCTGGTTCTGCCGCGTGCGGGCGAAGCTTGGCAATAACGTCTGTGTAGCGGCCTTCTGGCACAAAGCAGATGTCCTGACTGTCATGCTTGTCAGCAATTGCCAGTCCAAACTCATGTGCAAGTTCGCGGACTTCTGGTTTGGTCATGCCACCTAATGGGAAGCGTAGGAAATCTAGCTGTTCCTGCGTTGTTGCGAATAGGAAGTAGCTTTGGTCACGGTCCAGATCGACAGGACGGAACATGGCAAGCTGATTGCCTTCCACGCCTGTACGGACATAGTGACCTGTGACCAGAACATCAGCGCCCAAGTCCTTTGCCGTTTCCAGAAGGTCTTTGAACTTGACGGTCTGGTTACATGTTACGCATGGAATCGGTGTTTCGCCATTGATATAGCTGTCCGCGAAGCGTTCGATGACCTGCTCTTTAAAGCGGGATTCATAATCCAAAACGTAATGCGGAATGTCGAGTTTTTCTGCGACACGGCGGGCATCGTGGATGTCTTGCCCTGCACAGCAAGCGCCCTTGCGTTGGATTGCTTCGCCATGATCGTAGAGCTGTAGAGTGACGCCGACCACATCATAGCCTTCGCGTTTCATCATTCCGGCAACAACCGATGAATCAACACCGCCTGACATGGCAACAACCACCCGTGTGTCTTCTGGGCGGCCGGGCAGGCCAAGACTGTTTAGCATTCCAATTACCTCATCCTGTAGGCGCGTTTAAGTGAGAGCCGTATCTATAACATCACGAGCAGATTTCAATCCTGGGAGACATTGAAGTCTGAAGCGCAGATTAGTTTCTTTTGCTTGCTTAGTGCTTGCTGCGCTCTGGCGATGGCTAAACGCGGGCTCTCTTTTAAACGCTTCGCATGCGTACGCTTCGAGCGTGCTAGTTGGCGGGAATATACCTAAAACTCGACGGAAGGCCAATCTTTTTGATTGATGTTTTTACTTGCTGGGCATTTGTTGCCGAGGCGGGGGCAATAAGTGATCTTGTGGCCTGTTCTTTGAAATGTTGATTTGAGTTTATCTATTTGAAAATGCTTATATATTTTTGATTTTGTGGCTGGCCCGCTAATTGCATATCTGCGCGCAAGATGTCTTGACCATCGTTGCTGATGGTGTGTGCTGCGTAGTTTGAGGAATATATGTCGCAATCTGCTTTGCTGAGTTTAGCCGGTCCTGTTCAGCCGCAAACGCCTTTAGGCCCCGTTGTGGGGCAAGGTGGTAATGCGCTGCTTGGTGAGAGTGTGCTCGGCCAAAATGCCGATACTTTCTCCGGTCTTCTCGCCAAAGCTTCTGAGAGAGATGGTGCAGCGGCAACTGCGGTGGATCTCTTTTCTGGAGCTTTAACGACTGGCGGTGATCTCTCGGTTTTGAGCCCAAATCTCATCAAGGATGAAAATGGGGAGAGTGCGATTGTTGGTTTGGCTGGTGAACTGCCGCTTTCCACTGTTTCTCAGTTGCCAGTGCCTGGTGTGGTTCCGGGATTGGGGGCAGTTGCGACAACTAATGATGAAGCGCTTCTTCTCAATGGCGGCGAAGGGAAAGCGAAAGCGCCTTTTGTTGCCTTGCCACAAAATGTCCAGGAGGCAGGCAGTCAGCCAGCCTTAGCGGAGAAAGCAGGCGAAGCGAAAGTTACTCAGCCGGTCGCTAATGTTCAAAACGCTTCTCCTATTGTGGGTGAGGGCGAGGCCATCTCTTCCAAGACAGTAGAGAGTGCTGTTGTAAATCTTGGTGCTTTACAGCAGGCCGAGCGTGGTGGGCAGATCTTGCCGCAGGCGGATGATGGACAGGTAACGGCTCAGGTTGGAGCTGTTGCTCAAGAGACAGACGTCGCCGGAACTGTACAGGAATCTAAAGGCAACGCTCGCAATGCTTCAGATACGCGGCAGCGCGTGACGTCCGAGCAGCAGGGTGCTGTTGTTAAGCAAGGTGGTTCATCTGAGCCTCAGTTAAATGCGCTGGAGCTCCCGGTTTCAGATCAAGTGGCTAAGGTTTCTCCCGAGCTGATTGCACGTTCTTCAGTGGTATCTGACCAGCCCCAGAAATCTGCTGCTTCACCGCAAGTTCAACCAGCGAACAATGGGGCTAAGGTAGAGCAAGTCGCCAATGCCGTTGGTAATGGTGCTGTCACGACCTCAGATAGCGGTAATGTTGATACTGTTGCTAATTCAGTCAGCGCTCCTGCCGAAAAGACTGCTGCACCGGATCGTGCTGCGGGTGAAGCGGATGTCCAGTCATCGCAACCTGTTGTTGGTCGTCAGGTTAGTGAGCTAGCAACAGCGCAAGACGTGAAGAGCGTCAAAGTTCAATCCGAACCTGTTCAGCCGCAATCTGTAGAGGTTAAGGGAGCTGTTCAGTCTTCTCGCGGGGATGTTCTTGTTGATGCCATTGAAGGTGATGCAGACGCTTCCTTAGAAAAGCCTGTGCTTGTCCGGCAGACTGATCGTGCTGGTTCAAGCTTTGTCGGCAATCAACAGCGTGCGGTGCAGATCGCATCTGTTGAAGGTGATGGTGACATCATTTTCCCGAATGTGACTTCCAAGCCGGATGTGCCTTCAGAAAAGATTGGCCAAGCTTCGCAGGTACAAAAGGCTGTTGATGTATCCTCTGTTCAAGGAAGTGAAGCGGGTGTCCGTTCTGCGGAACAGGTGAGCCGGACTGCTGCTGTGACGAGTGTTGCGACCCCGTTGGTTGTGAAAGACAAAACTGCTGGTGGAGCTGTGCAAGCGACATCGAGTTTTGAATCCGTCACGGAGGTTAGTGATGCTCCGGAGGCTGATGAGCTTACCAATGCACTGAACAAGCCTACAGAGCAGGCAGTATCCGCTGACAAGAAAAGTACTACGCCCTCTGTCAGTATTCAGGTGAAGGTGCCACAGGAAAATGAGCAGGTTGCTTCAACAACGGCAATCGGTTGGGGGCTTGCTGCCGGTCCGTTGGATGGATCTGAAGCTGAGCTTGATTGGGAAAGTTCTGAAGCAATCTCCAGTACTGCTGCACGTTCTGACACTGCATTCCGTTCAATGGGCTCTCTGCCAACCTCTACGCTGAGGAATGTTGCGAATGCTGTGTGGCCTGAGATTGCCCGACAGGCAAGTGGCGGCGTTGATCGTTTTGAAATCCGGCTTGATCCAAAAGAATTGGGTGGAGTCGATGTTTCTCTTGAATTTAGTAAGGATGGCCGCGTACGGGCGCATTTGATTGTTGAGAGACCTGAAACTCTCGAACTTTTGCAGCGAGATCAACGTGGGTTGGAAAAGGCTCTTCAGGAAGCTGGGATCGAAAGCGATAAAAGCTCTCTTCAGTTCTCACTTGGAGGGCGTGGCTCGCAGACTTCAGATCAGCAAGAGAACCGACAGGTCAATGTCGGGCAGCTGGATCGAGCGTCAGAAGGCACTGAGTTGCCAGACGAAAACTATCTCGCACATAACAACTTAAATAGTGCTGCCCGCGCTGGTGGACTGGATATCTCGGTTTGATGCCGCGCATGAGGAAATAGACAATGACTACAATTAATGCACTGACACCGAATGCAAACTCCTCTGGCGCAAGCACCCAGAACAGCATAAATGCAAACTTTGATCTGTTTATTTCATTGCTGACCACGCAGGTGCAAAACCAGGATCCGTTAGAGCCTCTCGATTCGGCTGAATATACGAATCAGCTGGTTCAATACACGATGGTTGAGCAACAGGTTGCAACTACTGAGAAATTAGAGGAGCAGCTGACTCAGCTCAAAACGCAAAGTGCGAGTCAGTTTGTAAACTATATCGGTAAGGAAGTGACAGCTCAGAGCGCAACTGCGCAGCTCAAAGATGACAAAGCCTCGTGGAATCTTGATGCCGTTTCCGCAGGCAAGGCAACCATTACTGTTAAAAATAGTGAGGGTGCTGAGGTCTATCAGGAAGAGATTGATCTGAAGGAAGGTGACAATACCTTTGAATGGGATGGCGTAGCGACAAACGGCACAAAAGCTGGTGATGGCGCCTATTCCATTGATATTATTACCCAGGATGCCAATGGCGAGCCTTTCGCTGTTCAGACCGAAGTGAAAGGGAAAGTGGACGCCGTGGACTTCAGCACTGGCGACATTATTCTGCACATGGGGGATCTTAAAATTCCCGTGGGTGAGGTCACTGGAGTCAATGGAATTCTGTAGTAGTTAATATCCACTAAGATCCCCGGTTATGAATCTTACCAAAACATTGATGGGGGCTTAGCCAAATTTTAAGCGCCTTGTTCTATTCTCATCCTCAGCTTGGTCATGGTTTGTGTGAGAGTAGAATGACCGAACATATACGTTCACGAGTAAAATACGTCATCGGCCCCGATGGGAGCCCTCTGACGATAGCGGATCTTCCTCCTACCTCTACTAAGCGGTGGGTTATCAGGAGAAAAGCTGAAGTGGTTGCGGCTGTGCGTGGAGGCTTGTTGTCTCTGGATGAAGCATGTAACCGGTATACTTTGACGGTTGAAGAGTTTCTGTCTTGGCAGAACTCGATTGACCGACACGGTTTAGCCGGCTTGCGCGCTACACGCGTTCAGGACTATCGCAGCAACTAGTAAGCTTCAGGCAAAAAGGGTGTAATACCCAAACAGGTTTGAGGTTCTGAAAAGGCCGGCTGTCTCAGCCGGCCTTTTTGTATGTGGAAGCCACATTTTGTACAATTTTACAGATTAACCATGATGTCTTAACTGCTTCGGCAAAATCTGCCGAACAGGCCGCTCAAGATTCATTCGACTCTTCAAAAGCCTAGTCAAAGGCCTTTCCTGCGATATTCCACAATGCTTCTTTGTGGGTAGATTTCCCGTTTACCGATTATTAGGGTTTTATTAACCTTTTGTTAACTCTAAGGCGGGCAATTTTTACCTACCAGCAAATCAGGGGCAATTCACGCCGATTTCCAAGGTGTTGAGAGTATTGCTGGTACATTTTGAATGAGCGATTTGAACGTACGGGGCGGCAACTGTGAGTGGAATCCTTGACTTCTTGAAAGGACTTGGGCCCGCGCGACTGGCAGCGATGGGGGCGATGGCTGTTACGTTGATCGGCCTGTTCGGTTTCATCATTGTTCGTGCGACAGCACCGCAGATGGTGCCGCTCTTCACGGACCTTACTCTTGAAGATGCTGCAGCGATTGTTAGCCAGGTTGAATCTCAAGGTGTTTCATATGAGTTGGGTGTCAACGGACGTAGTGTTCTTGTCCCTCAGGAGAACGTTCATCGTCTGCGCATGACAATGGCGGAAGCTGGCCTGCCATCTGGCGGTGGTGTTGGTTATGAAATCTTCGACAAGACAGATACGCTCGGTGCAACCAGTTTTGTGCAGAACCTGAACCGCCTCAGAGCTCTTGAAGGGGAACTTTCCAGAACCATTCGCAGCATTGGCCGGATTTCTTCTGCGCGTGTTCATCTGGTGATCCCTGAAAAGCAGTTGTTCCAGCGTGATCGGGAACCGCCAACAGCTTCGATTGCAATTAAGGTGCAGGGTTCTTTGTCTGGTGGGCAGATCCGTGCCATTCAGCATCTTGTTGCGACGGCAGTTGAAGGACTGGAACCTTCCTACGTCTCTATCGTTGATGAGCGCGGCACTTTGCTTGCCAGCGGAACCGGCGATAAAGAAGGGCTTGCTGGTGGCTCTTCGCTGGATGAACGACGTTCGACAATGGAGGCTCGCCTGCGGCAACAGGTTGAAGAGATCCTCAATAACGTTGTTGGAACCGGTCGCGCTCGTGTTCGGGTTGCTGCAGAAATCAACTATAACCGCAAAACTGAGACACAGGAGCTGTATGATCCTGATGGGCAGGTGTTGCGTTCTTCTCAGAGTAAAGAAGAGAATGCATCTTCCACCAATGGTGAGGAGACGGTTTCTGTTGGCAACCAGCTGCCGAATGCAGACGCAGCTGGCAGTGCAACCGGGTCCAAGGATGCCTCGAATGTTTCTGAGGAAATCCTGAACTACGAGATTTCCAAGAGTACAGTGACGGAGATCTATGAAGCAGGTGGTCTGGAACGGCTGTCTGTAGCGGTTCTGGTTGATGGTACCTACACAACCAGCGAGGATGGCACGCAGACCTATCAACCGCGCAGTAAAGATGAGCTGGAGCAAATTGCTACTCTGGTTCGAACTGCTGTTGGCTTTAACAAACATCGCGGTGATAATGTTGAAGTGGTCAACATGCGCTTTGTCGAAGCTCCTCTTCAGGACTTTGGTGATAGCGAAGGTGGGCTGTTCGACTTTACACGTGCTGACATCATGAAATTTGCTGAGTTGGGTGTTCTGTTAGTGATCACCATCTTGCTGTTGATCTTCGCAGTCTCTCCGCTGATGAAGCGTATTCTTGCTAAAGAAGAAGAGAGAGCGGCGGCGGCAGAAGGCGGTGTTCAGATGCTGCCAGATGGCACATTGGTCGCTGAGGGCCCTGCGCAAATTGGAGGTGTTGTTGGTGAAATGGAGGAGGTTCCTTCTGAAATGCCAACAGCAGAATGGATTGAAGATGCCAAAATGCAGGCAGCTCTCCATCAAAGCTCAATTCAGCAAATAAGTGAGTTGATTGAAGATTCTCCAAGCGAAGCGGTCAATATCGTTCGCGGTTGGTTGAACGAGGCAGCGTAGGATGAGTGAGGAGATACAGCCGCAGGAATCGACAGCACAAGCCTTATCAGTCTCATCTGGAATAGCTGAACGAGAGCTTGGAGGTGCAGAGCGCGCAGCCGTTCTGCTCTTGGCGCTTGGGCAGGAGTATGGGAAGGCCATTTGGGCTGGGTTGGATGAAATTGAAGTGCGTCAGGTTTCCAGCGCAATGGCGAGTCTGGGTCCTGTTACACCGACCATGCTTGAAGAGCTGTTTGTTGACTTCCTGAAGCGGCTTTCCACCCGTGGTGCGTTGAACGGCAACGTGGATGTTACAGAGCGCCTGCTGAACTCTTTCCTGCCAACTGATCGTGTTGCGATCATTATGGAGGAAATTCGAGGTCCTGCAGGTCGGAACATGTGGGAGAAGCTTTCCAACGTTCCTGAAAACGTTCTGGCAAACTATCTGAAGAATGAGTATCCGCAGAC
Organism: Pseudovibrio sp. Ad46; assembly: GCF_001623065.1. NCBI lineage: Bacteria > Pseudomonadati > Pseudomonadota > Alphaproteobacteria > Hyphomicrobiales > Stappiaceae > Pseudovibrio > Pseudovibrio sp. Ad46. The sequence continues at coordinate 294,749 of NZ_LMCG01000080.1, read as the reverse complement.
CATTGCGGTGGTTCTTTCCAAAATTCAGAGTGACCATGCGGCTCGCGTTCTTGCGCTGCTGAATGAAGAGCTGGCGCTGGATGTGGTGAACCGTATGCTGCGTATGGAGTCTATCCAGAAAGATATTCTGGAGAAGGTTGAGCAGACATTACGGGTCGAGTTCATGTCGAACCTGTCTCAGACCAGCCGTCGTGATAGCCACGAGATGATGGCCGACATCTTCAATAATTTCGACAGGCAAACCGAAGGCCGCTTTTTGGCAGCACTGGAAGAAGATAGCCGTGAGTCTGCAGAGCGTATCCGCAATTTGATGTTCACCTTCGAGGACCTGTTGAAACTAGATTCCGCTGCCTGTCAGACCTTGCTTCGCAATGTTGAGAAGGATCAGCTGGCCATGGCTCTCAAAGGAGCTTCTGAAACTGCTGTTGTGTTCTTTACGGCCAACATGTCATCGCGTGCAGCAAAGATGCTTCAGGAAGACATGGAAGGTATGGGACCAGTTCGATTGCACGATGTAGATGAGGCGCAAAGCTCACTTGTACTGAAGGCGAAAGATTTGGCAGCCACTGGTGAAATCAGCATTAACAAGAAGAAAGGAGAGGAAGAGTTTGTCTACTAATCGTTCCTTTTCTTCGCGATCACCGGAGGCTCGCTGATGGTTACTGTGATGCCTCAAGGTGCTGTGCGGCGACGCTTTTTGTTTGATACTAAATCGATCGATGAGGCTGAGGCCGCAGCAACAGTCGAAGACGTCCCTCCGGTGGAACCTACTATTACAGTTGCTGAGCATAAGCAGCTTTTAAAAGCAGCTGAAGAGGCCGCGTTTGTTCGTGGTGAGATGAAGGCCCGGCAGGCCATTGCCGAGCAGCAGACGCTGAGTGCGCAGGAAGAGCTGGTGGTGTTGCGGGAGCGACTTGAAGTTGCTCTGGGTGATCTTGAAAGCCAGATCCGCGCTCAAGAGCAGAACCTGGTTTCCATGTGTTTTCTGATTGCGCGCCGTCTTTGCAGTCACCTTATTGCGCGTGAGCCGCTTGCTGAAGTTGTGGCATTGCTTGCTGAATGTCTGGCTCCTTTGCGCAAGATCCCTCAGATTTTGATTGAGGTGCCGACAGAAGATACGCATGCGCTGGAAGACATGGTTGACGGTCTGGTTTTGAACAGCAGCTTTGAAGGCAAGGTGCATGTTGTGAAGTCAGAGAGCATGTCGCGCGGTGATTGCCGGATTGAATGGCCGGATGGTGGAATTATTCGTGATCGTCGCAAGACGGTTGAGCATATTGAACAAGTCATAAAATCTCATTTCGACGCCCGTGAGCGAGCCAGTCGAGCAGCGTGATTTTAGTTTTTGCCTATGACCGTGCTGGCTATGGCCGGTGCGGGATCAGAAAGGTTGATTATGAGCAGTGATGAACAGGGAATGGTGCTGGACCAACACCAGAGTACCCAGCGCGCTGGTGGCCTGGATGAAGAAGGTGCAGGCGGCATTAAAGCAGCTGAGGATTTGGAAGCTGTTTTTGATGTTCCGGTCCAACTGGCTGCTGTGCTTGGGCATACAAAGATGAAGGTTTCCGACCTTTTGCATTTGGATACCGGGATCGTTATGGAACTGGACCGGAAGGTGGGCGAGGCCATCGACGTTTACGTGAATAACAGGCTGATCGCGCGCGGAGAAGTTGTGCTCGTGGAAGATAAGCTTGGTGTCACCATGACTGAAATCATCAAGGCGGATAAGTGATTGTCATGGGGCGTACTGGAAAGGAACTGACATGCGGCTCTTGATCGTTGGGACCCTTGGCGGTCAGCTGACGACCGCAACCAAGATCGCGATGGAGCGGGGGGCATCTGTTACCCATGCGCCTGGCGTTCTTGAGGCCATGAAAGTCTTGCGTTCTGGTCAGGGTGCGGATCTTTTGATGGTTGATGTCAATGAAGATATCGGTCAGCTGGTAGAACTGACAGAACGCGAGCGTATCCATGTGCCACTCGTTGCGTGCGGGTTGGGAACGGATGCGCGCGCGGCTGTGTCTGCCATTCGGGCTGGAGCAAAGGAATACATTCCGCTGCCTCCTGATCCGGAGCTGATTGCTGCTGTGCTGGCGGCTGTTACGGAAGAGCGTGAAGACCTGATCTATCGCGACGCGGCCATGGCAAGTGTGATCAAGCTGGCAGAGCAGGTGGCTCCATCTGATGCATCGGTTCTGATTACGGGTGAGTCCGGGTCCGGTAAGGAAGTGATTTCCCGCTTCCTGCACAGCAAGTCCAGTCGTGCTGATAAGGCGTTTATCTCCATCAACTGCGCTGCAATTCCTGAGCATCTTCTTGAATCCGAACTTTTCGGCCACGAGAAGGGCGCCTTTACCGGTGCTGTTGCGCGCCGTGTTGGCAAGTTTGAGGAAGCCAATGGCGGCACCTTGATGCTTGACGAGATTTCCGAGATGGATGTTCGTCTGCAAGCCAAGTTGTTGCGGGCTATTCAAGAGCGGGTGATTGACCGTGTTGGAGGCAGTCGTCCGGTACCGGTCGATATTCGCATCATCGCGACGTCCAACCGTGATTTGGCTGAGGAAGTGCGCAATGGTGGCTTCCGCGAGGATTTGCTGTACCGCCTGAACGTGGTGAACCTGAAACTGCCGGCGCTGCGAGAGCGGCCAGCAGATATTCTGGAGCTGGCAAGTCACTTCATTGAAATTTATGCCAAGGCGAATGGTACTAAGGCACTGCCGGTTTCTCAGGAAGGTCGTCAGCTTCTGTTGGCCAACCAATGGAAAGGAAATGTACGCGAGCTGGAAAACACCATGCACCGTGCTGTTCTTCTTTCTTCTGGTAGCGAGATTGATGCAGACGCTATTCGCATGCCAGATGGATCTCCAATTGCCATGGGGTCTGGACAGCAAACGGCTTCGCGCGCGGCCCATGCAGCTGAAGCCGTCTCGCGCGATATGGTCGGGCGTACTGTTGCTGATGTGGAGCGTGATCTCATTTTGGATACGCTGGATCATTGTCTGGGGAACCGTACGCATGCTGCAAAGATCCTTGGCATTTCGATCCGCACGCTTCGCAACAAGTTGAACCTTTACACCAAAGAGGGTGTTGAGGTTCCAGGGCCAGGCGAAGCACGCGCTGGCACTGCAGACGCATAAGAACGGATAGGGCGCGGCGATGTCTGAAGAGACAAATACAAAAGCGGCTCAAGGAGGAAGCGACAGCGCTCCTTCTGCTGCTCGCGTGCCCGGACTAGGTGCAGCTGGTGGTTCAGCCTTTTTCCAAGACCTTTGGGGCGCCATAAAGCAAGGCGACCTTGGGCTTGCTGCAGGTGTGATGGTCATCCTTGTGATGCTCATTGTTCCGATGCCTGCGATGCTTCTGGACATGTTTCTCGCGATTTCGATCATCTTTTCAGTGATGATCCTGATGGTGGGGCTGTTCATTCAGAAACCGCTGGAATTTTCCGCATTTCCGACTGTGTTGTTGATTGCGACCATGTTGCGACTGTCGTTGAATATGGCGTCGACGCGACTGATTTTGGCACACGGACATGAAGGAGCTGACGCAGCCGGCAATGTGATTGCAGCGTTCGGTAGCTTTGTGATGGGCGGTAATTTCGTGATCGGGATTATCGTCTTTGCAATCCTTGTGATTGTGAACTTCATCGTTATTACAAAGGGTTCTGGCCGTATTGCTGAGGTTTCTGCCCGCTTTACGCTGGATGCAATGCCCGGTAAGCAGATGGCGATTGACGCGGATCTGGGTGCGGGCCTGATTGATGAGGAGACTGCACGGACCCGTCGTAAAGAGCTGGAGTCTGAATCCACCTTCTTCGGCTCCATGGATGGTGCCTCTAAGTTTGTGCGTGGTGATGCTGTCGCCGGTCTGATGATCACGTTCATCAACGTGATTGGCGGCATCGTTATTGGTGTGATGCAGCAGAACCTGACGTTCGCTCAAGCTGCCGAAAACTATACGCTGCTGACGATTGGTGATGGCCTGGTCTCTCAGATTCCTGCGCTGATCGTTTCCACTGCTGCGGGTATTCTTGTTTCTAAAGCGGGTGTTGAGGGTGCGGCCGATAAGGCTCTTGTCCGGCAGTTTACCGGCTACCCAAAAGCGCTTGGCATGTCTGCGTTTGTGATGGTCGTGCTGTCGTTCCTGCCGGGTATGCCGATGTTGCCGTTCCTAGCATTGGCAGGTGCTGCTGGTTATCTGGCGCGGCAGGCAAGTAAGAAGCATGCTCGCGAAAAAGCGGTGGAAGTGGCTGCAAAAGTTGAAGCTGAAGTGCCGGATGAGCCGCAGGAAGCGCCGATTTCCGACAGCTTGAAAATGGATGTGCTGCGGATTGAGCTTGGCTATGCGCTGCTGCCAATCATCAATGGGCGTAATAAGCAGGAAACAGATCAGGTTACGGAGCAGATCAAAGCGCTGCGCCGTCAGATTGCCTCTGATATGGGCGTGATCATGCCGTCAGTGCGTATCCTTGATAACATTCAGCTTGGCGCGAATGATTACATGATCAAGGTGAAGGAAGTGGATGCTGGCGGCGGTTCTCTGTTCCCGAACCAGTTTATGGTGATGGACCCTGCTGGTGGGCAGGTTCGCCTGCCGGGGACGCATACCACAGAGCCAACCTTTGGTTTGCCTGCGACCTGGGTGGAAGCGCAGTATCGGGAAGAGGCCAATCTGCTTGGTTATACGGTGGTTGATCCTGCGACGGTTATTTCCACGCACCTGACGGAGACAATTAAGTCTCACATTTCCGAGCTCCTTACCTACGCAGATGTTCAGGTTCTGTTGAAGAAGCTGGATGAAGAGCAGTCCAAGCTGGTGGAAGATATTGTTCCGACCCAGATTTCCATCTCTGGAATTCAGCGTGTGCTGCAGGCGCTGCTGGAAGAGCGCATTTCCATCCGTGATTTGGGAACAATTCTGGAAGGGATTGCGGAGGCGATTGGTTCAACGCGGAACCCGAATGCCATTGCTGAGCATGTGCGTACCCGTCTGGCGCGCCAGATCTGCTCTGCCAATCAAGCGCCTGGTGGTTATCTGCCTTTGATCAGCCTGAGCCCTGTATGGGAGTCTGCATTCCTTGAAAGTATTATCGGGGATGGGGATGATCGCCAGCTAGCGATGGCGCCTTCCAAGCTGCAGGAGTTCGTTGGTTTGGTTCGTGATGCTTATGATGCGGCGGCCAATCAGGGTGAAGTTCCTGTGCTGTTGTGCTCAGCTCAATCGCGGCCATTCGTGCGTTCCATTGTTGAGCGTTTCAGAGCGCATACGTTTGTTATGAGCCAAAACGAAGTTCACCCGCGGGCGCGACTGAAAACAGTGGCAACCATATAGGATCTCAAGTGTTTCGTGAGATTGGAACACTTGCAGCCTTTCCTTCTTCCCGCTACCCAGAGTGCATTGTTTCTTCCTAGTTTGAGAGAGTGGTATGGCGCATATTCAACTGGATCTTGATGGATACACAGACCTGCCAGAAGGCAAAGTCGCGACTGTGGTGACGCATCTGGAGATGTTGGAGAAGCCTGCTCTCAAACCGATTGATCGTCCTGACCTCACGCTGGAACGGGCCGGCAAGATCGATATCACCGAGTATAGAGCTCTCTTTAAACGTGTGGGTGAGCCGTGGCTTTGGTTTGGTCGTTTGGTGATGAATGATGCTGAGCTGGAGGCGACGCTGAGCAGGCCGACCAATGAGTTTTACTGGGCTATGAAGAACGGTGAGCCTGTGGGGATGCTTGAGTTGGATGTTGCCAAGGAAGACGAAGTCACACTGAGCTATTTCGGACTTGTGCCAGAAGCTGTTGGCGGTGGTGCTGGCCGCTGGCTGATGAACCACGCGATCAGCAAGGCCTTCTCGCGTCCTGAAGTGAAGCGCTTCTGGTTACACACATGCACAGGGGATAGCCCACAGGCACTGCAATTTTATCTGCGCAGTGGCTTTAAGCCATTCAAGCGGTCCATTGAAGTTGCTGATGATCCGCGTCTGAATGAGATTCTTGATCGATCCTGCGCTCCTCACATTCCTTTTTTGCCATAGGGCAGAGCAGGTTGATGGGCTGGACCTTTCGGTTCGCTTGATAGACACGCATATGCTTGCATTGGTTTTCTCACCTAACCTTGGAGTTGTGCGGCAGAAACCCCTCAGGGTTGGTGTTGGAAAAGTGCCCCAAAACGGGACAGTTAATGAGGTTTCATTAGAGTTTTATCTAGGATGTGTTAGTTTCCTTTTACCATGTACCTTTGATTAATCGTGGAAGATGTGTGAGGGCTGCACGCAAACCGATTGGTTGTACGTAGGTTGGGGGGCGGTTGAAACGGGGTGTGTTCAACCGAATATTCGGGAGCTGCCATGTCAGAACTACATGACAACGTTGTGCCTCATGAAAAGGTGCGGTCGCTGAGAGATAGTATTCGCAAAGTGCGTGTTGCGGAGATGGAACGGACAGACGTTGTTGTGAGCCTTCAGGAGAGCGAGAAAGCACGCCTTGAACTGCTCAGCGAAGAGCTGATTGATGTGTTCAAGGAAGTTCCTGAAGACGACGACCAGTTTGCCTTCCAGATCGTTCCCGGTACCCAGCCTCGCCTATGGATCGACATGACCAGTCATGTGTTAATGGGTCGTGATCGCCATTCTTACCGCTTTGTGAAGGAGACTCGTCTGGGGCGGATGGTGTTGCTTGAAACCGCTGATATTGACGATATGGCGGACTGCATTACCGAATATATTGCCGAGCGGATTATTGAAAAGGAACGTGCGCTGGAAGCAGACTGGATGCTCAATCGCATTCGCCAGCAAGATGTTCCAACAGGCAAGAGGCTGGACCAGCTTAAACAGGAAAACGCAGGCAGAGCTGTTGCAGCCAAGCGCAATAAGGCGCGTGACTTCTTTATTCTGATCTGCGGGCTTTTGCTGGGAACTGTTATCGGGGCGGCGGGGCTTGTAGCTCTGGCTTTATATGCGAACCCTTTTGCGGGTTAAGCGCTGTCTTTGTGAGAGGCATCAGTATGCCTCTCTGTCTTTTAATCTGAAAACGAGCCCCACGTCTTAGGTACAGGTTTTACGCTGCTTGCCTTAAGCTGGGTATGGACAGATCATGCTGTGCGATGTGATGCACGCCTTCTCCTGCTGTTGTAAAACCGCGCTCTTCCATGATGCATGACCAACCGTCGCCATCTTTTTCAATGGTGAAGAGATTGTAGCGAGCAGGTGGCTTATGGCCACTCAGGCCATTTGATGCGGATGGAACGCAAATTACAGGCACCGGGCCTTCCGGCCCGTTGATTTCCATACGGGTCGCCCGGTGGGTGTGGCCATGCAGAACCAACTCCGCGCCATGTTCTGCAATGATGTTGCGGAAACGGCTGGAGCCTACCAAGCGCTTGTACCAGGCTGTGGCGTTGCGCACAGGCGGGTGATGCAGCATGACAACGCGGAAATCACCGCGCTCTTTTGCGCGTCGCAACTGGTCTGCCAGCTCGCGCAGCTGGTTGCTGCTGATGTGGCCTGTGGCCATGAAAGGGCCCGTTGCTTTGGCCGTGGAGAGGCCAACAATCGTGACGTGGCCTCGTCTGCGGGCAAATGGGAAGTGCGGATCAGTTCCCAGAGGCGGTGTCAGCCCCAAGCCCGGATCGCTTTGCATGTATGGACGCCAAGCGCCGTAGGCTTGCTTTAAAGCGCCTGGGACATAGGCATCATGATTGCCTGGTGTCAGGGATAAAGTCTCGGGAGAGCCAACGGTTGCGAGCCAGTCTTTGGCTCCAGCAACCTCTTTGGGCAGTGCGATATTGACCAAGTCTCCGCAAAGCGCAATATGATCCGGCTGTTGTGCATGGATATCGCGGATCAGCGCATCAAGATAAGAGTTGGTCATTGCATGGGCGCGGTTGCGCCGCCAATTTATGTAGCCAAGAATACGCTTCGAGACCAACTGGACTGGCTGAACGTCCGGCAATGGACCCAGATGTGGGTCAGATATATGTACAAGCTTAAACATAGCCTGCGCATCATCGCTGCATTGCGCCTGAGGTCAAGGAGTTTTCCTTAATTCTGGGAATTACCCTCAAGCGCCTTTAACAGATCGGCAATGCTGACTTCCAATTTGCCTTAAAGGCAAGAAGATGGACGCAAAACAGCAGTGTCGTGGGTGTTTGCTGAATTAACTGCTGGTGCCCAATGGAAGCGTTTTGTGCGACGGAAACGAGCGAGAACTTTAGTAAGCATGACGTGTTACTCCTGCGATTTGGGAAACGCGGATTGGGTGTCTATTATAAGTAGGTGATGGGGCCGCCCTGATTAATTTTTGGGCGTATGCTTATTCTTTGATCTCTTTCTACGCCTATCCTGTGGGTTGTGTAGTGTTAGTTTTGCAAGGGTGGTATGCACTTTTTGCATAAATGATATTTCAGAATATAGTGCTGTTATATCAAATGGTTATATTGATTGTGAGGCCAGACGTGGCAAGCTTTAAGACGCGAATTATCAATATTCTGGTGCAATCGGCGGCTCTTTTGAGTCGTGGAATGACGATGGGCGCGCGCGTTGCGGCATTTGATGCTGAAAACCGAGTCCTTCTCGTACGTCATCAATATCTGCCGGGCTGGTATTTTCCTGGTGGCGGTGTTGATTCCGGGGAGACGATGACGGAGGCCGCTCGCAGGGAGTTGGCAGAAGAAACGGGGTATGGATGCGGACCGGATGTGGCATTGCTTTCCATGCATCTTAACCGCGGAGGAACTGGCCGGGACCATGTCGGCCTCTTTAAGGTGAGCTTGACTGAGCAAGATCCGAACTGGAAAAGACCGGCTCTGGAAATCTCAGATTTACAGCTGTTTGCGTTGGATGCCCTGCCTGATGATGTGAGCCCGGCGACGCTGCGTCGTCTGCAAGAAATTGCGGGTGAAGCTGAGCCTGATCCCTATTGGTAGTTGTTTTTCAAGGACCTACGTGCCGGTGGCCTACAACTAACGAATACGCATCTGCACTTAGTTTTGTGCTTTACGACAGAAAATTTGCGTGTTAGTTAGTCAGGAGAAATTATATTTCGTGTGCTCTGGCATGCGATAGACCGAGAAACTGGGGTGTGAGCCTTATGGCTATTTGCTGGGAACAGCGACGACGAATGAACGCGCGGGACTTGCTCTCGCGTGGTGCATCGTGCCGTCCTTTTCTCAGTGTGCTCCCAACATCGGTATAACTGCCCGAGCCACACGGATCGACGGTCTTCCTCCTTCGATTTGTGGTATGTGACATGATAGTTTCAAAATGGCTGGTGCGGCAGGAAGCCCCAGCAGATTTCTCCGAAATTGAGCAGATGCAAGTAGAGGCGTTTGGCCCTGCGCGGTTTGAGCGGACGGCGTTCAAGATCCGTGAAGGCGTTCAACAAGCTTCTCAGTTATGTTTTGTTGGAGAACTCAACGGCGAGATTGCCGGGTCTGTGAAACTCACTCCCATCATGATTGGCAATAGCCAGAGCATGTTGCTGGGACCTTTGACCGTAAAGGCTGCCTATAAAGGGCAGGGGCTGGGTCGTCTTTTGCTGACGACTGTTGCAAATGAGGCCAAAGCGCAGGGCGTTCAGTCCATTTTGCTGGTTGGGGATCATCCTTACTATGGGCCGCACGGATATGAGCAGGTGCCTCATGGGCAGATCACGTTGCCGGGGCCTGTTGATTTGGATCGGTTACTTGTTTTGAAACTGCAGGGCGGGCAAATGCCGACTGGTGCTGTGGTTGGTGGCTACGTGAAGCCTGCGTTGGTTGCCACAAAGCAGAGTGACAGCCAACTGGTGGACGTGATGCAGGGCTCGCTGGCAATGGCGACTTGAAAGACTGAGCAGGATAATTAATTCATCCCACAGATCCCTTTTCCATCTAAGATGTTTTTCTATCGTCCTTCGCGGTACCAAGTGAACGACAACAGCCCTAACAGCAAGGCAAGGCCGAGAAAGCCGATGAGAAGCGGATAGCGGTCTATGCCATTCAAGATGCTGGCGTCTGTTCGTTTGATACCGATCCAGCCGTTTCCATGATATTGAGCGGATGAACGCTGCGCGATGACATTGGGCAGGGACAAGGATGCGCCGTCGTCACCGCCGATCCGCAAAGCTGTACCACCTGTCTGTTCTGTGATGCCAGAGAGTTTGTCTGTCGTTGAAACCACTTCCAGAAACTCTCTCGGATTTGGCGGGCCGACATTAATCAGTGCTGTATGTGCGCCATCGGTTGCTGAATAAAGGCCGAGTTCTTCCACTTTGACGGAGGCGGTCCAATGTCCTGATGTGTCCTGTATCAGCTCCAGCTGCTCAGTTTTACCGGAGGGCGTTGTAAGTGTGACCGGATCAACCAGATTGGCGAGGGTTTGTCGCTCTGTCAGCAGGTTGGAACCGCGTAAAGACAAGCGCAGGGCTTCCTCTTCCAGATCAGGTTCCTTCATGAGCCAATGGGCCAACCTGCGCAGAAGCGGGACGTGTGGTCCTCCGCCCTCATAGCCTCTTGCCCAGAGCCAGACATGGTCAGACAGCAGGGCGGCAACGCGGCCTTTGCCGACGCGGCTGAGGACGAGCAGCGGCTTATCGCCCAGCGCAGTCATGATGGGTTGGCCTTCTTGCACATTTGCACCGACGAGGCGGAACCATTTGCTCCATTGGGGCGGGCTTTCACCTGCACCGGGCAGATCGCGAGTTACCGGATGGCGCAGGCCGAGTTCTGAGACATTGGCAAAGAAGGGTTCTTCAAAGACTTCACCAGTTGGTGCGGCTGGAAGCACGCGGCCCAGCGGGGTTCGGAAGATGCTGTTGGCTTCTGCGTAGTCAGGACCACCTGCAATGAGGACTGCGCCGCCGTCACTGACGTATCGGGCGATGTTGTCGAAGTAGAGCAGGGGGAGGACGCCGCGGCGTTCGTAGCGGTCGAAGATGATGAGGTCGAACTCGTCGATCTTAACGGAGAACAGCTCACGGGTTGGGAAGGCTATCAGAGACAGCTGGTTGATTGGGGTTCCGTCTTGTTTTTCCGGTGGCCTCAAAATGGTGAAGTGGACGAGATCGACGGAGGCATCTGATTTGAGCAGGTTGCGCCATGTGCGCTCGCCTGCATGGGGAGAGCCGGACACCAGCAGGACGCGGAGATTTTCGCGAACGCCATCAATGGTGACGAGGGCGCGGTTGTTCAGTGGTGTCAGCTCGCCATTGAGTGCTTCCACCTCAAACTCATAGATGTTCTGGCCGCCATGTTCGATCTCAACTGCGATTTCTGCCGGATAGCCTGAAGAGATAAACTGCTTGGACAGGATATCGCCGTTGCGGCGGACTATGATTTCAGCGCGGTTGCCGAAGGGCTGCGGAGTGCCTTCCTCGATCAATTCCAGTTGGACGACCTGTGTTGAGCCAACCAGACCAAAGCGCGGGGCTTTGGCGACTTTCAAACGGCGATCAAACTCGCCGTCACGGCCTGAGATGAGCGCATGGACCGGAGCTGAGAAGCCGAGCTTTTCTGCAGTGGCTGGTACATCATGTATCTGACCATCGGTGATCACGATGGCTCCGGCTATTCTCTCTGGCGGGACATCAGCCAGTTCATTGGAGATTGCGGTGAAGGCGCGGGTGCCATCACCGCTTTCCATGGAAGTATCATTGAGAGAGACCTGCCGCAGATCAATGCCGTCAAGGGCTTTAAGTTGATTGACGATACCCTCTCGCGCTGCCTCAGTCAGCTCTGCACGGTTTTCCAGTTGCTGGCTTTGGCTGTTGTCTGAGACGACAACAACGGTACTTGGGAGGTACTCCCGATCCTCTCGTAAGACCGCCGGATTGAGCAGGGCCAGAACCAGCAGAGCCAAGGCGGCGGAACGGATCAGGGCGCCGCGCATACCGACGAAGAGGAGGTAGGCACAGACCAGAGCTATGATCACTCCAAGCGCGATTATTGCCGGAAGGGGCAAAAGCGGGTCGATGGAAAGAGACCATGTCATGTGTGTAGCTGTGCTCCGCGTCTTGTTTGCTGGCCTACTATTGGCCGATACGTTCCAGCAGCGCAGGGATGTGGACCTGATCTGCCTTGTAGTTGCCTGTCATGGTGTACATGAGGATGTTGATGCCCACCCGCGCCGCCATCTCGCGCTGGTTGCCATCAGCAGGAATGGTTGGGTAAAGGTAGTTTCCTTGCGTATCAATGGCCCATGCTGCAGCGAAATCGTTGCCGCTGATCATGATGGGGGACACGCCATCGCCTGCGCGGACTGGGCGGCTGCCATCTGAGGTGGTTGCGCTGGCTTGTACCCACATGGGGCTTTGGTTGTAGCGGCCGGGGAAGTTATCCAGAATGTAGAAGGTTTTGGTCAGCACGTGGTCTTGCGGAACAGGTTCCAGACTAGGAATGTCCAATCCGCGCAAGAGTTGCTGAAGCTTCAGTTTGTTTGGTGAGTTTGATCCTGTTCCAAACGCATCTCTTGTGTCGAACAGGATTGTGCCGCCGTTGCGCATGTAGGCACTGATCCGCGACATCGCCTCAGGGTTTGGCATCTGCATGCCTGCATCAATGGGCCAATAGATAATTGGGAAGAAGGCCAGTTCATGGCTTTGCAGATCCAGACCCACCGGAGCTTCAGGCTCCAATGCTGTTCTGTCGGTTAGTAATCTGGTGAGGCCGAACAGTCCGGCTCGGCTGATTTCGTCCACCTCTGGCACGCCTGTCTTTACATAGGCGAGGCGGGTGTCTAATGAAGCGTCGAGGGCGAACTGTTCTGCGTTGTCTTGTGCCTGCGTTTTATCAGCACCTGTCAGGCTCAGGCTGGAGGCGATGAGCAAGAGAATAGCGGCCTGTGTGAATTGGCTGCGGCGTAGTTTACCAGAGAGCCAGAGCAGGGCGAGCGTATCCAGCAAAGCCAGCAGGATTGCGATGGAGAAGAACCAGCCACGAAGGTCCAGCGGTTTTTCTGAGGGGTAGTCGAGTATCTTTGCCATGGACAGTGGTTTGAGGTCTAACGGGATCAGATTATCCTCATCTTCCATGAGGTTGAGTGCGCGTGCTGCATCGTCGGTGCCGTAGAGACCTGGGGGGGTATCGCGGCCTGGATGGGTGGTTGCAAAATCGCGCTCCAGAATAGGTTTGTGACTGGCAGAGGGTGGTGTGAGTTTGCCATAGCCATCCAGCATTTTGAGCAGAGGCAGGGCGGAGGCTGATGTTGTGCCATCAGCTTCATCATCCGGATTGAAGACTGCCGTTGAGGAGATGCTTGTGATGGCCCGCAGCATATCCACAAACCCACCGGAAAGAGGCAGGTTGGACCACTTGGTATCAGGGGTGACATGGAACAGGACAATGGTTCCGTTGCCGTGTTTCTTGGCCGTGACGAGAGGCGTACCGTCTTCCAGTGAGGCCCATGTTCTGTCAGGCAGGTCTGCGGTTGGTTCTGCGAGCACCTGACGGTTTACGGTGACGTCCTTAGGCAGAACGATAGAACGGAACGGGCTGTTTTCTGAAAAAGACTTGAGTGCCTGTGGTTCTTTCCAGGAGAGAGAGCCACCCAGTTTGCGGTCGCCCAGACGGAGAGCAACAGGGATGAGTGAGTCTTGTTTTTCCGGGAGTTGCGGACCTGCGAAGCGTATCAGTGTGCCGCCTTTGGAGACCCAGCTGGCGATGTCAGCCTCTGTGGTCTTGGGCAGTGTGCCGACTTCAGCAAGGATGAGAACGGAGATGCCTTTGTCAAAGTAGTCGGAGATGGCTGTGGTGATATCTGTGCTTTTTGCTGGTGGAAGGTCTGCAAAAGGGGCAAGTGCACGTTCCAGATAGTAAAGTGGCGAGAGCAGAGGCTGAGAGCGGTCGGCGAAACCGCCGGCGAACAAGCCGACTTTTCGGCGGCGCCATTGTTCATCCACGAGCACAGTGCTGCCAGCGCTGGACTTACCAAGAATTGCGAGTTTGGTGATGTCGTTGCGCAGCTCTGACGGCAGCTCCAATGAAATTTCGGCGGCGCTTTGACCTGCTTTCATCTGGATGGTTTGTTCTGCAATAGCGCGTTGCTTGCGATCGAAGGCGCGGACCGTCAATGTTTCTGCCAGTGGTGCTGGGTGGCGGAGGACTGTGGTCGTCATGGCGCCAGTGGTGTTTTGCAACTGTTTAAGTGCGTAGACCGGGGTGTCGGAGCGGTAGATAAGGAAAGAGCTTTCGCGCACGTCTGACGCTCTGGCAATGCTGGCTAATCCCCGTGCAAAGCTTGTGGTGGATGGTTCCTCAAGCGGTGATGAAAACCAAAGGATTGCACCGGGCGCGTTTTGCTCTGCTTGCTTTTGCAGGGTAGGAATGAGTTCTGACCGGGCGGCTTGCCAGCCTTGAGGTGTCAGTGCGCGAAGCTGGTCGGCAACCTCCTGCGCACTGGACAAACGCAAGGGCTGGGCAGGGCCATCTGCTGTTGTCACCAGCATGACGGTTCTGTTGTTCTGCGCTGCACCGTCTACCATGAGTTCCGCCATACGGATTTGGCGGTCCCAATCTGCTGAGGCATCCCATCCATTGTCGACGATGATCCAGAGTGGGCCTGTTTTGGGCTCTGCAATATCCAGAGGTTTCCAGACGGGGCCAGCCATAGCGATGATCAGGACCGCAGCCAGCATAAGGCGCAGCAGGATCAGCCACCACGGGGTGTGTTGTGGGGTTTCCTCTTTGTTGCGAAGAGACAGCAGGAGGCGCAGAGGTGGGAACTTAACGTGGGCAGGTTGAGGTGGTGTGGTGCGGAGCAGCCACCACAGAACGGGAAGAGCTGCGAGTGCGGTGAGTACCCACGGTGCTGCAAACCCAATTGGGAGAAGAGAACCGATCATCGCAGGTCTCCTCTCATTTTGTGCTGTGGGGCGTCAGCCAGACGGGAATGGAGCAGCATCAAGGGCTCGACCGCTGGGCGGTCTGTGTGGTGCAGGGTATAGCTCCAGCCGAATTTGCGGGCGAGAGAGCTGATCTGATCCTTATGCGCGGCCAGACGAAGCAAGTACTCCTGTTGCCAGGTTTGTGCGCGGCCTGCTTTGAGCTGCTCTCCGTTTTCCGGGTCTTCGAATTGGGTTGGGCCTGTGAAGGGGAATGTCTCTTCAATCGGGTCCAGAAGCTGGATGAGGTGGCCTTTAGCGCCTGTGCCGGCGATGTTGGCCATCCACGCTTCCAGCTTTTCCGGTGGGTCGAGCAGGTCTGAGAAGAGTACAATCTCAGAAAAACGGCGGATTCCTTCAGGGTTGGGTAGCGTTGCCTCAGGGTTCTCGTGCACCAGAGTTTCTGCGATGGTTTGCATTGAATTTCTACTGGCCAGTGGCCTTGTCAGGCCAGCCAGACCGACGCGTTCGCCAGCTTCATTCAAGGCATAAGTCAGAGCCAGCATGAGCAGCAAGGCGCGGTCGCGTTTGGAGGCGGTGGCTTGTCTGCTTTGGAAGCACATGGAAGCGGAAAGGTCTGCCCAGACCCAAATGGTTTGGGCTGCTTCCCATTCGCGCTCACGCACATACAAATTGTCGTCGCGGGCGGAGCGGCGCCAGTCAACTTGCTGGGCTGCCTCACCAGAGAGGAAAGGGCGGAACTGCCAGAAGGTTTCGCCGGGGCCTGCTCGGCGGCGACCATGCCAGCCAGAGGTGACATTGGCTGCAATGCGTCTTGCCTCAACCAGCAGCTCTGGCAAGGTACCAGCAATGGACTGCGCTTCGCCCGTTAAGCCGAAGATGTTTTCCTGTCTGTCTTGAGGAGCGGTCCTCGAAGATAACATATGCGATCCTGTCGGCTTGTTGTTAGGCGATGCGTTCTTTTATGTCTTTGAGCAGTTGCGGAATGGTTTTTCCGTCGGCTCGTGCGGCAAAGGTGAGAGCCATGCGGTGTTGCAGCACAGGTTCGGCCAGAGACATGACATCGTCAACGCTTGGAGACAGGCGTCCATCTGCCAAAGCACGGGCACGAACGGTCAACATAAGTGCCTGACTGGCGCGCGGTCCTGGCCCCCAGGCGATGTATTGGGCGAGATCATCAAAGCCATCTGCTTCGCCGGGGCGGGCTGCTCTGACCAGTTTCAGGATAGCGTCCATGACGGTTTCGCCCACCGGAATGTGGCGCACAAGTTGTTGCATCTCCCGCAGCTCTTCAAGTTGCAGGACCTGTTTGGATTTGGCTTCTGTCGCCCCTGTGGTTTCCAGCAGAATACGGCGCTCTGCATTTATGTCCGGATAATGGACATCAATCTGCATGAGGAAACGGTCGAGCTGTGCTTCCGGAAGAGGGTAAGTGCCTTCCTGTTCAAGCGGGTTCTGAGTGGCCAGTACGTGGAAGGGGGCAGGCAGATCGTGGTGATGGCCTGCGATTGTGACGTGGTATTCCTGCATGGATTGCAGGAGAGCGGACTGGGTTCGCGGGCTGGCGCGGTTGATCTCGTCTGCCATTAGTAGCTGGGCGAAGACCGGGCCGGGAATGAAGCGGAAGGAGCGTTTGCCATCCGGGGCTTCCTCCATCACTTCAGAACCCAAAATGTCCGAGGGCATAAGGTCTGGTGTGAACTGGATACGGCTGGAATCGAGGCCGAGCACTGTGCCCAGAGTTTCCACCAGTTTGGTTTTAGCAAGACCGGGAACACCAACAAGCAGGCCGTGCCCGCCGGAGAGAATCGTCACCAATGTGCGTTCGACAACGCTTTCCTGACCAAATATGGAACGGGCGATTTCCTCTTTTGCCTGTCGGATTTTCTCACAAGCCGCCTCTGTGCGTGCGACTATATCCTCTGGTTTGGGGGGCATGCCTGTCATATTGGTGTTCATCGCTGCTCTCTTTTCGTCGCGCGTTGCAACCCTGCCTAGCTCACCTTTGCATCATACTCGGTTTTAAAAAAGGCGATCCCTAGCAAATTTATAGGCCTGTACTTTTCAGCAATAGGCTGACTATGCAGGCAGAAGTGCAATGCAAGGCGCGAAAGCCAGTTTCAAAATGTTTTGATATGATCGGGGTCAGAGCATCCCTGGGTTATAGTTTGGTTGGCTCTACCCTAACGGCATTTCTGTGAACAGATAGTGAGTCTGAGGGCCGAGATTCTGTTTGCCCCTGAGAATTGAGAGCATTGCGCACGTAATAGAGACCACCAATGACGTCTCTTATTTTGCTGCGTCGATGCTTATCGCAAAGGTATAACTTGGCGCGGGCTTTGAGGGAGGGTAGCGTTAGAGCTTGCGTGACACCATATTACCCCAATAGTGGTGTGTTCCGATGTATTGGTAGAATGACCGTGGTGAGCGAATTAACAGAAAAGAGCATTCCGGAAATCAACGAGATGCCGAAAGGTCTTCAGGCTTTGATTTCGCGTGCAGGAAAATCAAAAAGCCTGCCTCCTATCCATCTTTGGAACCCGGAGTTCTGCGGTGATCTGGATATGCAGATCAAGCGGGATGGGTCCTGGTATTACATGGGCACGCCTATTCAGCGTGAGGCTCTGGTGCACCTGTTCGCGACTGTTTTAAAACAGGAAGACGACGGGAAGTATTATCTTGTCACGCCCGTTGAGAAGATTGGCCTGAGCGTTGAAGATGCACCGTTTGTGGCCGTGGAGATGGACATTCACCAGCAGGACGGAGAGCAGGTGATCACCATCCGGACCAATTGCGGTGACGTTGTTGAAGCTGGGCCTGATAACCCGATCCGGTTTGTGCAGCAGGAAGAAGATGGCGGGCTGAAGCCTTACATCCTTGTGCGTGACCGATTGGAAGCGTTGTTTGCGCGGACACTGGTTCATGAGCTCGCGCCGCATTTGCAAGAGCGTGAAGGCGAGGGTGGACGGATTGTTGGCATTGAAAGCCATGGTGCATTCTTCGTGGTGGATACGGTCCAAAACCTTGGATTTTAGGAAGAGACATTAGGACGGCGTATTATCTTGTCTGAGTTTACAGCAGAGAATTTCAGATCTCGGGTGATGGACCGGTTGGCCGGTCAAGCCCGTGAGCCTGCAGGAGATCACATCCTCAATCCGGATATTCCTGATTATGGTGAGGATCTGGAGCAGGTACGGGATGCTGCTGTTCTGATCGGTATTGTTGACCGGGGGACAGAGGCGTCCATTCTTTTAACCCAGCGTACTGCGCACCTGCGTTCTCATGCAGGGCAGATTGCGTTTCCTGGTGGCAAAATTGATGAGGATGATGACGGGCCTGTGGGTGCAGCTTTGCGAGAGGCGCATGAAGAAGTTGGCCTGGACTCTGACTTAGTAGAGATTTTAGGTGATCTTGGCGATTACTACACGGGCTCCGGGTATCGGGTCGTGCCGGTTCTTGCGACAGTCAAACCTCCGTTGATCCTCTCTCCCAATCCGGCAGAGGTGGATGAAGTATTTGAAGTGCCTTTGTCTTTTCTGATGAACCCTAAGAACCACCAGAAAAAAAGCGGAGAATTCAGAGGCAAAACGCGCTACTATTATGCCATGCCGTTTGAGCAGCGTTACATATGGGGTGTCACCGCTGGCATCCTGCGCGTGCTTTACAATAGGGTTTATGCCTGATGATACGAATGCTCCTGACACATGGGTTGTTGTTCTTTGTTCCTTTTATCGCCTACGCGGTGTGGGTGATGGTTGTGCGCAAGGCAAAGAAAGACAAGCGATTTCGCGATGGCCCGATGTTGTGGTTGAGCATCAGCGGAATAGCTCTTGTCATCGCCAGCCTGATGCTGCTTGCAGAAACAAGCCGCGCACCTCTTGGCTCGCAATACAGACCAGCGCAAGTGGTGGATGGTGAGTTCGTTCCAGGTGGATACGAGACTCCTCAAAAATGACTAGATTACAACAGAGCGGCTGGCTGGACAGTGTTGCTGTTCAGAGGGCTTTTGACGTTCTGGAACAAGACGGTGATGTTGCGCGTGCCGTTGGTGGAACTGTGCGCAATTCCCTACTTGGTGAAGTGGTGGATGATGTTGATATCGCCTGCACTGCCTTGCCGGATGTGGTGCTTGCCAGAGCGGAAGCTGCTGGTGTCAAAGCCATCCCAACTGGTGTTGATCATGGAACGGTGACGCTGGTTATTGATCGCCAGCCAATTGAAGTGACCTGTCTGCGTGAGGATATTGAAACGCACGGACGCCACGCGACGGTTAAGTTTGGGCGGGACTGGACGAAAGACGCGCAGCGTCGCGATTTCACAATGAATGCGCTTTACGTGGACCGTCATGGTGAACTGTTTGATCCGCTGGGCGGTCTGGATGACTGCCTCAACCGGCATCTGCGGTTCATTGGAGATGCGCGTGCGCGTATTCGTGAAGATTATCTGCGGATCCTACGGTTCTTCCGGTTCTTCGCGACTTACGGGCAAGGGGAGATCAATGCGGATGGGTATGCTGCCTGTATTGAGTTGAAAGATGGCCTTTCTCACCTTTCCAAGGAGCGTATTACCAAGGAAGTTCTGAGAACGTTGTCTGCATCGCGTGCTCTCGATTCTTTGCTGTTGATGGAGCAGGGCGGAATCTTGCAGCTCATTTTGGGTGGAGAGGCTGCGAGCTCTCGTTTAGCACGCTTGTTGGACCTAGAGGATTTACCTGAGGTAGCTCTCCAGCCGGTGTTGCGGCTTGGTGGTGTTGCAGGACCGCAAGTTGCTGAGCTCCTGCGCCTTTCTAATGTGCAGAAGAAAGAGATTGAGGTTGCTGCTGATATTGCGGAGGTGCTGCATACACGCGGGCAGAGCAAACAGCAGTTGAAGGCGTTGTTGGTTGCTCATGGAACAGATGCTGTTGTTGATGGCGTTTTGACAGCATGGATGAATGATGTTGTGCAGATTGAAGCAGAGCTGAGAGAGCTGTTGGCCTTTGCGCAGAACTGGGAGATCCCGAGCTTTCCGCTGACAGGCAAGATGATGATTGCTGGGGGGATTCCAGCCGGACCTGATATGGGTAAGGCGATGCGGCTGGCACAGCGGATCTGGGCTGATGCGGATTATCAGCAATCTGCTGAGAGTTTGCTGGAGCAGGTGAAAGTGCTGCTGGCTGATGAGGTGAAGTGATCATTAGTGTCAAGCTGCGTGGTCATCACTTGCTATGCGTGCTTACATTCATTGGGCACGGCTATTCTCCTGCGTTTTCCAAGAACTACGAGGCTGTGGTGAAGCGCCTGAATGCGGGAGAGGCTGCCCAACTGGTTGAGGGGCCGGATGAGATTTGTGCGGTTCTGATTAGTGAAGAAGAGCAACCGCATTGCTTTAATTGCAGTGTGGTGGAGCGTGATAAAGCGGCTGTGACGTTGATCTCTCGTCTGCTTGGGACTGAGCTGCGTATTGGCGATGAGCTTGTGCTGAGTTCGCATTTGGTCACCAAAATGCGGAAAGCATATGCTGAGGGTGTTTTTAAGAAGGCCTGCCAAAACTGCGAGTGGGTGGAGTTTTGTGATGAAATCTCCTCATCTGGCTTTGAAAAAGTCCATCTTCGCAATCCAATGAAACTTTGAAGTCGTTTGCCTTTGTTTTGAGGGGCTTAAGCTGCTTCAGCATTTTTCATTGGTGCGTATTCTTGTCTGAAAACCGGCTTCCACTTTTCGGGAATGCAGTTTGGTCTTCAAATTTTAACAGAATGCCCCCATATGGAGGGCAACATGAGTTTAAGGGCAGGTTTAGGGGTTACATGCTTGCATTGAATAAGTTTCCAAAGTTTCTCACACTCTTGGTGTTTTCGATCGGTCTGATCTTTGTGACGGCTGACTTTGCAGAGGCAAAGCGTGGGTTCAGTTTCGGTAGCCGCGGTTCACGCAGTTACTCAGCTCCAAAAGCGACCAAGACCGCACCAAAGACGGCTCCGGTTCAGCGGACCATGACACCTAACAACGGCACTAACACAGGTGCGCAGCAGCAGAATGCCGCGGCAGCCTCCAAGGCAGCTGCAGGCCAGCGCCGTGGTTTGTTTGGCGGTGGTTTCCTCGGGTCTATGCTCGGTGGATTGGCACTTGGTGGATTGCTGGGCATGTTGTTCGGTTCCGGGTTCGGCGGTATGGCCGGGTTATTCGGTATGATCATGCAGGTGCTGCTGATCGGCGGTGGTATCATGTTGTTGATGCGCTTCTTGCGGGGACGCCAACAGCCACAGGCCGCTGGTGCTGCCCATGGATACCAGCAGGAGCCACAGCAGAACCAGTCGTTCAGCTTTAATGATGCGGGCGCGCAGGATGCGCCGCGTCGTTCAGGGTCTTCTGGCATTCCGAACACTGGTTTTGGTGGTGGTCAAGCGCCTCAGTTTGAGGAAAAGCCTGTCTTTTCTACCGAAGTGGATGATGAAATCGGACTGACTGCGGATGACTTTGATGCGTTTGAGGCATTGCTGACAACCGTCTGGACTGCTTACGGCTCTGAAGATTACGGTAAGATCCGCGAAATCGCGACGCCTGAAATCATGGGCTACTTTGCTGAGGAACTGGGCAAGGCTGCGTCCAACGGTCTTGTCAATGAAGTGCGCGGCATCAAGCTGCTTCAGGGTGATCTGAGTGAAGCCTGGCGTGAAGGCGACAAGGACTATGCGTCTGTCGCAATGCGCTATGAGGCCATTGATGTGATGCGTGAGCGGGCCAACAACAAAGTGGTTGAAGGCAATCCGGATGTACCGGAAGAGCGGACAGAGATCTGGTCGTTTGTTCGTGATGCCGGTGAGAGCTGGAAGCTCTCAGCTATTCAACAAGCTGATTAATCAGAGCAGATAATAGAAATTGGAAAGGGGCCTCATGGGCCCCTTTCTCTTTAATGGTTCGATGGGTCTTGTGCTGCTAAAGCAATTCGCGTTTTAGCTGATACGCTTGATCTGCTTTAGCTTTTGCTTTTTGCGTATCTATCTCCGAAAACCGATAGGCACTTTTAGGAGATACGCTTTAGGTTGCGACAGAAAGCTTTACATCGATGTTGTTGCGGGTTGCGTTGGAATATGGGCAGACCTCATGCGCTGCAGCGACGAGTTCTTCTGTCTTGGCTTTGTCCATGCCCGGTACGGTAACAGCCAGAGCAATTTCCAGACCGAAACCACCTTCGGAGCGTGGGCCAATTCCAACGGTCGATTCTACATTTACGTCTGCAGGCAGAGCGATGTCAGACTGCTGAGACGCTACAAACTTCATAGCTCCGATGAAACATGCGGCGTATCCAGCAGCGAAGAGCTGCTCTGGATTGTTGCCTTCACCACCTGCGCCACCCAGTTCTTTTGGGGTTGCAAGTGTCAGTTCCAGAGCACCGTCCTTTGTTTTTGCAGTGCCGTCCCGGCCACCGGTAGCAACTGCGCTTGTTTCATAAAGAACGTTAACTGGCATTTGGTATTCCTCGTTGTTGTTATGTATCGTGCACGATTAAATCCTATGCGATATAGTTAAGAAGAAATGTGGGGTGCTGTCAATCAAAACGTGAATTAATCGTGTGCGATTTAGTTTGACGGCTTTTATATTGATGGGTAGAACGGGGAAAGAGGATGTTACTCAGGACTGGAATACGGTGATGGCCGAGAAGAAATCTGAAGAATTTCAAGGCTTTGGTTTAGATCAGCATTTGTGCTTTGCCATCTATAAGGCCAACCACGCCTTCAATCGGTTTTATAAACCGGTGATGAAGAAGCTTGGGGTCACGTATCCGCAGTACATCACTTTGCTTGCTCTTTTGGAAAAAGACCATCAGCGCGTCTCCGAGTTGGGGGAGCGCCTGTTCCTTGAGTCGAACACTCTGACACCGTTGCTTAAGCGCCTTGAAGAATTGGGCTTTCTTGCTCGTGCGCGCTCCAAAGAAGATGAGCGGCAGGTTATTGTTAGCCTGACGAAAGAAGGGCGTGATTTGAGTGATGGCGTGATTGACGTACAGCACTGCGCTTTTTCCAATCTGGATGTGCCGGTAGAAACCATTGGCCAACTGGTTGAGCAGCTTAATGACATTCAGGAGATGTTGACGGAAGCCAAAGAGAAGGTTTCCAGCTAAAGATCAGCTGTCTGGTAGCATCGCTTTTTCAAAGGGATCGCGGCCATGCTGATCATACAGGCAGCACAGGTCCTGCACTTCTTCCTTTAACAAGACAAACTGAGAAAAGCCGACGAGCTCTCCGTCAACGTGGATTGGGGAGACGGTGACGAGAATGGTGGTGGTTCCGTATGGATTGGCCACATAACGCACCGGGTCTTTGCGGCCATCTTTGAACAGCTGCAGCATGGCATCAAACCGCGGGTTGGTGATGGCGCGGCGGTGGTTTTCTTTTACATTGTGCCCGATGTGGCGGGGCTGGCGATCCAGATTTTCTGAAGCCCATTTGTTGTAGTAGAGCAGCTTGCCGTCTTTATCGATGATGGTGACACCGATGCCTGCTTCCTCCAGCAAGCGGTCAGCCCAGCCTGACAGTCTCCACGCTTCCAGAATGCGTTGTTCAGTGACTTCCGGCAGTTCGCTCTTGTTGTCAGTCATGTTCGCTTACTCGCTGTTCGCCCAAACCTTAGCGAAGGCGAGTAAGCAATTGCTTTCAGAAATACTCGGGTTTTCTAAAGCTATGAGAATGCGGCGGCTGTTTTGAACTTGCGCTGGCGTGCCCAGAGAATGCCCAGTGAACCCGCTGTCATGATGACGCCTGCCAGGATGGCGATTGGATCTAGTAGGGTCTGAGGCAGATAGCCAGCTTTGTCAGCGATGAGCTCAAACAGCAATGAGGTGAACGGCAGGGCGGCGATTGTGGCAACGTAGTTCTGACTGCCAACCAAATTAATCGCCTGCATGGACAGGAACATTGACACACCGCGCAGGGTTATGCCGACACAAATGGCCGCGAGCCACATGGTTGGGCTCCAGACCTGTGTCAGGTCGATGAGCGGCAGGTTGTTGGTCCAGTCCGTTGCTTGCTGTGTTGCTGCAGGGCCATCGGTGATGAGAGAGAGGGCGGCGAGGGCGATGAGCATGATCAACGCGCTGGCCACCAGCATGACACCGCTGAGCGAGGCACGTTCCTTCAGATCATCTCCCTGATTTTGCGGGTGGAATTCAGCGATAATAACGGAGGCAACCACTGCAAATTCCGAGAAGATCATCAGATAGACGGCGGGGTTGGAGTAGGTGCCTTCCAGCGAGGAGATCAACAGAACAACGCCAAGAATAATGATCAGATGACCGGGCAGTTCCAGAGCGGTGGGGAGCCGGAAAAACAGGAGAGCAAAGGCGAGCGCTGAAAACGGAACGGAGACAAGGCCGAAAAAGCCTGCGTTCGCCGCACTGATGTACAACAGTGAGGCTGTGAAACAGGCTGCGGAGAGGACACGGGCAACCCCGTAGGCCCAGGTGTAAGGGCTCTTGAGCGCATCCATTGTTGCGCCCAGCTTTCGGCTGACGGCGATGAGGAACAGGCCGCCAAACATCAGCTGAATGATAGTGAAGATCCATGGATCAAGATTGTAAGTAAGCAGCAAGCCTTTGCTTATGACAATCAGAAACGCCCAGCTTACCATGGTGGCAAGGCAGACAATCAAGCCCTTTGGGGTCAAACTTAGTACTCCTCTCCGACGAATTCGCCGGTGATTTTCAGGCCATCAATTCCGGTCTGGCCGTTTTCTTTATAAATGCGCCTTGGGTATGCCCCTGCATGATTGGCAATATGATCAGCAAGTTGCTCAGAATGTGTGACGAGCCAGATCTGGCTGCGCTCTGAGGCTTTGGCAATGACTTTGGCGAGTGGTTCCAGCAAGTCAGGATGCAGGCTGGCTTCGGGTTCGTTGAGGGCAATGAAGGAGGGCAGGCGGTAGGACAACATAGCGCCAAGCAGGGCGAGATATTGCAATGTGCCGTCCGACAGTTCCTGAGAGGGGAAGGGGCGGCGGATTTCCGGTGTCTGTAATGCGAAGCGGCAATCCTGCCCATTGGCTTCGATGATCAGCTTGCTGTTGGGGAAGGCATCATCGACCGCTTCCTGGAGATAGAAGGTGTCCTTGCGGATTTCCTTCAGCGTTGCGAAAACCGCTGCGAGATCGTTGCCGTCTGATGAGAGCGTTGGGGTGGTGACATTGGGGCTTGGACGACGTAACAGGCTGTCCCGATCACTGCGGAAGGTGTGGTAGAAACGCCAGTCTGCAATTGCGCGGCGGACCAGATCTAACTCCGGAAACTGGCTGCCATCGCGAATGCTGGCGAGGGCCGTCTCGGAAGGCAGAAGTTCGTTGTCGTAGGTTACTTTGCTGCCGTTGCTGGCGCGCAGAAAGGCACTTGGGCCTTTGCGGTTCATCAGCACGACAGACTTGGAGCCTGTCAGAAGGTTTAGTTCTTCTTCTCTCACCATGGTCTCATAGGGCAGGGCGGGATCAGAGATCGGGTTGGGCAGACCCAGCTGGATGCGGTAGGAAAGATCCCCCAGATCGGCACGCAGGATGATGCGCTTCTTTTCGTGGGTTTTCAGCTCTCCTGCCCACATGACGCTGTCTACGCCGCCTTCCTCTGAAACGGCGCGGGTGATACGGCCCAGTGCGGCTTGCTGTAGAAGTTCAAGCGACTTGTAGAGGTTGGTTTTACCGACGCCATTGTTGCCGACAAACACGTTGACGGCACCAACTCGCATGAACAGCTTATGTACGGATCGGTAATTCTCAATACCGATCGCCGAGAGAGGGGGCATAGACATCTGGTGAAACTTTTTTGATATATCTTCGGTAGGTATGGTTGAGAATAAGCAGGTTGGCTCACGAATGTAAATTGAACCGCGGCGTTCATGCACCGGAAATTCACGTTTTGTTCGCCTGTGGTTGATGAAGCCCTGTGCTTCATGGCAGGGTTGTCTAAACTGTTTTATGGTTTCGTTGTCGTGTGTTCTCGCCTGAAGGGGATCGTTCCTTTTTCGGGACTGCGCTTGAGAGGAAAGTGTCAATGTCTGATCAAAATTCTGATGGTATGCGGCAGGAATCCGATAGTTTTGGTGTGCTGGATGTTCCCATTGGCAAATATTGGGGCGCGCAAACCGCACGGTCTCTGATCAACTTTCCCATTGGCCGGGAGCATCTGCCGCCTGCGCTGATCCATGCATTGGGCGCGGTGAAGCTGGCTGCTGCCAGGGTGAACATGGAAGAGGGGCGTTTGTCAGAAGATCTGGGCAAGGCCATTTGTCAGGCAGCGACCGAGGTGATTTCCGGCAAGCTGGACGCACATTTTCCTCTGGTGATCTGGCAGACAGGGTCTGGCACACAGTCCAACATGAACACCAACGAGGTGATTGCCAACCGTGCCATTGAGTTGCTTGGCGGACAGATCGGCACCAAGTCTCCTGTACACCCCAACGATCACGTGAATATGGGGCAGTCCTCCAACGACACCTTCCCGACGGCCATGCACATCGCGGCAGCTTGTGAGATCAACAAGGTGCTGCTGCCCGCTTTGACGCATCTGCACGACACGATGGAAGCTAAGGTGGCGGCCTTTGCGGATATCGTGAAAATTGGCCGGACGCACACGCAGGATGCGACGCCTTTGACATTGGGGCAGGAGTTTTCTGGTTATGTGGCGCAGCTGGAGTATTCCAAGGAGCGTATTGAGCAGAGCCTTGTGGGGCTTTATCGGCTGGCGCAGGGTGGCACAGCCGTGGGAACCGGACTTAATTCAACGCCAGAGTTTGCCAGTGCGTTTGCTACTCACGTGAGTGAGGTGACAGGCCTGCCATTTGTGACAGCGGTCAATAAATTTGAGGCACTGGCCACGCATGATGCGGCTGTGTTTGCACATGGTGCGCTGAACACGCTGGCTTGTTCGCTGATGAAGATTGCCAATGACATTCGTTTCCTTGCCTCCGGTCCGCGTTCCGGTCTTGGTGAGATCAGTCTGCCAGCCAACGAGCCGGGCTCTTCTATCATGCCGGGTAAGGTGAATCCGACTCAGTGTGAAGCGGTGACCATGGTCTGCGCTCAGGTGATGGGCAATCAGACAGCGGTGAGTGTGGGTGGATCGACAGGGCACTTTGAGCTGAACGTGTTCAAACCTGTGATTGCTAACAGCCTGCTGCAATCCATTGAGCTTCTGGCCGATTGCATGGTGAGCTTTGCGGACCGCTGTGTTGTTGGCATTGAGCCAAACATTGAGCGTATTGAAGAGTTGTTGGAGCGGTCCCTGATGTTGGTGACAGCGCTTGCACCCACCATTGGCTATGACAAAGCAACCGAGATTGCCAAGTCTGCCCATAAGAACGGGACCACACTGAAGGAAGAAGCTCTTCGTCTGGGTTATGTGACTGCGGAAGAGTTTGATCGTGTTGTCCGGCCAGAAAAAATGGTCAGGCCGGGGTAGGACGGTTGCCACTCATCATGATGTCCAGAGTGTGTTTCAGGCAGGCTTTTTGGTCTGCCTCCTCTAACTGCTGAGCCCCAATGAGCGTTGCATAAAGGATCTGGCTGTTGATCTTTGCATTTCTTTGGGTTTGGGGGATTTGAGAAAATAATTGCTCGACGTACTCCAGACGCCGCTGATCAATTTTACTCATATAGGCGCCGGCGAGATCATCAAACTGGGCCCAGTTGCGGATCGCGGAGGAAACGCCGGTTGCGCCATACTCCAATGAGACCTCACTTGCTGCAATCTCGATCAGATCATAGAGGCGCTGTTTGGGGGCGGGGCTGCCTGCATCGACCTGCGCGATGATTTGTTGTGTGGCTAATTGCTCCCAATGGTCCAGCATTGCTTTTTTCAAAGCAGCAACATCCTTGAAGTGCCAATAGAACGAGCCCTTGCTCACCTTCAGTGTTCTGGCAAGCGCTTCGGCCTTCAGGCTCTGAGGTCCATTCGCGGCTAGCGAGCGGAAGCCGCCTTTGATCCAGTCCAGCGCTGAGAGTTTGGTTTTCTCTGTCATTCTTTCACCATACGCTACCGTATTGACAGGGTCCAGCTTTAAGCTACCATACGCTACCGTATGTAATCAAAGATGAGAGAATTCCAATGAATAAGTGGCTTTTGGCTTCTGGTATCCTGTCGTTGCTATTGATGCTGGTACATGTGTTTCTGGGTGGGCCAGAGATCCATGATCCTGTATTGGGCAGTGATCTTCATCCTGTGGTGATCGCGGTGTTGTCGGTGGTCTGGCATGGAATCACTGTGGTGATGCTGGTGAACGGCGTGTTGTTGCTGGCAGC
This sequence comes from Pseudovibrio sp. Ad46, assembly GCF_001623065.1. Taxonomy (NCBI): domain Bacteria; kingdom Pseudomonadati; phylum Pseudomonadota; class Alphaproteobacteria; order Hyphomicrobiales; family Stappiaceae; genus Pseudovibrio; species Pseudovibrio sp. Ad46. The sequence goes on along the minus strand of NZ_LMCG01000080.1, from coordinate 266,677 downwards.
TGCCTTTAGAGAGGAACTGGTCGCTGGTGTTGCCTGGGTGGTGATTGGGCAATATGGCGGGTTCACGCTGCTGTTCATCTACTACGGCATCACCCAGTTGGCTAACCTGATGGATATGCCGCAGTGGATTTCCTTCGTGATTATAGCCGGCTGTGTGGCGATGGGATTGCGGAAGGCCGGGCGTGCAGATGCATTGCGGAGTTCTGTAACCTGAGTGGTTGAAATGGGTGACGCCCAAAACTGCTGCGTGTTGACATTTCGCGGTTTGCGCTTTTATTGTCATCATCGGTCGGCAGTTCCCAAGGCGTCGCTGCCCCGTAAGGGGAGCTAAACCTGCCATTCACTTCGACAGCAATCGACATTCTTGTCCGATGCCGCTTCGCAAGCCAGCGACCACGAAAATGTAATGCGGCTCGAGAGGATTTTTCAATGTCGAGAGTCCCAGTCCCTCTTCGTTCGCCTGATATCTCCACGTTTGCGCGTAGTGTTGCCCGCCAGATGAAATCTCGCGGTGATGCTCCCTCGCATGTGGAGTTGATGAACATGCTCGCCAAAGCGGCGGGTTTCCAGAACTTTCAGCATCTAAGAGCTTCGCATTCTGCGGGTCGTCGCCTCGATACCGAGCCGGTTGTCGAGACGGTAGACCATCGGCTTGTTGAGCGCGCCCTCAATCAGTTTGATGATTTGGGGCGATTGGTGAGCTGGCCGTCACGGCGGCAGGTTCAGGTGCTTTGTCTTTGGCAGTTGTGGTCCCTTATTCCGGCTGGTGCATCGCTTCGGGAGAAAGAGATCAACATGCTGCTCAAGGAAGGGCACTGTTTTGCCGACCCTGCTTTGTTAAGGCGTGAGCTGTTTAGTCTCGGGCTTTTGCATCGTAATCGGGATTGTTCTGATTACAGACGGCAGGAGCAACAACCACCGCTGGAAGCGCGTGATCTGATCAAGCGTTTGAAGGGGAGAAGTTTGGAAAGTGAGACTGGCAGTTCTGCCATGTCGTTCATTGTCAGGCCGAGCGCTTAAGCTGGTTTTCACTTCCAAAGAGACAGGAAGCTCCCCAACACGTGGGGTGGGGAGCTTCTTTATTCTGTTGTGGCTTATGGCCACTTTACCACGGGTGGCATGGAGGACAGGATGGAGGAGACGTTTCCGCCTGTCTTGAGGCCGAAGATTGTGCCGCGGTCGTAAAGGAGGTTGAACTCTACGTAACGGCCACGACGGACCAGCTGTTCTTCACGTTGTTCGAGCGTCCATGGGGTCAGGAAGTTTTTGCGGATCAGCTTTGGGTAGATGTCGAGGAAGGCGTTGCCGACGGATTTGGTGAGGGCAAGGTCTGCATTCCAGTCGCCGGTGTTGTGGCGGTCGTAGAAAATGCCACCGATGCCGCGTGCTTCGTTGCGGTGAGGCAGATAGAAGTACTCGTCGCACCACTTCTTGAAGTGCTCGTAATCAGCCCCTGGATGGTCTGCGCAGGCTGCTTTCATAGCCTCATGAAATTCGACAGTGTCCGGATCTTCCTGCGTGCGGCGTGCGCTGAGTACAGGTGTCAGGTCTGCTCCACCACCAAACCACTGCTTGGTGGTGACGACCATGCGGGTGTTCATATGCACTGCTGGTACATTTGGATTGTGCATGTGGGCGATGAGGGAGATGCCGGAGGCCCAGAAACGTGGGTCTTCGCTGGCACCGGGGATCTGGTCGCGGAACTCTGGCGAGAACTCACCGTGTACGCTGGAGACGTGTACGCCAACCTTCTCGAACACACGTCCATGCATCAGGGACATGACACCGCCGCCGCCGTGGCCGCCGCTGTGGTCTGTACGTTCCCATGGGGTTCGCTCGAAACGTCCCGCTGGCTGGTCGGAGAGGGGGCCGTCCAGTTCCCCGACTTCTACTTCCAGCTGCTCAAAGGCATTGCAAATGTTGTCACGCAGCTGGCTGAACCACGCGGATGCCTCTTGTTTTTTGTCTTCCAGATCTGCTGGAAGCGTGTTTTGTGTATCGCTCATAGTCCCTCCTTGAGCGCAAAGCGTTCTTTGCTGTTCTATGTAAGGGAGCGCAACTGAGAAGTACAGGTGAGGCGGAACGGTGCATGGAGCTATTTGGATCTGTCGAGGATGACTGGATACTTTTCAGGCTGGACATAGTTGCCGTCACATTCGGGCTTGGCACGGAACTCCATCAGCTGGGGGTAGCCGTCGGAGGTGAACTTGTGAACCTCGTAGGTGCCACAATCTCCCAGCCCGCGGCCTTCCGTGAAGCTGGTCAGATCTCCGGTCTTGATGTCCCAGACACCGTTGAAGACCACGTCAGGGTTGTCGTTGCCTTCGTGTTTTGGGCGTTCAAAGGTCAGCAGCTTGGCGTTGTTGGGCTGACGGGCATCTATACGGATGTAGAGGTGGGCCATGTTGTAAAGGTTGTTGGCGCACATGAACTCCAGCACCTTTACGTCCTTGCTGAACTGCAAGACGTGGTTGCCGGTTAAGTCGTAGGCGTCTTCCCAATCACAGGGGTAGGCTGCATTCAGCATGTTTATGTAGCGGTTCAGGATTGATGGATCGTGCTGTGTGACGGGTTTGACAGGTTCGGCGTGTAACGAGCTTGCCAGTAGAGTTTCGAAGAGAATGGTTGCTGCAAAACAGGTTGTGAATGTTCGGGGCAAGGTTTGGAACACGGCGATCTTCCTCTTTGGACAACCCTAAAGCAGTTCGCATTTAAGTTGAAACATATGAACTGCTTTAGTCTTTGTTTTGCGTATCTTTATCCGAAAACCGATTTCCACTTTTCGGAGATACGCTGTAGTCTTCTGGCTGTGTCCCTGAAGATGCCTTGCCAGCCTTACTCTTGCGCTAAAACTCTTGGTTTCATCGCGCTTACCAAGAAGCCTCGGGCTTTAACGGACTTGCTGGTCGCTTTTACCTTGGCGGGTAGATCAACGGGTAATCCGTTGGCTCACGGAATTTGCCGTCACACTGCCGCTTGGCGCGATACTCCACGAGTTCCAGATACCCTTTGGGTGTGAAGCGGTGGACTTCAAAAGAGCCGCAGTCAGAGAGGCCGCGATCCACTGTGAAACTGGTGAGAGCGCCGCGATTGTGGTCCCAAAAGCTGTTGAACAGAATGTACTGGCTGGTGACTGGCTGGTCCTCAGGACGATCGAGGGAGACGAGTTTTGCAGGCTGGTTTGAGTTTTTGGTGCGACGGATATAGAGGTTCGCCAGATTGTGTATGCCAACGGTGCAGGAGAACTCGAGCACCTCGACGCCGTTGCCGAGGTCGTAAAGGTTATACCCGCTTCGTGTGTGTGCATCATGCCATTCGCAGGGGTATATCTCGTCCAGCAGGTGGAGGTATCGATTCAGGACGGCTTCGTCATGCAGATTGGCATGGAGGACGGGTTCGACCGGTGCTCCTGCGAAAGTAGACTTTGGAACTGACAGCAAAAGTGCAAAGCAAAACAGATGAGCGAATTTTCTCGAAAGACTCTCAAACATCGCAATAAAAACCTAAATCGCGCAAAGCAACGCATTCAACAACGCAACTAGTTTAGGTTGTGTTTTATTCAAAAACAATCTGTTTGACGAAGAGCTTCACCCAGGACCATGCCAGTGGAAACGGCCATATTGAGAGAGCGCATGCCGTTCTTCATAGGAATCAGCAGTCTTGCATCAGCAACTTGATGGATATCTTCCGGCACGCCAGAACTTTCGCGACCCATCAGGATCAGGTCCTCTTTCTTGAACGCGAACTGCGTATAAGGGCGTGATCCTTTGGTGGTCATGAGGATAAGTCGGCGTTTTTCGGCTAACTGCCATTCACGAAAACTCTCCCAATCCATATGACGTTGGAGTTTGGCGCGTTCGATGTAATCCATGCCAGCCCGTTTAAGTGCATGATCAGACAGGGGGAAGCCTGCCGGTTCGATCAGGTGTACCGTCACATCCATGCAAGCGGCCAGCCGTAATAGGGTTCCGGTGTTCTGCGGAATGTCTGGCTGGTAAAGGGCAATATCTGGCATGTTGTCGGGTGCTCGCGTTGTTTCCTGAAAGATTGGCTTATGGAAGCATCTCTTGGGCATCTAGAGGAACCCAAGGAAAATCTCCAGAAAAATCATAGAGTTTGTTGATAGGTGGAGCGTTCCGGTGGGTGAAACCTAATGGAAATCAAGAGATTCTATCTGAATTCGTGATATGTGTTGCGAAAAAGATACACCACATCCTAAAGTGGTTTTCCGTATTTTTTGGGGCTAGGCATATCTCCGCCTTTATGAGTATAAGCATTTCGCACCGGCCGAGAGCCCTCATCTTACTTGACGAGACTCTCCGAGTTGCTGATCGCCCGATCAGCTATTTTTTAACGTTGGAACTAGGGAGACATACATGAATACTGAATTTGTGCTCGTGAACGTAAATGTTCTCCCAGCGACTGGCGCATGCGCTATGCATCCCGCCAAAAACGCAGGTTACGCCGTTTCCGCTTAGAAGGCGGATTTCCAACACTTTCTAGCTCGTATTTTCTTAATGCAGCCCTCTTCACGGACGTATTACGTCTGCGGTTGCATGCATATGTTGTCGGAGTATCTCCAATGATTACGTCATTTATCTGGGCGCAGATCGCGTCCCGTGACGATTCTGCATCTCAAATTCCGGTTGATGGTGGCCGGTATGTGCGCTCGGCTGGTTCTGAAAAAGGAACGTTTTCTCAAAGCCTTGGGCACGCATTCTGGTTCTTGATGATTAGTGCTGGAATCGCATTTTTTACAATTATTCCAACGCTCTACGCAGAGTTGGCTACGGTAGAAATTGTAAGAGCAAACGGAATCAACGAGGCTGGCTCTCTGTTTCAGGGACGTTTGATTGATACCCTGGTTGGAGCTTTTGCTGTTGGGGTTGGAATTGCCAGTGTTATCTGGACTTTTTCCGGCTCTCCGAAAGATAACCGGGATCCTTACGATCGAGATGAGCGGCTGCAGTAAGCAGCCGTCATCCTCTTACCATGTTGACGTGGTAGCGCACCTCGCAAACCAAATATCTTAATTGGGATTTGTCATGTTCTCTTATTTTGAGAAGCTTATTGACCCATTCAAAATGGAAGAGATCGAGACTCCTCCAAGTAAGTTTTGGGGGTTTATCTGGTATTATACCAAGCCTGTTTCAATACTACTTGTTGTGATCGCCTTTTTCGCTGCATCTATTGCTGTAATTGAAGTGGTCATCTTTACGTTTATGGGTGATTTGGTGAACTGGTTAGGCACCGAAGACCCGGAAACGTTCTTTGCCGACAACTGGGGCCACCTGATCTGGATGGGTGTTGTTCTTCTTGTGATTTCGCCGATCATGTCAGCAGTGTGGGAAATGTTCTTCCATCAGGGATTGGTTGGTAACTATCCAATGCTGATCAGGTGGAAGGGGCACCGGCAGTTACTTCGACAGAGTTTGACTTTCTTTCATAATGACTTTGCAGGTCGCATTGCTAACAAGCTGATGCAGACCTCTCTTGCTGTGCGGGAAGTTATTACGCGTATTGTCGATATATTTGTCTATGTAATTGTTTACTTTCTGGCTGCGCTTGTTGTGCTTGTGAGCGCAGATTGGCGTCTTGCATTGCCGATGATCGGTTGGTTGCTCTCCTACTTCCTCGTCATGTACGTCTTTGTTCCCAAGCTTAAGCGTATTTCCAAGAAGCAAGCAGATGCCCGGTCTGTGATGACTGGTCATGTCGTTGATGCCTATACGAATATCTCGACCGTAAAGCTGTTTTCACATGCATCGCGTGAAGAAGACTATGCCAAAGGTTCCATGAGCACTTTCATGGATACCGTGCATAAGCAGATGCGGAATGTGACAAAGCTGAACATCTGCCTGACGCTGATCAATAATCTGCTCTTGTTGTCTCTTGGCGCTCTGTCCATCTGGCTTTGGCAGAGGGCTTTGGTGACGACTGGTGATATCGCGATTGCGATTGGTCTGGCCTTGCGTTTGCAGGGTATGTCTCAGTGGATTCTTTGGGAAGTTGCTGGTCTGTTTGAGAATATCGGTACGGTTCAGGACGGATTGGGCATGTTGTCCCGGCATACTGAGGTCACTGATAAGCAAGATGCGAAAGCGCTTGTTGTTTCTGACGCGGAAATTCGCTTTGAAGATGTGAAGTTCCACTATGGCAAAGGCAGCGGCGTTCTGGAAAACCTGACGCTCAACATTAAGCCGGGTGAGAAAATCGGGATTGTTGGTCGCTCGGGTGCGGGTAAATCGACCCTGATGAACTTGCTGCTGCGCTTCCATGATCTGGAAGGTGGACGCATTGCCATTGATGGTCAGGATATTCGCGGCGTGACGCAAGAGAGCTTGCGCCAGAATGTTGGTGTGGTTTCTCAGGACACGTCTTTGCTGCATCGGACTATTCTGGAGAACATCACCTACGGCAAAGATGGTGCAACTCTGGAAGAGGCGAGCGAAGCGGCGAGACGGGCTCATGCTCTGGAGTTTATTGACGGCCTGAAAGATCCGGAAGGACGGACTGGCTTTGATACTCTGGTGGGTGAGCGCGGTGTGAAACTCTCTGGCGGACAGCGCCAGCGCGTCGCCATCGCGCGTGTCTTGCTTAAGGATGCTCCGATCCTTGTTTTGGACGAAGCAACGTCTGCTTTGGATTCAGAAGTGGAGGCTGCGATCCAGGAAAGCCTGTTTGAGTTGATGGAAGGTAAGACGGTTATTGCAATTGCCCACCGACTTTCCACAATTGCGGCAATGGATCGCCTCATTGTCATGGATCAAGGCAAGATCGTAGAGATGGGTACCCATGAGGAACTTCTGAAATCCGAAGGTATCTATGGAAACCTCTGGAACCACCAATCTGGCGGTTTCCTTGCACAAGTTGCCGCCGAATAGGGATTCCTGACAGGGAATCAAGCGGTTTAAACTAAAAGTGGTTCGGGGCGAGTTTGCGTCCTAGGGTCCCCGAACCACTCGACTTTTGACTCATATTTGCGTGTCAAAATCTCAATTGATCCCGTTTTTTTCCTCTTATGCCCAAGTTGTCTGCGACAATAAGTCCGCAAATTTTTAACCAGTCTAGACAAGTGCGACCATTGGTGGCAGATAGCATCCGTCAATATAAGTGCGTATTTAGCGCATTTTCACCTATGTCTTCTTTGCGGTGTATAGACAGTGACCGGTTTTGACTGGTTGCGGGCCTGTCCTCACAGAAGAGATCGTAGGTGTTCTCTTTCAATTTTGTTTCGAGAGGACGCGACCTTGGAACACACGGACACGGCTGAACCGTCACGCCGCGATTTTCTTTACATCGCGACCGGTGCCGTGGGCGCGGTCGGTGCGGGAGCTCTGGCTTGGCCCTTTATCCATCAGATGAACCCCGATGCATCTGCACTGGCTTTGGCTTCTATCGAAGTTGATGTTTCTGCGGTTGAAGTCGGGCAATCCATCACTGTGACCTGGCGTGGTAAGCCGGTCTTTATCCGTCAACGTACGGAAAAAGAGATCGCTGAAGCGACAGAAGTGCCTATTGCTGATCTGCCAGACCAGTTTGCACGTAATGCTAACCTAGAAGATGGTGCGGACGCATCTGACGCAAACCGCGCTACGACAGGCAAAGAAGCCTGGCTGGTTATGGTTGGCGTTTGTACGCACCTGGGCTGTGTGCCTCTTGGTGAAGCTGGTGAATACGGCGGCTGGTTCTGCCCATGTCACGGCTCCCACTACGACACTGCTGGTCGTATTCGTAAAGGCCCGGCTCCAGAAAACATGCTCGTGCCGCCTTACAAGTTTTCCAGCGACGACGTTGTTGTAATCGGCTGACGAGGCCCTTTCAGGAGGCAGCTATGGCTGGTCATTCTACTTATGAACCGCAAAACGCTGGCGCCAAATGGCTTGAGCGTCGTTTGCCGGTACTCTCCCTTGTACATGGGAGTTTTGTTGCGTTTCCTACCCCGAAGAACCTGAACTACTGGTGGACCTTCGGCGGTATCGCATTTTTCGTGCTCGTTGTTCAGCTCATTACCGGTATCGTTCTGGTAATGCACTACACGCCGAATGATGCGCTCGCATTTGCATCCGTTGAGCACATCATGCGCGATGTGAACTACGGATGGTTGATGCGTTATCTGCACTCAAACGGTGCATCCATGTTCTTCTTCGCAGTGTACATCCACATCTTCCGCGGTATGTACTACGGTTCTTACAAAGAGCCGCGCGAAATTGCATGGATCCTGGGTGTGTTGCTGTTCTTCCTCATGGTGCTTACCGCATTCATGGGCTACGTACTTCCTTGGGGCCAGATGTCTCTTTGGGGTGCAACGGTTATTACGAACCTGTTTTCTGCAGTTCCAGTTGTTGGTGAAGCAATCACCACATGGCTCTGGGGTGGTTTTGCAGTTGGTAACCCAACACTGAACCGCTTCTTCTCACTGCACTATCTGCTGCCGTTCGTGATCCTTGGCGTTGTGATGCTGCACATCTGGGCGTTCCACGTTGCTGGTAACAACAACCCAGTTGGTGTTGATCCTAAGTCCGATAAAGACACAGTTCCATTCCATCCGTACTACACGTTGAAGGATCTGTTCGCGATCGTTGTCTTTATGATCCTGTTCTCCTGGTTCGTGTTCTACCTGCCAAACTATCTGGGTCATGCTGATAACTACATTCCAGCGAACCCAATGGTGACACCAGCGCACATCGTTCCAGAATGGTTCCTTCTGCCATTTTATGCGATCCTGCGTGCGATCACTTTCGATATTGGTCCAATTCCTTCCAAGCTCGGTGGTGTGATTGCCATGGGCGGTGCGATTGCGATCTTGTTCGTGTTGCCTTGGCTTGACACTTCCAAAGTTCGTTCAGCGAATTACCGTCCTGTTTACCGGTTCTTCTTCTGGCTCTTCTTCTTCACCACAATCATGTTGGGGTGGCTTGGATCTAAGCCTGCTGAGCAGCCATACATTGCCTGGATCCAGTTCTTTACGGTTCTCTACTTCGCACACTTCCTGATCGTTCTTCCAGTTCTCGGACTGATCGAAACGCCTCGGAAAGTTCCTGACTCAATCAACGATGCAGTGCTGGGTAAGTCCAGTGATGCGGCTTAAGGGCAGGGGATTTTAAAGATGAAAAATCTAATGTTCAAAAGCGCTCGTGCTCTGGCTGTTGTTGCAGGTCTTGCTGTAGCTGGTCCGGCTCTTGCAGCTGGCGAAGGACCTCACGTCGAAAAGCAGCCTTGGTCTTTTGCTGGCCCATTCGGTCAGTTTGACAAAGCGCAGCTGCAGCGCGGCTTCCAGGTGTACCAGGAAGTTTGTTCTGCCTGTCATGGACTGAGCTACGTCGCATTCCGTAACCTTGCTGAGGAAGGCGGACCAGGTTTCTCTGTTGATGAAGTGAAGGCTCTTGCAGCTGAATACACCATCGAAGATGGCCCGGACAGTGAAGGTGAAATGTTTGAGCGTGACGGCAAGCCGTTCGACAAATTCCCATCACCATTCCCGAACGAGCAAGCTGCACGTGCTTCTAACAATGGTGCTTACCCACCAGACCTTTCTTTGATGGCAAAAGCACGCGCTGCCCTTCGTGGTTTCCCTTGGTTTGTTCTTGATGTTGCCACGCAGTATCAGGAAAACGGTCCGGATTACCTGTACGGTCTGCTAACTGGCTACCATGAGGCACCTGAGGGTGTTGAGGTTCCAGAAGGTCAGTACTACAATCCTGGCTTCATTTCAGGGTCCACGCTCGCAATGGCGCCTCCGCTTTCTGATGAGCTGGTTGAGTACTCCGACGGTTCTCCAATGACTGTTGATCAGTATGCTCGTGACGTTTCTGCATTCCTGATGTGGACTGCTGAGCCTCATCTGGAATCACGCAAGCGTATCGGCTTTGGTGTGATGGCATTCCTGATCCTGTTCGCATCGCTGCTGTACTTTACAAAGCGTAAGATCTGGAGAGATGTTGACCACTAAGGTCACATTTATAAATTCAAAAAGGGCTATCCTAATCGGGTAGCCCTTTTTTTTGGGGTTGCGGGCTGGATTTGATGTACCGCCAACTTCCTATCAGTGAATCAGGTAAGGTTGCGCCGACACAGGCAAAGCGGAGAGAGCGATATGCAGGCGGTTCTGGGCATTATCGGAGGTTCTGGCCTCTACAATATCCCTGGTTTTGAAAATGCCCGATGGGAACGGATTGAAAGCCCGTGGGGTGAGCCAAGTGATGATGTTTGTATCGGCGAGATTGGTGGCTTGAAGGTTGTTTTCCTGCCTCGTCACGGTCGCGGACATGTGCACTCTCCAACCGAGATCAATTATCGCGCAAATATTGACGTGCTTAAGCGGGCTGGTGTCACAGACCTGATTTCCGTCAGCGCCTGCGGGTCCTTGAAAGAGGAATATGCACCGGGAACTTTCGTTCTTGTTGACCAGTTCATCGATCGTACGTTTGCGCGCGAAAAGAGCTTCTTTGGAACAGGCTGCGTGGCGCACGTCTCCGTTGCTGATCCAATTTCGCCACTGCTGGTGGATGTTGTTGAAAGTGCCTGTCAAGAAGAGGGCCTTACGTATAGCCGCGGCGGTACTTATCTGGCTATGGAAGGGCCTCAGTTTTCTTCCAAGGCAGAAAGCCTCCTCTACCGCTCCTGGGGCTGTGACGTTATTGGCATGACAAACATGCCGGAAGCCAAGCTGGCCCGTGAAGCGGAAATCAGTTATTCAACTGTGGCGATGGTAACGGATTACGACAGTTGGCATGCCGACCACGGAAACGTAGATATCAACGCGATCATCAAGGTTCTACACGAGAACGTGGAAAGTGCTCAGAAGCTTGTCCTAGCTGTTGCCCGGAAACTGCCGAGAGAGCACCAGCAGTGCCCGGTTGGTTCCAACACGGCACTTGATTTTGCGATTATGACTGCTGAGGACAAAAGAGACCCGGCACTGCTTGCAAAGCTTGATGCTGTTGCTGGACGTGTGCTGCGCAAATAATCGAGCACAGATCGCTTATGGGGCTCTCGTTGAAGGGCTTCTTACAAAAACTATGCAATTCAAACGCGGAAATGACCATGACTGACATAACTAACAGTATCTCAGAGGAGCTGATTGCGTCCATTCGGACCATTCCAGACTATCCAAAGGAAGGTATTCTGTTTCGCGATATCACAACACTGCTGAGTGATCCTCGCGCCTTCCGCCGTGCGGTTGATGCACTGGTACAGCCTTGGGCTGGCTCCAAGATTGAGCAGGTTGCTGGTATCGAGGCGCGCGGCTTTATTCTTGGTGGTGCTGTGGCTCACCAGCTCTCCGCCGGTTTCTTGCCAGTGCGTAAGAAGGGTAAGCTGCCGTTTAAGACCATCGAGCAGGAATATGAGCTGGAGTATGGTACCGATACCATTGAGATCCACTGTGATGCTGTAAAGCCCGGTGAGAAGGTTATTCTGGTTGATGACCTGATTGCGACTGGTGGGACCGCAGAAGCTGCTGTGAAGCTTCTGAGAAGCGCTGGGGCCGACATCGTGGCTGCGTGCTTCATTGTCGATTTGCCAGAACTGCAAGGACGTGCAAAACTGGAAGCACTCGATATTCCTGTCAGGACATTGGTGGAGTTTCCCGGTCATTGAATGACGCCTTTGTAGAGAATGGCCCGCAGTTTTCTGCGGCCTTCAATCACGATTTTGAATTGCTTTTGAAATGGCGCCGGGATGTGCGCCATTTTAAGCAGGACATTATTGATCGCGAAACTGTTGATGAGCTTTTGCGGTTAACTGATCTTTCCCCAAGCGTCGGCAACAGTCAGCCGTGGCGTTTTATCGAGATGAGCCAACCTGCGAACCGCGAGGCTGTTTATCTCAATTTCCAACAGGCAAATTCTGAAGCTCTCAAGGGCTATAAAGGGGAGCGGGCAGAAAGCTATACCAAGCTCAAGCTGCAAGGCTTGACTGATGCTCCGCTGCAATTTGCTGTATTTTGTGATCTTGATCCAACGCAGGGAGGCGGGCTCGGACGGCAGACTATGCCAGAGACGCTGGCTTATTCTTGTGTTAGCGCAATTAATTGCCTCTGGCTTGCTGCTAGAGCAAAAGGCATTGGTGTCGGTTGGGTGTCTATTCTCAATCCTGACAGTATCGGACAGTTGTTTGGTGTTCCTGAAAATTGGAAATTTGTTGCCTATCTTTGCATAGGTTACCCATGTGAGAACAACGAAGTCCCCGAACTGCAGCGCACTGGCTGGCAGGCACGTACTGCCACTGAATTGCGAATGTTAAAAGATATTGATCTAGTCAGGCCAGAAGCCAAACAGGAGTCTTCTTCGTGTCAATCCAAGTAAGAGCAATTGAACCAGAAGATCGAGAGCAGGTTGTTGAACTGCTCGTAAACCGGTGGACCAGTCCTGAGCAATTGCTTGATGGTGAAATGGTGGACGCCTCACGTCTGCCTGGATATCTCGCTCTGGATGAAGGGCGTCTTGTGGGGATGATTACGTTGATCAAGCGTGAGCAGGAGTGGGAGATCCTTACGCTGGATTCGCTACAACGCTGGGGCGGCATTGGTACGCTTCTGCTGGATGCTTCCGTTGATGCTGCGCGGCAGGAAGGCCTTGGCCGGATTATGGTGCGGACCTCTAACGACAATCTGGATGCATTTCGGTTTTATCAAAGACGTGGCTTCCGCTTAGAAAAAGTGGTGCAGGGCGTCATTGATGAGGAACGTAAGTTAAAGCCAGAAATACCAGTCACAGGCTTGCACGGCATACCGCTGCGTGACGAGGTGATTTTTGGACGCGACATCACCGGCAATCGATCTTAGCTTTACATTCAAACGGTATTTGACTAATTTTATGAAAGATTAAATAAAATTGTATATGAGGGTTGTGTTGTGATCGTCCGCATAATCGAATTGGTGCGACGCTATAGAACGATACGGCTCTCCTTACTGGCCACTGTACTGGATTGCTCTGTCGATGAGATCCTGTATGCCGTTGATGGCCTGGAAAACAACAGTATCATGCGCGTGCGAGGCAGTTCCCTGGTTTCGAATGAGGCCATTGCAGAGAGTGATATCAGCGTGCGCATGCACTCTCGGTTTGCCGAGAAGAATGCCATTGGCAAACTTGCTGCCAGCCTGATTAAGGATGGTGAAAGTTTGCTGATTGAGGCGGGCAGTACGCTTTCCCTTTTTGCCAATCATCTGAAAGAGAAGAAAAATCTCTCCATCGCGACGACAAGCCCGCTGATTGCGGAGAGCCTTGTCCGGCATAGTCGTACATGTAATGTTGAGTTGATTGGCGGCAGGTTGGAAGCGCATACCACTGCGCTTCATGGGGAAGAGACACAGGCGCGTATTCGTGATCTGAAGGTGGACTGGACCGTCCTGAGCCCGACGAGCATGTGTATTCAAAAAGGGGCCTGCTACTTCCACAAAGTTGATGCTGAAACCAGCTTGCTTATGCAGCGCAGTGCGCAGAAAACTATGATGTTGAATGATAGTTCCAAATTGGGCGTTCCCAGCCGCTATACCGCGCAAACAATGCAGGGTGTTGATGTCTTTATTACTGATAATAATGGGGAATTAGGCTTTGCTGAAGTCGATCATCATCTTAGAAAAGCGCGCGTTTTTCATGCGATTTCCGAGGATGCTGACAGCGAAGATTTCATTCTTCTGAACAGTTGATAAATTTTAATCTTTTTCGATAAAAATGAACATTGTTTACTACCGGAATAGTATCTGGGATCTAGGCCAATTTAGATGATTAGTGACTTAATGGTGGACGTTCTCGCCAATCTGGTTAAGCGCCACAGACGTATTTCATTGACTGCTGCGGCAGATATTTTAGGAATGGATTTTGAAGAACTCACCAGTCTGGCGAAGGTGTTGTCGGATCGTGAGGAATTTGAACTCTTCGATAATTCTATTTGCTTCCTCATGCCACGAGATCAGGATGCCTATCGAGTAAGGCTTCGCAGCCATTACATCGAGAAGTATGCGATTGGTCGGCTGGCGACTTCGTTCTTCAAGACTGGTGACCATGTGGTTGTTGAGTCCGGAAGCACAATGACAATCCTGGCGCAGCATCTTGCTCAGGTGCCGCAGATAAAGGTTTCGACCAACTCGTATGCGGTCGCCTCAATGATGATTGGGGCTGAGACAGCTGCAGACATCCATGTGATTGGCGGCAATCTCTATACCGATGGGCAGGGGGCTTTGGGGCCGATTGCTCTGGGTACGGTTGAGAGCCTCGAGGCGGACTGGGGGATCATTTGTCCTGTCGGTTTGTCCACTGAGGGGGATCTCATGTACTACGTGGAAGAGGAAGCTAAGTTTGCGCGGGCCGTCATGGCGTCTTGCAAGCGAACTATGGTGCTGTGTAACTCCAGCAAGATTGGCGTTCCGAGCCGGTTCGTTGCTAATTCATGCGCTCAGGCAGACATGCTGATCGTGGATAGCGGCGTTGAGCCAAGTATTCTTGACAAGCTGATCGCGCAGGGCGTGAAAGAAGTCCATGTGGCTGATGTGGAGGCAGAAGCTTCCAGTGAGATTGTTTTGTTAGATATTTGATTCTTATCTCATTGATTTTTCAATAAAAAAGGCGCTCGATTGAGCGCCTTTTGCTTTATAGCGATCGTGCCATAGACTTATGTGTTGAACTTGAAGAGCAGCACATCGCCATCCTGAACGATGTATTCCTTGCCTTCGTCGCGTGCTTTGCCTGCTTCTTTAGCCGGGTTTTCGCCGCCAAGCTCAACGTAGTCGTTGTAAGCGATGGTTTGTGCGCGAATGAAGCCGCGTTCAAAGTCCGTATGGATGACGCCAGCAGCCTGAGGGGCTTTGGTGCCTCTTGATACGGTCCAGGCGCGTGTTTCTTTCGGGCCAGCTGTGAAGTAGGTGATCAGGTGCAGCAGGTCGTAGCCTGCGCGGATCAAACGGTCTAGGCCAGGCTCTTCCAAGCCCATGTCAGCCATGTATTCACGCTGCTCTTCGTCTTCCAGTTGTGCAATTTCTGCTTCAATCGCGGCTGAGATGACAACGGAGGCTGCGCCTTGCTCTTCTGCCATAGCCTGAACCTTAGCGGACAGGCTGTTGCCTTTGTCTGCTGATTCTTCTTCCACGTTACACACGTAGAGAACTGGCTTGGATGTCAGCAGGTTCAGCATTTCGAGCTGTTTGACGTCTTCCGGGTCGGTGAGGCCAAGTGCGCGCACTGGCTTACCATCCTGAAGAATTGCGAGTGCCTGTTCCATAATCGGAAGAGCCATCTTGGCGTCTTTGTCGCCAGACTTCGCTTTTTTAGCGAGCGGCGCAATACGCTTTTCGAGGCTTTCCATGTCAGAAACCATCAGTTCGGTTTCGACTGTTTCTGCATCAGCGATTGGATCGATCTTGCCATCAACGTGCGTGATGTCGTCGTCTTCGAAGCAGCGCAGAACGTGTGCGATCGCGTCTACTTCGCGGATGTTAGCGAGGAACTGGTTGCCCAGGCCTTCCCCTTTGGACGCGCCGCGCACGAGGCCTGCAATGTCTACGAAAGTCAGGCGGGTCGGGATGATCTCTTTGGAGCCAGCGATTGCTGCAATCTTGGACTGGCGTGGATCTGGCACAGCAACATCACCAGTGTTTGGCTCAATGGTGCAGAACGGATAGTTTGCTGCCTGCGCCGCTGCTGTCTTCGTCAGAGCGTTGAAGAGGGTAGACTTACCAACGTTAGGCAAGCCGACGATGCCGCACTGAAAACCCATTTATTCTTGTCCTTTCGATCCAAACAGCTGCTCAAGCGCTGACGCGAGCGGCCCTTTTTTGTTAGCTTCTTTGTCCTGATAGCCCGTTGCTTTTGGAGCTGGCTTTTTTTCTGGTTCAGGCTTGGCGGGGTCCTGCTTCTTTTTAACAGCAGCCTCGCGAGAGCTGTCCTTTTTGTAAGGTTTACCAGAGCCTTCCGGGCGTGTTGCCAGTGTCACCTTGTTGGCGAACTGGTTGTCGTGATGTTGTGCAAGCAAAGGAGCGTTGTCTGCAACTGCCTCCAGAAGAGGCTCAAGCCACTCCTGATCCGCTTTTGCAAAATCACCCAGGACCCATTGATGTACACGGTCTTTATGGCCGGGATGGCCAATACCAAGGCGTACACGGCGATAGGCATCCGTGATGTGTGCTGTGATGGAGCGCAGGCCATTGTGGCCTCCGTGACCGCCGCCATTCTTCATGCGGAACTTCGCAGGAGGCAGGTCCAGCTCGTCATAGAGCACGACAACATCTTGTGGGGTGAGCTTGTAGAAACGGAGTGCTTCGCCTACGGAACGACCGGATTCGTTCATGTAGGTCATTGGCTTCATCAGCAGGACTTTTTCACCCGCCAAAGTGCCTTCAGAAACCTGAGCCTGAAAGCGAGCCCGCCACGGGCTGAATGAGCTATGGCGGCGATGAATTTCATCTGCCGCCATGAACCCGATATTGTGACGATTACTCTCGTATTTAGGGCCTGGATTACCGAGGCCGACTAACAGCTTCATAGGTATTGTCCCAAGCCCTAGTTAGAGAATTACTCTTCGCCTTCACCTTCTTCAGAAGCGTCGTCTTCTTTCAGACCTGCTGGTGCAACAATCGTGGAGATTGTGAAGTCGCGGTCTGTAATGGTCGGAGCACAACCTGCTGGGAGCTTAACAGCAGAGATATGCTGAGAAGAACCGAGGTCAGCTTCACCAAGATCGATTTCGAGAGCTTCTGGGATAGCGTTCGCTGGAACAGTCATTTCAACAGTGTGACGTACAACGTTGATAACACCACCGCGCTTAAGACCTGGGGAAGTTTCTTCGTTGAGGAACTTCACTGGGATTTCTACGGTCAGGGTAGCGTTTGCAGAAACACGCAGGAAGTCAACGTGCATCAGAGTGTCTTTTACTGGATGCAGCTGGAAGTCTTTTGCAATTACAGAAGTCTTTTCGCCGTTCAGGTCGATTGTGCCGACGTGAGACAAGAAACCGCCCTTATGCAGGGTCATGGTTGCTTCTTTAATTGGCAGGCTGATAGACACTGCTTCTTTTTTGTCGCCGTAGATTACTGCTGGTACAAGACCTTCACGACGAGCTGCACGAGCGGCCCCCTTGCCGGCCCGTTCACGCACCTGTGCTTTCAGCTCATAGCTGTTTGCCATGGTGGAATCTCCTAGTTTGATTATAAAAGTAAGGCCGCGGGAGCGACAGATTTCTGCGCTCAACTACGGCCAACTTCGCACGCCTCCTCCAAGGGTGTCGACGTACGCGGCTCGTATAACCGATACTCCCAGAAAGAGCAAGGGCAACTGCTGAGCCTACAATAAGAAAAACCGGAGCGTGCCCCGGTTTCTCAAAGCTCGTGATTAGAGCTCGTTATGAATCGAACAGGCTGGAAACAGAGCGTTCCTGCGATGTGCGGTTGATCGCTTCGCCCATGAGTGGGGCGATAGAAATAGTGCGGATGTTTGGAGCAGCCTGAACAGCAGCCGTTGGCTCGATAGAATCAGTGATTACCAGTTCTTTGAGCTTGGATGCTGAAACGCGCGCCACTGCGCCACCTGAGAGGACACCATGTGTGATGTAGGCCGTGACGGACTTAGCACCAGCAGCAAGAAGTGCATCTGCTGCGTTGCAAAGGGTTCCGCCAGAATCGACGATGTCATCCACAAGGATACAATCGTAGCCGCTCACATCACCGATGATGTTCATGACTTCGGATTCACCAGGCTTGTCGCGGCGCTTATCAACGATGGACAGAGGAGCTTCAATGCGCTTTGCTAGTGCACGCGCACGAACCACACCGCCAACATCCGGAGAAACAACCATGACGTTGGTTGTGTCATAGTGCTCTTTGATGTCACGGGTCATCACCGGCGCACCGTAAAGGTTGTCGGTAGGGATGTCGAAGAAGCCCTGAATCTGCGCAGCATGCAGATCGAGTGTAAGCACTCTGTCTGCACCAGCATTGGTGATCAGGTTGGAAACAAGTTTCGCAGAGATTGGCGTACGAGGCGCTGACTTACGGTCCTGACGGGCGTAGCCAAAGTATGGAACCACTGCGGTAATGCGACGTGCTGAAGAACGGCGGAGCGCATCAATGATGATCAGCAGTTCCATGAGGTGGTCATTTGCCGGATAGCTTGTAGGCTGAATGACAAAGACGTCCTCACCGCGCACGTTCTCCTGGATTTCAACGTAGATTTCTTGGTCTGCAAAGCGGCGAACCTGGCACTTCGACAATGGTACATCAAGATACTTTGAAATTTGCTCGGCCAGCGCGCGATTGGAGTTACCCGCGACGATTTTCATAACCCGCAAGTCCTTCTTGGGCTTTGATCTCACCCTGTGACATTTGTCGGTGGTGAGGTGGAAATTTGCGTCCCTTGGTGGAACCCGATTTCTTCTGGTAAGGCGTCCTGACAGGTCGCCTTGCGCGCCTTTTAGCAACCTCGTCTTAAGCCGACAATAGCCAGAACGCACAGCAGCTCAGCTTTTTTGCAAAAGCTGAGCTGCGTAATCGTGTATCTATTTGATTTTATTAGGTCACTTGCTGTGTAACCATGCTTCTAAAGAAGCAATTGTTCTGGTCGCAATTCTTCGCAGTGCGTCGCTTGAAACATCAGCCCATGGATCGCCAGAGTTGCCGCCAGTTTGCTCCTGGCCATCAATCCGGTGAACACGGTTTCCATTTGCGTCAATAATATCAAATACATAGAAGACGGTGGTGGTGTACTGATCGCCAGCCGCGGTCAAGAATCCTTTGACTCGGTACGTTGCTGGTGCACCAACGCGTCTGACAAGGTTGAGATTCGCTGCTGCTGCGCGATTCCCCAGTTGCTCAGAGAGATCGTCGGCAATATTGCCAGGCAGTCCGGTCAGCTGCTCAAATGCAAAAGTTGCTTTTGCCGGAGAGACAGTCGGAGGAGCTGACTTGGTTTCAATCATGTCCCCGATGCTGGAAGGGGGAAGAGGGTTTGCCGCACAGCCTGCAAGAATTGCCATAGCGGCAATGATTAATACCCGAGGTAAAAGTACGAGCTTCAGCATGTCAGTCCTTAAAGTCCACTCAGAGAATCAGCGTGGGGTGCCCCAATAGATTCGTAAAGGTTAATTATGGCAGTCTTTACCCTGCCTTCACAGGGAGGTCGAGAGAAAGCTGTGATAAGCTTTCAGGCCCATCTGCGTGTGTGATGTAAGTTTGGCCCAAAGTCATAGCGGTTTCGCTGTCTGAATCCATGATGATCATGTGCATAAACAACACCATGTTTTCATGAATTTCATGTGCATTTTCTTTGAAAGCCATGTAGGGCGGCTCCATCCAGCTTGGTGTGAAGCGGGCACCAAGTGAGTATCCGCAGGCATTCAGGCGGTGTGGCATCAGGCCGCGATCATCCAGAATGTTGGCGTGTGCAGCAAACAGGTCGCCAAACGTGTTGCCCACCTGCATGGCTTGTTCAACAGCCAGAAGGGCATCTTTTGCGGCGCGGTGGAGCTCCAGATGGCGCGGCGTTGGCTCACCCAGAATAACTGTGCGGATGGAGGCAGCGTGATAATGGCGGTAAACCCCCGCCCATTCGATGGTGAGTTGATCGTTTTCTGAGAGGGTTCTGCGACCAGATTTGTAGCGGCAGAGAAGGGCGTCTGGGCCTGAGCCAATGACGAATTCGTTTGCCGGATAGTCGCCGCCGCCTTCAAACACTGCGCTTTGCATCTTAGCCAGAATGCGGCCTTCGTCGGCTCCGGGTTTGATTTCCTCCATACCGGCAAGGAAAGCAGCATCGGCGAGTTTGCCTGCGGTTCTGACATATTCCAGCTCAGTTGACGATTTGACCAGACGGAGCTCCTTTATGATGTCGGAAGCGTCATCGACGTCTGCAAAGGAGTGCAGAGATTCGTCCAGCAACCGGCCGTTGGCTGCGGTGAGGCCGTGGGTGTCATACTCTACGCCGATGCGGGTGCCGAGCAGGTCGAGATCAAACAGAAGCTCTTTTACCTGACCAACCGGAGATTTGCCTGCAACGTCCATCCAGAGGCGAATGTCTTTGAGGTTGGAGGTGTTGCGGGCTTGCCGCAGATCAGCGGAGCGGGTGAGAAGGATAGGTTCTTCACCGGGGCGGTAGATCAAGCACTGGAAGAAGCAGTAGCCGAAGGTGTCAAAACCTGTCAGCCAATACATGCTCTCCTGTGCGAAGATCAGCAGGCAATCGAGATGACGCTCTTTGAGTTTGGCGTCCAGAGCAACACGGCGCTCAGCAAATTCTTCCGGTGCAAAGTGCAGGGCCATGGTCTTCTCCCAATCCATAGTTTGCAAAGCAATGTGAAACAGAACTTACTCTTGCTCGTCCGTCAGCACAATCAGGCGGTCAACATGATAGTTGATATCTGACGTCCGTAATCTGGTTCTTTGTTATGGGTGGTTCTTCGGTAGGAGAAGAACCTATCCGAATCCGCATAGGTGCATAGTTTGAGGTCGATGACGTCTTTGAGGCCAAGTTTGTCCAGTTGGGCTTTAATGAAAGCCGGTAGATCAAACATACTGTGCAGTGGCTTTTGTGAGGGAACGAAGAAGCGCTTGTTGTCCTGAGACTGTTCGAGGAAGCGCACCACAAACTCCGGGCCAACCTCATAAGCCTGCTGTGAGATCATCGGGCCCATCACAGCTGTGATGTTCGACGGGTTTGCACCCAGTTTTTGCATGGCTTGAACGGTGTTGGGCAGGATGCCATCGACGGCGCCTTTCCAGCCTGAGTGGGCTGCGCCGATAACTCCGTTGTCCGGATCCGCGAACAGGATCGGGCCGCAGTCTGCGGTCAGGATGCCAATGGCGAGGCCGGGAGTGTTGGTGACGAGAGCGTCTGCGCGCCTGTCATCTTCCTCAGCAAAGGGCGCAGATACGTTCAGCACCTTGGCCGAGTGGATCTGGTAGGGGGTAACCATCCGTTCAGGTGTTGTGCCGAGTTGATCGGCGACGCGGCGGCGGTTTTCCAGAACGTCTTCACGGACATCGCTTGAGCCCAGGCCGACGTTGAGGCCTTTGTAGATGCCGGAGGAAACACCTCCTTCGCGGGTGAAGAAGCCATGTGAAAAGCATTGCATTGCTTCAAGCTCTGGCACTTTAATCATTGGCTTCTCCCTGTTTCGATGCGTTCAATTCTGGAAAGGAATTGGTTTTTCTGAGGTGTTGGTGATGCTAAGGACTTTGAAGAGGGTGCCCATCTGGTCATCGGCTGCGAGGCGCTCCACGTCCTTGCGGATCTGGTCCTGATCCAGTGTGGACTTGCCAGTCCCAAGTTGTCCTGCGCGCTCCAGTAGTCCAAGACCGAGGAGAAACTCGCCCTGACCGATTGGGCCGTGCACGTTTGCCCCTTCTGCAGTGGCTGCGCTGGCGAGTGCCTGAAAGTTGACGTGGGCGGTTAAGTCCGCTTCGCCGCAATGTTCCAGCGTGGAGACGTACTCGTGCTTCTTGAGAGCCTGAAACGTGTCACCTGTGGCCGTCTTTGCATACCCATAATCTATGAGCAGAGCAGCACCGCCGTCTGCCTTGAGGCGCTGACCGATTTGTGAGGCAATTGCGGTGGAGGCTGGAGACAGCTCCAGCGTATCGCCCAGTTTTGCCTGCAAACCGGCTTTGGCGACGTCAGCCGGAGACAGAGTGCCTGAGCCGATGCCAAATGTCAGATTGCCGTCGTCATCCAGCCCAACACATCGTTCACGCCAGCCTTGCTCGGTGAGCTGGTACTGGTGGATCGGGAGAGCATCGAAAAGTTCATTGGCAACGAGCAGGGTTGGTCCATCCGGGATGGTCTCCAGCGTGTCGTGCCACTTGATTGTGTAGGCTTTGAGCAGTTTGCGCTGTGCTTTGCGTAAGGATGGGCTGGTTTCGACCAGGTGAATCTGAATGTTGGCGAGCATCTGCGGGCGTAACGAGATAACGCGCAGGATGTCTTTCATTAAAGTGCCGCGGCCCGGACCCATTTCGACCAGATGCACTGGGCCTTTCAAATCCTGCGACAGCCATTGATGCATAAGCCAGGCACCGATCAGCTCGCCAAACAGCTGTGAGATTTCTGGTGCCGTGGTGAAATCACCTTTCGTCCCGAATGGCTGCTGGCGCATGTAGTAGCCATGCTCGGGATCAGAAAGGCATATGCCCATATATTCAGCGAGGGTCATTGGACCATGGTCCGCGATGCGTTTTTTGATTTTTTCCTGAAGTGGCGTGGACGCAGAGCTGGTCATTTTGCTTCTTTGATTTCCGTGTTTCTTTTGAGAGCCCAAATTACGACGACAATGCCGATCAAAACCATTGGCAGGCTCAACAGCATTCCCATGGTAAAGAAGCCAGCGAGGTAGCCGATGTGGGCATCCGGTACGCGGTAGAATTCTACGAAGGTGCGTGCCAGACCATAACCGATGGCGAAGCTGCCTGCGAGAACGCCCGGTTTTTGCAGCAGTTTGAAGCGATGGGACAACAGGCGCAGCACGAAGAACAGAAGTGCTCCTTCCAGCGCTGCTTCATAAAGCTGGCTTGGGTGTCTTGGTTCTGGCCCGCCGGTTGGGAAGACAACGGCCCATGCCACATCTGTCGGGCGGCCCCATAGCTCTGAGTTGATGAAGTTGGCGATACGCCCGAAAAAGAGACCGATTGGAGCGGCGATGGCGGCCAGATCAAACATGGTCCAACCAGACAGGCCACGTGCTCTGGAATAGATGATCAACACGACAATCATGCCCAGCAGACCACCGTGGAAGGCCATGCCTCCCTCCCATACAGCCAGAATGTCTGCTGGATTGGCGAGGTAGTAGGGCAGATTGTAAAACAGGACGTAGCCGAGGCGCCCACCCAGAACAATGCCGAGCGTTGCCCACATGACGAAGTCGTCGATGTCTGTTGCTGTTGGATGAGCTGTCTTGTTCCAGAGTGGCGAGTTGCGGACGGTTACGATCATGTAGCGCCATGCAAGAAGAATTCCGGCGATATATGCCAGTGCATACCAACGGATGGCCAGTGGTCCGAATTCAATCAGAACCGGATCAATCATCGGGAAAGGTATTGCTAAGAGCGGCATATGAAACCCTTCTGTTATTAAAGTGCCTTGCGCTCAGAGACCTTCACGCACTTTACTCTAATTCGGTTTGTTTGAGCGCATTGCAAGTGTTTGATCGGAGGTTATCAAACCTCATGCGCTTCAGTTCAGCGAGCATTCCGACAAGTGAAGGATTTGGTCAAGTGGTTTGTGGCAGGTGTTCAACACAAGCTTTCGACATCTTACTGACAGGTTCTTTAGGGTTCTGGGTGCAAATCAGCTCTCAGCGCTTGAAACTGACGGGCCGGACCAATACTTGTTTGTGAGAGAGAAATTTAAAGAGGACGCCATGAGCCAGTCTCCAAATCGTATGTTTGACGAGTTTGCAAAGCTGATGACCGATGCCGCTGGTGTTGCGCAAGGTGCCAAGCGGGAAGTAGAAACCGCATTCCGAGCGCAGGCCGAGCGTTTCATGTCGGATATGGATCTGGTTTCGCGTGATGAGTTTGACACAGTCAAAGACATGGCGATCAAAGCGCTTGATGAAGTTGAAAAGCTTGAAGAGCGCCTTGCAGCAGTAGAAAAGCGCCTTGCCGATCTAGATGAAAAAGCTGCGCCAGAAGACAAAGCGTAGGTTTGGCTGAAAATTACATGTGAATATGCTGTGGGCGGCATTGAGTCGTCCACAATTTTCGCAATGATCTGTCTATTCCCCCTATAGGGGAAAGGCCAAATCTATCGGTATATTGGCAAAAAAGGGATTCGATGTCCTGCATCAACAGTTCCGGTCTGGAACTTCCTTTGTAGTACATGCTTCTATCCAAGAGCACGTAAGTGTCTGGTCCATGATCACTCGACCCGCGTCCGTCCGGAGTGGGTAGACAAACCATTCCTCAAACGGAAAGAGGACCGGAAATGAGCCTTATTGAGTTCGGCACGGAACGCCCCCTGAATCCGGTTGATACCATTGAAAACCTTGCAACCGGTAATGACTGGTGCTTTGAACGACTTGGTGATGATGAAATTTCCATTTCGGTTACAGGGACTTGGTGTGATTACCACGTAACCTTTTCATGGATGGAAGAGTTGGAAGCACTGCATATGGCAAGTGCGTTCGACCTCAAGGTTCCTGCTCCCAGAAAAGATGAGATTGTTCGTCTGCTTGCGCTCATTAACGAGCAGCAGTGGATGGGGCATTTTGATATCTGGGGTCGTGAAGGTGTTGTTATTTTCCGTCAGTCGCTTTTGCTGGCTGGTGGTGCAGAAGCCAATTCATCTCAGATAGAAGTCCTATTCTCTAATTCTCTTGATTCATGTGAGCGGTATTATCAATCGTTCCAGTTTGTCGTGTGGGCTGGCAAGACAGCACAGGAAGCGATGGAAACTGTGATGTTTGAAACTGCCGGTGATGCATGAAACTAACGAATGAACGCCCGCTTGTTTTGATTGGAGCAGGCAAAATGGGTGGTGCCATGCTTGCTGGCTGGATGAAGCAGAGTATGGCACCTGAACATGTTGTGGTTGTTGACCCCAACCCACCATCTGACACACTTGAAACCATCACTGCAAACAGCATCACCTGGCACAAGGGCGTGCCAGAAGGTGTTGTGGCCGGTGTGTTGCTGATGGCTATCAAACCGCAAATGATGGAAGCTGTGCTGCCAACACTCACCAATGTGGCAGATGAGAGCAGCATCATCCTTTCTGTGGCAGCTGGTACAACGATCAAGCGTTTTAAAGATACGTTTGGAGCTGCGCAGCCTGTTGTGCGCGTGATACCGAATACGCCTTCTCAGGTAGGGCGAGGTGTGACTGCAGGTTATGCTTCGGTTGAAGTTCAGGATGAGCAGAAGGCTCTGATGAGCTCCCTGCTTGAAACAATCGGCGTGTTTTACTGGGTGGATGCTGAGGAGCAGATTGATCTGGCAACAGCTGTCAGCGGTTCCGGTCCTGCCTATGTGTTCCATCTGGTTGAGGCTATGAGCGAGGCTGGTCAGCGATTGGGGCTGAATGCCGAGCTTGCAGAGGCTTTAGCCCGCGGAACAGTTGCAGGCTCTGGTGAGCTGCTTCATCAATCTCCCGAGAATGCCGATGTTTTGCGTAAGAATGTGACCTCTCCGGGTGGTACGACAGCAGCTGCACTTTCCGTGCTGATGGGGGATGACGCTTTGACAAACCTGATGAGTGAGGCTGTTGCAAAGGCAGCTCATCGCGCCACAGAACTTGCTGACTAAAGCTGCGCCTGTTTGTGCAGGTTCTGCCGCGCTGCTTTAGATTTTGTTGTCGCGTCTCTTTAGCGTAAAACCGGTTTCCACTTCTCGGAGATATGCTTTCAGCAGGTTCCAAAATTGCTCGATATTGAAGTAAAGCCTCGGTTACTAGACTGAGGCTTTTTCTTTGTATCTGTGCTGCTCCTGTGTGTATGATTAGGTGTTGATGCGTAGTTAGAGCAGGTCGCGTTCATTTACATTCACGCTCCGTACTCTAACTTCTTTAGTGGAGCGAGTTCTAAGTGTTTGATTGGCGCCAATCAAACGGAACGCGCTCTGGAGTGTTGGCCATACAGGAGCGTGCCATGCCCACCGAAAAGACCCATCAGAAAGTCATCGCAAGTTTTATTGAGTTGCTGGAAACACACAGGATTGAAGAGATCACTTACACAGCGATCGCAGATAATGCTGGTGTGAAGATTGAGGTGGTGCGGGCGTGTTGCAATGGAAAGCTGGATCTGCTGGCAGCCTTTATGCAGGACATTGACCAGAAAGTTCTGAAAGAGCGTGATCCTGACCTTATGGATGAAACACGGCGTGATCGGCTGTTTGACGTCCTCATGTGTCGGCTTGATATCATGGAACCGCATAGAGAGGCGATCCGTAACCTCCGTAAGACAGTGGTGAAGGACCCGGCTTTGGCCATGCATATGCACAAGCTCGTGACACGCTCGATGAAGTGGATGCTGGTGGCAGCAGGCATTGAAGAATTTGGTTTGCGCAGTGTCGGTATGTCCAATGCTTTGGCTTTGGGTTTTGAGCGGTTGGTTCGGGTTTGGCTTGAGGATGACGCGCCGGGACACCCGAAGGTTATGGTTGCCGTTGACGACATGCTGGCGAACGGTGAAAAATGGATGGGCCGCGCTTGCCGCGTTGAGAAAGTGGCAGCTCCCTTTATTGAAGGGCTGGGACGTTTGTGCCAGAGACCTTCACGCCCAACAGGTAAAAGCACACCTCCACCTGAAGCTGCGAATGGTGGGGCTGAAGCCAGCCCCTAAACCAGTTTGCATTCAAGTTGAAACACAAGAACTGCTTTAGCCTTTGTTTTTGCGTATCTTTCTCCGAAAACCGGTTTCCACTTTTCGGAGATACGCTGTAATTTGAGTTATTGAGAAGAATATGGACCAAAAAGAAGATACAAAAACCATCGGTATTGATGATTTTTTGAATGTGGATGTGCGTGTTGGCACTGTTGTTGAAGCTGTTGATTTTCCCGAGGCGCGTAAACCTGCCTACAAACTGAAGATTGATTTTGGTGATGATATTGGCGTGAAGAGAACGTCTGCTCAGATCACTGCTCACTATACGCCTGAGGCACTTGTTGGCCGTCAGGTGATTGCTGTCGTGAACTTCCCACCGCGCCAGATCGGACCATTTATGTCTGAGGTTTTGACACTTGGGCTAGCGGATGAGAATGGAGATATCGTTTTGCTCCATCCCGACAGCAAGGTGCCTAACGGTGGACGGATGCATTAGAGTTCGCTCCAAGTTTGCCGGACCTTTATGACGTGAGGGGAAAAAACTTATTCCCCTCCTGAATTCCTCCCATACTCTGAACCTATGCCTACGTAACGGGCTGCTGGCGGAGCGACCGTCAGTTTGTCGTAGGCTGGGTTGGGCTGTTGAAAGACGTAACGCACCTTTCAGTGGTCCGGTGAACCGAACTTCAAACGTGACCGCATGGTTTGAGGGGAAGGGCCCAGGACTATAGGGTATCACGCGGCGACGGATACAAGAGCACCGGCAGGGAGACTTGCTTTTGCGAAGGTGTCAGTCAAAGACGGAGGAACTGTTTGGGCATGGAAACGTGTCTGGATAAGCCATTGTCTTTTCAGGAAACTGACTATCGTGCCTTATAGGCAAAAGAGGCGACGTTGTTCATTATAAAAAGCCCGGGCAAGGCGTGTAGCTAATGCCGAAGAAACTAACTTAACAAACAGCGCAGGTATTGCCTGCCGCCTTGCTCATCCCGACTTACGGGAACTCTGGTTCAACACTGCATGGAAGGCCATGTGGTGCTGTTGGTGTTTGTGCACACTGTGAGCTAGATCGGAATGCGAATGCGAACGCGCAGGCCGCCCAGTGGAGACTGGCGCAAGAAGATTTCCCCCCCATGACTTCTCACAATATCCCTTGCAATTGCCAGGCCGAGGCCTGAGCCACCGCTGTCCTGATTGCGGGCCGTATCAAGTCTGTGGAAGGGACGGAAGACGTTCTCCCGCTCTTCACGAGGGATACCCGGACCGTCATCATCAACTGTGATAATCAGCCAGTCAGGTGTTCGATTGCCCTTGATGCGCAACGTCTTGCCATAGCGTGCCGCATTGGAAATCACGTTCAAAAGGCAGCGCCGGAAGGCCCGGCCTTTGACAATGACGAGTGGATCTCCATCGAAGGAGGATGCAACATCAGCGCCAACAACCTCTGCCTCGACCTCCAGATCCTCCAGCATGAGCGAGATATCGACTGGAGCAGGCGGCTCGTCACCATAGCCTTTGGAGAAGGAAAGGTAGTCCTCCAGCATGCGGTTCATTTCGTCGACGTCTTTACGCAGAGCATCTGCCTCAGGGGACTGAGGAAGAAGAGCAAGCTCAAGACGGAACCGCGTGAGGATGGTTCGCAAGTCATGGCTGACGCCTGCAAGCATGGTCGTGCGCTGATCAACATGGCGCTCAATTCTGCGGCGCATGTCCACGAAAGCAAGAGCGGCACGGCGGACTTCACGAGCGCCATGTGGGCGGAAGTTGGAGACTTGCCGGCCTTTGCCGAATTCCTCAGCAGCATCTGCCAGTTGCTCGATTGGCCGGATCTGATTTCTGAGGAACAAGACTGCGATGATAATCAGGACCAGAGAGGTGGCGACCATCCAGACGATGAAGATGTGTGAGTTCGACGCATATGTCTGGCTGCGACGGGCAATGATACGGAGTGTTTTGTTTTCCAGCTGAATGCGGATTTCGACATATTTCGAAGCTCCAACGGTATCAATCCAAAACGGCTTGCCAATGCGCGCAGCAATCTCACGGGTCATATACCGATCCACCAAGTCAAAGAGTGGCTTCGGTTTTGGTGGCGGGAGCGGCTCTTTGGGTAGCACTGTTACAGACAGGCCCAGAGCTCCAGCACTGATTTGCTTCAGTGTCGCGTAATTGTCGTCGTGATTGTAGGTTTCTGTCATATCGACAACAGCTGCAATCTGTCGGACTACGGCTTCAGACAAGCGCTTGGTTACGAGATCGTAGTGGCGCTCCATGAAAACGAAAGCGAGGACTGATTGCAGGATCAGGAAGGGGATAACGATGATCAGCAGAGCACGGACATAAAGGCCCTTCGGAAGCCGATAATGCAGCCAGCTGGTCACCGCGAAGTAGGGCTTTAAAAGCGTTCTGATCCATTGTGGAAGTGTGAACCGGTCTGATAAGCCCATTGTCCTCTCGCTGCTCGCCTGTGCGCTGGCTGCTATAATGGCAGCTAGTTGGTAATAAGCCGATAACCTATCCCACGCACGGTCTGCAGGTATAGGGGATTGCCGGGGTCTTCCTCAATCTTTCTTCTCAAGCGGTTCACCTGAACGTCGATTGTGCGCTCGCCAAGTGCAGCATCTGCTCCGACAAGGTCAGTTCGTGCTACAGTTTGACCAGGCTTCTCCGCGAAGGTGTTGAGGATTTGTTTTTCCCGATCAGTCAGACGGACATGTTCGTCATTGCGTTTTAGTTCACCGCGTTCTGCATTGTATTGAAACGGGCCGAACGCCAATACTTCGAGTTTCATTTTTGGCTTTGGGCCACCTCTGCGGAGAATGGCGGAAATTCTAAGGAGTAATTCGCGTGGTTCAAACGGTTTTGAAACATAATCGTCGACGCCAGCTTCCAGTCCTTCAATCCGATCTTCAATATCGGAGCGGGCTGTGAGCATGAGGATGGGGACAGCTTTGGAACGGCGCAGGTCTTTTGCGAGCTCAATTCCGCTTTCGCCTGGCATCATGACGTCCAAAATGAGTAGGTCGAACTCCAGGCCGGATAATCTGCGGCGGGCTTCTACTGCGTCTCTTGCGACGGTTACCCGAAAGCCGCTTTCTCCGAGAAACCTTTGGAGCAGGTCGCGGATACGGCTGTCATCATCAATCAGGAGAATGTGAGGTGCATCATCTTCCAGAAGAGCAGAGCGGGCCACGGTAATTCCTCAATCTGTTTGTTTGGTGATGAGACGGGCAACTTCGCTGCGATCATTCTCATCAATCATAAGATATAAAAACTGGCGGACAATCTCATCACTGCCATCTGGCATCATGGAGATCGCCTTATTAATACGTTGGGACTGGAGTTTGGATAGTCGGGCACAAAATTCTGTACCTTTTTCAGTGGTATATAGCAGGCGCTGACGGCGGTCCAACGCTCCTGGTTCCTGACAAATGAAGTCATCATCCACCAACTGTTTCAAAACACGTCCTAAACTTTGCTTCGTGATTTTTAAAATGTCGAGCAGGTCAGAGACTCTGATTCCGGGGTTTCTGTGCACAAAATGAAGAACACGGTGATGGGCACGACCAAAACCCAGCTCATCGAGAAGCACATCCGGATCACCCGTAAAATCGCGATAAGCGAAGAAAAACAGTTCAATAAGGTCAAACCGTGGTGAATCGCTGTCTTTTTTATTCATTTCCTGTCCCGGATAACTGCCTATTTTTTAATCTCACAAAAAATACGTCAGTCATGTTGACTTATTTCAGAATGATAGTTACAAGTTACTCATCGCTGAAGAAAGGAAAGAACTCAACACGTCGCATGTGCGCAATAGTTGAAAAATTTATTTCTTCAGCGGTTTTACGTCGTGGGTAGGTATTGATCATCTGTAGTTGTAATACGGCTGCTCTGTATACCTATCCTTTATAAACTCATTGATTTAGCTAGAACACACCTTGACTGGCAAGTCCTTGCCTTGCCTGCACCGTGAATTGTTCGCCATATGGAGAAGAGAAATGGCGGGTATACCCTTTGATCAACTAGAAGGCTCAATCTGGTTGGATGGAAAAATTGTTCCGTGGTCAGAGGCCAAGGTGCACGTGCTCACGCATGGATTGCACTACGGAAGCAGTGTGTTCGAAGGTCAACGCGCCTATGGCGGCGAGATCTTCAAGCTGGAAGAACACACCAAGCGCTTACATGCTTCTGCAGAGGTTCTGGGCTTCACTATTCCGTGGAGCGAAGAGCAGATTAACGGTGCGTGTAAACAGATGCTGACTGAGAACAACCTGACAGACGCTTACCTGCGTCCGGTTGCCTGGCGCGGCAGTGAGATGATGGGCATTTCAGCTCAGTCCAACACCATCCATCTGGCGATTGCTGCCTGGGAGTGGCCAAGCTACTTCTCTCCAGAAGAGCGCTTGAAGGGTATTCGTCTGGATCTGGCAGAATATCGTCGCCCTGATCCAAAGACTGCGCCGTTCAAGTCGAAGGCAGCTGGTTTGTACATGATCTGCACAATCTCCAAGCATGCAGCAGAAGCAAAAGGGTATTCCGATGCTTTGATGCTGGACTGGCAGGGCCGCGTTGCTGAAGCGACTGGTGCCAACGTATTCTTTATCAAAGATGGAACAATCCATACGCCGATTGCAGATTGTTTCCTTGATGGTATCACACGCCGTACTGTGATTGATCTGGCACGTGCTCGTGGTATCGAAGTGATTGAACGTCGTATCATGCCTGAAGAGATGGAAGGCTTTGAACAGTGCTTCCTGACTGGGTCTGCTGCTGAAGTGACACCGGTTTCTGAAATCGGACCGCACAGTTTTGTTCCGGGCGATATTACGAAGCTGATGATCGAGGATTACATGGCTGCTGTACAGCCTGCGAAAGAAGAGTTGCTTGTTGCAAGCTGATTTCTTCGCCGCATGAAAATTCAAAGCCCGCTGCTCTGACTGAGTGGCGGGCTTTCTCGTTTTATTCGGTTGCGAGCTGTTGTTCGTGCTGCGGTTTGAAGAGTTTGCCGTTTTCTGTGATCAGCACGCAGATCAAGCCAAGGATCGAGAACAAGGCGACACCATAGACGAGGGGCAGTTCGGTCCCATTGTACAGCTTGCCAATGCCAGCACCGAGCAGGGCTCCGATCAATGTGGTGATGAAGCCTATCATTGCCGAGCCAGCGCCTGCAACGCGCCCCAATGGTTCCATTGCCATGGTGTTGAAGTTCGGGCCGATGAAGCCGAAGAAGAACATTGCCAGTGATTGAATTGCTATGAATGTCACGATGGTCAGATTACCACTGTAGGCAATTGCTGCTGTCAAAACAGAAGTTGCGGTAAAGCCAAGTAATGCCATATGCGACATTTTTCTGAGGCCATACTTCTCCACCATTTGTGAATTCAGGTAGGAGGAAAGGGCCATTGCGATTGAGATTGCTGCAAACACGATTGGGAACAGGTCAGCGAGCGCAAAGCGTTCCATGAAGACTTGCTGTGCAGAATTGATGAATGCGAACAGGCAGGCAAAGATGAATGTCATGGCCATCATGTAGCCAACAGTCACACGAGTGGTGAGGGCTAACCGATATGCACTGAGGACAGAACGTAATTCCAACGGGCGCTGATTCACGGGGTCGAGGCTCTCAGGAAGGCGCATCGAACACCAGACCAACAGGAGCACTCCAAACAGAGTTAGGGCAGCGAACACGCCTTGCCAAGGAGCGACCCACAAGACGATCTGTCCGAGAAATGGAGCAATCACGGGGGCAATCTGGAAAGCTACCATGACCAGAGACATCACCTTACCCATTTGACGACCGCTGTACCAGTCCCGGATCATTGAAATGGATGCGACGCGCGGCGCTGCAGCTCCTATACCCTGAAGGGCTCGAGCTGCGAGCATGTGCTCATAGCTTACAGCGAATGTCGAATACACTCCGCCAATGATGTACAGGCTGAGGCCGATCAGCAACGTGGTTCGGCGACCAATCGTATCCGAAAGCGGACCGAAAAAGAGAGAAGCAAAAGCGAGACCAAGCATGTAGGCTGTGATCACCAATTGGCGATCATTGTCGGCGACAGACAATGCAGCGCTCATGGCCGGAAGAGCCGGGAGCATCATTGACGTCGCAACCGCGTTCAGCGCCATAAGCGCTGCAACAAGGCTGACAATTTCCCATAAGGAAAGCCCAGGATGAGGTGCTCGCTCATGCTGCAGATCAGAAACTGCAGACATCAGAGACCTGTTTGTTGGGTGCAAAAAAGGTAAGAGGCCGCGATTGCGACCTAATAAACTCAAATTAGTTTCTATTTGAACTGGCAAACATGGCTATGTCAAGGCAAGTGCCAGTTCATTGTTGCGTGCTGCATGTTTCTGGAATGCTGGAGAGCTATTTGGTTTTCTGCTCGTCCCAGCGCGCTGCATCGGCATCATCAACTGCCTTGGCCTCGACCCAAGTTCCCTCGGATGCCTCTTTGAGATGCTCTTTCTTCCAAAATGGTGCCTGAGTTTTCAGGAAGTCCATTAGGAAGTCAGAAGCTTCGAAGGCGGCTCGACGATGAGAGCTGGTTGCTATGACCAAAACAATGTTGTCGCCTGGAGGAATTTTGCCAAAACGATGAATGATCGTGAGGCCTGTCAGAGGCCAACGTTCAACGGCTTGCTGCGCAAACTTAGAGATTTGAGCTTCGGCCATGCCTGGGTAATGTTCTAGCTCTAGAGCTTCAAGCGTACCGCCTTCATCGCGGCAAAGACCGGTGAAGGTAACGATAGCTCCGACATCCTTACGGCCTTTGGTGAGGATTTCGGTTTCTGCTAAAACGTCAAAATCTTCAGCTTGAACGCGGACTGTAAATTCTGTGGTGGTGCTGTTTGACATGGTACTCGCAGACTTTGAGATATGCTGGAGGGAAGGTGTTCCTCAACCGCCTGTCATTGGCGGGAAGAATGCAACTTCTTCAGTTCCAGACAAAACGTGATCTTCTTCCACGTGTTCCTGATTGACTGCAATGCGAATGGTTTCTGGTTGTTCGAAGGCAAATGCATAGCCTTCATCACGAGCTGCGAGCCAACTCATCAATTCGCCTGCGGTTTTAACAGTTTCTGGAAGCTCAATGGTTTCCTCAGAGGTTCCAGTGCGCTCACGCAGCCAAGCAAAGTAACGAATTTTCATGAGATTGAGCCCCGGTATTGTATGGCTTCCTTTTTGTGGAAGCCTTGTCTTTTACAGGAATTAGTCTTCAATCAGATGGCCAATTCCGGCGCGGAAGTAGTCATACCCCGTATATAGGGTCAAAATCGCTGCGACCCAAAGTAGCACTATACCAGTTGATGTGGTGTAGGGGAAAACAACATCGCCAGCATCACCTGCGAGCAAAAAGCCCAAGGCAACGAGTTGGACAGTGGTTTTCCATTTAGCCAGTTTGGTAACAGGGACTGATACACGAAGCTCAGCAAGGAACTCACGCAAGCCGGAAACAAGGATTTCTCGGCAAAGAATGATGATAGCGGCAAAGATGGACCAGTTTCCGATTGTCTGGTCCCATGCCAATATTAGGAGACAAACAGAAACAAGAAGTTTGTCGGCAATTGGGTCCAGCATGCGACCGAGAGCGGACTGTTGCTGCCAAATTCTGGCGAGGTAGCCGTCAAAGAAATCTGTGATTGCAGCTATGAAGAAGATACTCAATGCAATCCAACGGGCAGTGTGGGTTGGGAAATAGAAACACACAGCCAGAGCTGGCACAGCAGCAATACGGCCGTAAGTAAGAATATTTGGAAGCGAAAATATAAGCTTACGGGACATATGAACCTTCAAGTTTACGCGGCTAACAAGCGCTCATACGCAGGGTGTGCACATCCAAGTGCGTCCTGTCAATTGTAGCACGCTTATTTGTGCAGGACTTCGGGGGAGTATACGGGATTATGTAAACATCCCGTCACCCATTTCCTTAATGATCTGCTTTGCCTTGCGTGAAGAGAACTCTTTTGCTTCATCCTCAGAGCCATGTGTGTCTGCGCGGATAAAGGTATGCTCTTTGGTCTCTTCATCAAATTGCTTGGTGATGCGACCCGCAGTTTGCCACTGTCCACCACGGCGAGAAGGTTCAGAGTAAATCAGGTAGCCTTCAAATTCTTCTGCCTTTGCAGCTGGCGTTGATTTTTCATCTTTGTTGCCGCCAAACAGATTTGAGAAAAAGCCCATGTTTATTCTCCCAGACTAAACGTAGTTTTATTGGTCTACAGGTTCGCACATCATGTCGGCGAGTGCATCCTTGTTTTCACCGTTAGGTTCTCCAAGTTTGCGCATGGACCAGTGTTTTCTGCAAAGTGAGATGTAGGATTCCTCACCGCCAATGACAACCTGATCGCCTTCTTCGACAATGTTTCCGCTTTCGTCCACGCGGGCCACCATTGTTGCTTTGGATCCGCACCAGCAGATGGTTCTCACTTCGCGGAGGATATCTGCAATGGCGAGGAGTGCAGCGCTGCCTGGAAACATCTTGCCCTGAAAGTCAGTTCTCAAACCGTAAGCCATTACAGGAATACGAAGATGGTCCGCAACATGGGCCAGCTGCCAGACCTGTTCTTCTGTCAGGAATTGTGCTTCATCGATGAAGACCGCGTTGAACTGGTGCTCTTTGAGTTGTTCCTCAATACAAGCGAACAGATCAAGCTTTGTGTCGTAGATGAGGGCGTCTGATTTCAAACCTATACGCGATGAAATTTCTCCGACCTTGGTGCGATTGTCGAGGGCTGCTGTGAACAGCAAACTGCGCATACCGCGCTCCTG
Organism: Pseudovibrio sp. Ad46; assembly: GCF_001623065.1. Lineage (NCBI taxonomy): Bacteria > Pseudomonadati > Pseudomonadota > Alphaproteobacteria > Hyphomicrobiales > Stappiaceae > Pseudovibrio > Pseudovibrio sp. Ad46. The sequence goes on along the minus strand of NZ_LMCG01000080.1, from coordinate 231,666 downwards.
ATAGTTATAGGAGGCCTGCAGCAGCAGAGTGGATTTACCAGCATTCATTGCGGAGAAATTGAAATATAGTTTTGCCATTGGCCCTTCGTGGCGCGGCGCGCCTCATCGCGTTCAATCTGATTAGGTCTTCATACATGGATTCGTGAGAGAGGCCAGAACCCTGGGAGGTTACTCACAAGGTTCCACGGCAAACTTTTAGCGTGAGGCGTATCCAGCGACCAAACTTGGTAATTCACGCATGCAGGCTATGGAATGATCCGGCAGAACAGGGGATCGATTGGCATGCTGCAGAGGGTTAAACCAGACAGAAGTGGCGCCGATATTGTTTGCGCCTGCGATGTCGTGTTCCAAAGAGTCGCCAACGTGAATGAGTTTGTCGGGGCTCATACCAGCCATTGAAAGCATGGCATCAAAGAGACGGGGATCCGGTTTTTTGTATGGGTACTCTTCTGCCATCACCACGAAATCGAAGAGGTGGGCGATGCCTGCGCTTTTGGGGCAGGAGTTGCCGTTGGTGATGAGTGCTGTCTTGTAGTTTCGCTTCAGCGTCGCGAGCGTTTCTTTGACATGAGGGTAAAAGTAAGGGTCCCCGAAGCGGACTTTTTTGAAAATCTCCAGCGCCTGCTCAGACAACTCCTTAGCATTACTCAGTGGATTAAGAGCTTGTTCAAATGAAGCTCTTCGAATTTCCAGATAGCGAATATTGTTGGGGTCTGCGTCTTCAACGAGGGATTTATGTATTTTTTTGAGGCGTTTGGGCGTGATGGGTTTGTCGGAGTAATGGCTTAAAAAACTTGCAGTGGTGATGAGGGCTTCGTCCAGAATTCGTTGAAAATCAAAGAGGGTTTGGTCTGCATCGAAGGATATAAGCAATTCTCGTGGCATTCCAAATTTCCCTCCGGACCGATCCCTATAAAGTTATTATATGCTTACTTTAGGGTAATATGTGAAGTGTCGCGAAGATTGGAAAATGGTCTGAGCCGACATCTTCGTCAATTATGAGGTCTTTGATTATAATTTCTTCAGAAGAGGTGATGTGATCGACTTTTGATCCCAACACTTTTCCAAGAAATGGATTGATAAAATATCGAGTTGTCTGCGGAATGAGGCTGGTGAACGTTGTTTTCAGCTTCAAATCTGAAAGCAGTTTCTGAAAGGTATCTGACCAGACAGGGGTGTTCCAGTCCCCTAAAACCATAATGGGTGAATCTGTCCGCTGTTCCCGGATGTAATTTGACACGAAATTCATGTAGGTCGTCCGTCCGTCCAGGCGACGTTGACTGCGTGGACTTGCCGGGTGGATTGCATAGAGCTGGATCAGGGTGCCGTTGATATCGACATTTGCGCTCAGGAACTCGCGCGGGATGTACCCGTTTTGCCCAAGGCCAGGTATATGGACTCGTTTTGAGTTCTTTAGCGGAAATTTGCTGAAGACTGTGAGATCAGTGTCGCGCTTTGCTGGGGGCAGGATAGCGTATTGATAATTCTCTGTAAGGAATGTTTTCAGACGGGGAGTTGCGCTTGCGGTTTCCTGGAACACAATCAGGTCTGGTTGACGTTTTTCAATCAGCTCTTGCAAGGCCTCCTTCTCGAACTGCATATGCAGGAGATTGAGGCTCATGACGTTGAACGTCTTGCTTTTGGGGTGGTTATCCAGAATTGCGACAGGTTGAGTGACGAGACGGATGCTGGTGACCATCCAGAAGCTAGAGATGATCAATCCTAAGAGACAGAGTAAATGGAGCCAGTGCAGCTTTCTGGCCAGTACGAGCCAGAGAAGGAGACCGACAAAACCTACTGCGATAAGCTGAGGGATGAAGAAAGCTACCGCCTCGCTCAACAGGTTTCCGGGAGCGAATAAAGAGGCGAGGAGCAAGAAGGTGACCGCAAGTGTTCCTGCGCGCACCAGATGAAGCAAGATCGGGGTATTGGGTTTTTTCTTTGATAATACCCTGTCTGAACGCACTGCTCTCACCTTTGGTTGCTAAGTTTCGATGAGAATAGCGTATAGTCGTTTTCTATTTGTGAAAACAATGCGTTATCCCGTGATTATTCGTGGAAGTGGTTGTAGATCAGTTTTGCAATGCTTTCGGAGATTCCTGAAACAGCTCGCAGATCTTCGATGCCAGCTTTTGAAACTGCTTTTGCAGTGCCGAAGTGACGAAGTAGAACGCGCTTTCTTGTCGGACCAATACCTGCAATTTCATCCAGTGGATTTGCGACGATTGCCTTCTTGCGGCGGGCTCTATGGGAGCCGATCGCGAACCGGTGTGCCTCATCTCGCATGCGTTGCACAAAGTACAGGACCGGATCACGTTCAGGTAACATGAAACTTTGTTTGCCTGTGACGAAGAACTTCTCGCGTCCTGCATCGCGATCAGGACCTTTTGCGATGCCGACCAATGGGATGTCCGTGATGCCCATCTCTTCGAGTGTTTCGCGGACGGCGCTGAGCTGACCTTTACCGCCATCGATGAGCACCAAATCAGGCCATGCAGGGATGTCAGCATTGGATGGTGCAACATCCTGCTCTTCTTCACCGGCTTTTTGCTCAGTTTTTGATTGTGCAGTGAAACGGGCAGCTTGCTCGTAACCTTCCGGGTTCTCCTTCATCAGGCGGGCGAAACGGCGTGAGAGCACTTCTCGCATCATTCCGTAGTCGTCGCCCGGGATCAGGTCTTCCGACTTGATGTTGAACTTTCTGTACTGGCCTTTTGCAAAACCATCTGAGCCCGCAACAATCATTCCGCCAACAGCATTGGTGCCTGAGATGTGGGAGTTATCGAAAACATCGATGCGACGTGGTGTACGGTCCAGGTCAAAGGCTTCTGCAACACCCTTCAAGAGCTTCAGCTGGCTGGATGTCTCAGCAAGCCTACGGCCAAGAGCGCCCTTGGCATTGGTGAGCGCATGCTCCACCAATTCGCGTTTTTCGCCGCGCTTTGGTATTGCAACTTCGACCTTGCGATTGGCCCTTGCAGAGAGGGCTTCTGCCAGTAGTTCTTGCTCTTCCAATTCATGAGAGAGCAAGACCATTCGTGGTGGTGGTTTATCCTCGTAGAACTGGGAGAGGAAGCTCTCCAGAATTTCCGAGGGTTCGTAGCTTTTATCCGCTTTAGGGAAGTATGCGCGGTTGCCCCAGTTTTGTCCTGTGCGAAAGAAGAAGACTTGTACGCATGTCTGGCCGCCTTCCTGATAGGTGGCGAAAACATCTGCTTCTTCAATACTCTGCGGATTGATGCCCTGATGGCTCTGGACATGGGACAGTGCAGAAATGCGGTCGCGATAGACAGCCGCCTGTTCAAAGTCGAGGTTATCTGAAGCTTTTTCCATAGCGACCGCCAGGTCTTGTTTGATGAGCTGGCTTTTGCCTGAGAGGAAGGATTTTGCTTCAGCGACAAGTCCTTTGTAGTCCTCAATGGAGATCTCACCAGTGCAGGGGGCTGCACAACGCTTGATTTGGTAAAGCAGGCAAGGGCGTGAGCGATTGGAATAGTAGCTGTCGGAGCAGTTGCGGATGAGAAACGCCTTTTGCATGGCGTTGATGGTGTCATTGACAGCGCCAGCGGATGCAAATGGTCCGAAGTAATCGCCTTTGCGGGCCCGAGCACCGCGGTGTTTGATCAGGGCAGGGGCTTCATGGTCGGCACTGATCAGGATGTATGGAAAGGACTTGTCGTCACGCAGGAGAACATTGAAGCGAGGGCGCAAACGCTTGATGAGGTTTGCTTCCAGCAGCAAGGCTTCTGGTTCTGTGCGGGTTTCAACGAACTCCATCGCAGCAGTTGCCATGATCATCCGCATGATGCGGTTGGACTGGCCCTGAAGCCGAGTGTAACTTGTGACGCGCTTCTTCAGTGACCGAGCTTTGCCCACATAGAGGACTTCGCCGTCCTCATCAAACATGCGGTAGACGCCGGGGCCAAGGGGCAAGCGTTTTACGAAGTCTGCAATGACTTCAACACCCTTTACGCCAGGTTTGCGCGGGGCGGCGTTGCTTTCAAACTGGATGTCTGGATTGCTTTGGGGCACATCGACATTGTCTTCTGCTTGAGCAGGCATGTCAGATGTGTCTTTAGCCATGATCCAATTACTCTCGGTGTATGCTGAAATAAAATATGGAAACGCACCTTATCCGATTCAACGGCAGGTGCGGTCTCTCAGAAGTGTTTTAGTTGTGTGTCCTAGACGAAATCCAGAGCAAATACGCCGTAGATGTAAGCGACATAGGCAACGCTAAGGAATATGCCCCATGCTTTGCCCAGGCACAGACGCTTGGCGGCAAAGATATACAGCAGTACAGCACAGGCTAGCATGACCCAGATGTCGAAGACGAGGATCTGTTCTGGGATCGGGATTGGGATGATTGTAACCGTGATGCCCATGATCGCCAGCAGATTAAAGACATTGGAGCCAATGACATTGCCGAGCGCGACTGCAGAGTGCTGACGGATGGCTGCCATAACGGTTGTTGCAAGCTCTGGCAGTGATGTGCCAAGTGCAACGACAGTCAGGCCGATGACAGCATCGGACACGCCCCAGGATGATGCCACATCAGTTGCGCCAGAGATGGTCAGTTGTGCCCCAAGTGGCAGGCCGATCAGGCCGAGAACGAGAAAGACTGCAGCAATTGCTTTGTTTTCTGGAACGGAATCGACGTCAAGATCGTCTTCTTCGTCTCCATCAGAAGCCGTTACACAGCAGGAGCCGTTCTCTTTCTTATGCTTCTTGGTTGCGCGTACTGAATCTCCCAGAAAGATTAGAAGCAGAACAAGAAGGCCGATACCTGCATAGTGGGTGAGCGTGCCCATGAAGCAGAGTGCTGCGAAGATGACGGAGACCACCAGCATGAATAGAGCGTTTCTGTGAGCTCCATTCTCATCGCATGGTGTTGTTGCGATCAGGGCAGGTACGCCAAGAACAAGCAGCACGTTTGCGATGTTGGAGCCGACAACGTTACCGATTGCAACGCCGCTGACACCGTCGAGCGCAGCTTTCAGAGAGATAAAGAGTTCTGGTGCTGAGGTACCAAAGGCGACGATGGTCAAACCGATGATGAGAGTTGGAATTCCCAGAGCCTGAGCAATTGACACCGCGCCGCGTACAAGCAGGTCACCGGCAAAAATCAATAGTGCGAGACCTCCGAGGAGGGCAGCATATGAGAAAAGCATAGGCTGAAATTCCAATTATGTAAGGTTATTTGCTACACCAAAGGGGGCATACAGGAGTCTGACCGGGTATATAGACAGGTTTGGCGCGTTCTTGAAGTGTCTCAGATCACTTTTGACACCAGATCTCTGCAAAAATTTCAGTCGGTAGAATTGATCACAGCTTGTGTATAGTAAAAAGGCCACTCAAATAGTATGCATTACCTAGCGTAAACAATAGGTTGTCAAAGGTGCCATATTCTTTCTGTAGTTTGCCTTGAATTAACCAGAATTCGTGTCAGATCCAGCCACAAAGTCAAATCATACCTTTCTCCATCCCGGGGCGGTCTCATTTGGTCGCCTTCCCCCAGCGGATGCGTTTCATGCGCTCCGTTTATAATTTGTTGGAGAATGATACATGCTGCGTATTGCGTCTTGTACCGCTATTGCTTTCGGTCTGATGGCCGGCACTTCCCTTGCTGCTGACCTCCCTCAGCCAGTACAGCCAAGTCAGCCAGAAATTTCTTATGAAACACCAGCGACCTTTTCTGCGTATGACTGGTCCGGTGCTTACATTGGTGCCAACGCTGGTTGGGGATTCCTCGGCGCTGATGGCAAAAGCGGTGCATCCGGTGCATTGGATGACGACCAGAATGGTGTAACTGCGGGCGTTCATGCCGGTTACAACTTCATGGTTGCTCCAAGTGTTGTCCTGGGTGCTGAAGCTGACATTCAGTACAACGACCTTGAAGAGAAAAGCGCTGGCGTAGAGCTGCAGTCCGACTGGAATGCAACCGTTCGCGCTCGTGCAGGTTACGCTCTCGACCGTACGCTTGTATACGGTACAGGTGGTGCTGCATTCAAAGACCTGACTGCAAAATCCGCTTCTGGCAAAGATGAGAAAACCGCTATTGGTTACGTTGTAGGTGCTGGTGTTGAACACGCAGTAACCGACACTCTGACTGCTCGCCTTGAATACCTGTATCAGGATTTCGGCGATCAGAAGTTTGACTTCGGTGGCAACACTGAGAAAACTAAGATTGATGAAAATCTGGTACGCGCAGGCGTTTCCATGAAGTTCTAATTGAACTGATTTTCTGCTTTAAAGGCGCATGCTTCCGGCATGCGCCTTTTTCGTTTTTAGCTTCTCTCAAGCATTTCTGGTGCCTGCGTTTCGTTGTAGGCGGGAACCTGAGCAACAAAAGCATCATGCCAGTGAACCAGTTTCGGGTTGTTCTGCCGCCAATCCCCATTTGCGCGTAAGTCGAGATAACCTAATGAGCAAGCAAGTGCGATCTGGGCACAGTCCGGAATGCCGTTGGTTTCGGTTGGAGTTGGCAAAGGATGGTCATTGAAGGCTTTCAATGTGCGATCAACTTTTCCTTGCTGACGGTCGATCCAGGTCCGGTTCCAGTGCTCTGCCGGGTGGTTCCTTGTTTCAATCTGAGCCTGAATGGCGGCATCAGTGATGCCATCTGCCATTGCTTGTTTTGTCAGGACTGAGATGCGGGTGTCGTCTGCCGGGATGATTTTGCCCCCGCCAGCCAGAGTGTCGAGCAGTTCCAATGCGACGCGGCTGTCGTAGACGATATCGCCGTTTTCCAGCAGAAGTGTTGGGACTTTTGCAAGCGGGTTTTGCTCGTACAAAGAGCCTTCGGATGCTCTTGTGTCAGCCCAATCGACTTTCACCTGTTCCTGAAGCCCCAGAACAGCAGCGGCGATACGCGCTTTGCGTCCATAGGGGGAGGTTGGTGACGTGCGGAGTATGACCATTCTGCCTAAGCTCCCGGCTCAGCTTTGGTTTTGTCGAATGAAGGTACGCTAGAAGCGAAGTCATCCAGCCATGCAACGAGTGTTGGATAGGATTTACGCCATTCACCTGCGAAACGAAGATCAAGGTATCCAAGAGCGCAGGCCAGGGCTATCTGAGCTGCATCCGGAGAATTATGCTGGACCTTTGGCAGAGGGTTGTTTTCGAAGGCTGTCAGTGCGCGATCAACTTTGGCCTGCTGGTAGTCTACCCAGTCCTGATGTTTCTTTTCTTCCGGGCGCATACGGCTTTCATAAACGATCTGGATTGCCGCATCGCAGATACCATCTGCAAGGGCTTGTTTGGTCAGAATTTCAAATCGTTCAGCCCCTGCTGGAAACAGCTTTTCGCCGCCAGCCGTATAGTCCAGATATTCAGTGATGACGCGGCTGTCGTAGAGTACGTTGCCGTCTTCAAGGACAAGACACGGGATTTTGCCGAGTGGGTTTTGCTGGCGGAGCGTGTCATTGGGATCGAGTGTCTGTGCGACTTCAACATTTACTTTGTCTGCGAAGCCTAGCACGTACAGTGCGAGCTTGATTTTGCGACCAAATGGAGAAGCGCTGGAGGAACGGAGAGTTTGCATGGCAGCCACCTGTAAAACACTAGATCATGTTACAACGCGCATCATTATCCGAAACCCGAAGGTGCATTCGGTGATACGCTCTAGGAGAATTGAGTGGTCTGCACGATATCCGTGTTTCTTCCAATAATGCAAGGGACTTCGATTTGATTGTGTCAGAGCTTGCGGTTACTGGGTGAGCTCCTTCGCAAAATGCTCGACAGCAATCCAATCTGTAAATTCGACAGTGAGTTTAGGGTCTGTCGGACCATTGGTCATCTTCATGATGAGCTGGATCATCACTCGATCCCACGGCTTGTAGTCAGGGTAGTTGAGAGCACCTGCGAAGACGGCGGCCTTCTTTGGCTCAAACTTCGATTTCTCTAAGTATTTCCTGAGGTATGCGTTGGTTTGAGTGGTGCTCTTCTCCGGCTTTCTGGCCGTAAGGTTGACTGAAAAGAAAGCTGTATATGTCTGATTCAACTCGGCCAAATTGCGGCTGATAAACTGGCGAACCGCGCGTAAGTGGAAGCCATAGCGGATAGGGGCTCCAATGAGAATTCGATTGTTCTTCAGATCAGGTGGGAGCTGTTCCATCCCTGTTACAAGAGGGAGGAAGACGATCTTTTCTCCGTTCTTTTCAAGGAACTCTGAGATCTTGCCAATTATTTTTTTAGTCTGGCCATCATGACTGGCGTAGGCGAGATAGTATTTCATCAGTTGTGAACCCGTAGGACTGTGCTGAGATCTAATATAAGTCTCAAGTGCGATCAGTCCTACGAGGCATGATGTAGCAAGGTGCTGCGTTAGCGAGGGATGATTTCCTGCTCTGGTCGAACTGTCCGGCATTCACCGTCATAGACCCTGAATTTGTCGAGGCCATCAAGGCAAGCTCTGACACCCCATGAAAGGCCGAGGAAGCCATCATACTGCACCAGTGCGTAATAGATGCGGTGGCGGGTGTCGTCGGTCAGCGTTGCTACGCCATTACAATAGCGGCGACCCACTGGACTTGGGCGCCTGATTGTGAAATCAGACTCGCGAATTTCTTCGATAAGCTTGATCTCTAATCCGTCATAATAACTTGGAACAGCACGTGCGATTTGCCGTGCGACGGCTCTTTGCGCCTTGCCTGAGTCACAGGCTGGCAGATAGTCGCCGGACCAACCGAAATAGACTTTCTCATTAGGATCGATGAAATCCTCTTCGTCTATCTGCGGGATGGTTGTGTCATAGCTCCCTGGAGGAACCAGATCAGCAGCAAACGTCGTTCCGGTGGCAACACTCAGTACAGTTGCAGTCAATAGGGTTAGGATTGATCTCGCGCGCATTAACACTCTCCACGGAAAGGCTGGCTGGTCTGAAGCAGCGGACAGCTGCCTGCAGGAAGCGTTTATGCACCAGCCTCTTTGTGAGGCGCGACGAGATACTAGAAGCGCATGAGCTTTGGCCCTGCGCTTCTAGCAATCAGTGATTTGCTGTTTTGGGTCAATCAAAGGTTCTGAGGGGTTACTCAGGAATAGCCTGTTCCACGTTCCATGACGGGTTGATGCCTTGCGTCAGCGTTTTGCAGAGCCATGGCAGAGCGGTGTTCATGTCTTTTGTGAGTGTCCAAGGAGGATTGATGACCATCATCCCGCTGGCCTTCATTGGTGCGTCCTTGCTGACTTTACCTGCCGACAATTCGATCTTCACCGTATTGCGGACGCCAGCTTCGTCAAGCGTAGCAATGAGTTGTCGAACTGCACTGAAGTTTTTGACCGGATACCAAATGGCAAACGTTCCCGTTGGCCATCTCTTCCAACCGCGGATAACACCATCTGCAACGCGTGCGAATTCATCTTCCACTTCGAAGGCCGGATCGATCAGGACGACACCGCGTCTTTCTTTTGGGGGGAGGAAGCTACCCAATGCGAGCCAGGCATCCAGTGCAATCACCTTGACCTTTTTGTCCCCGCCGTAATTGTTCTTCAGCTCTTCAAAATCTTCTGGATGAAGTTCTGTGAGTGTTAGACGGTCCTGTTTTCTGGCGAGCATACAGGCAATTTCAGGGGAGCCGGGGTAAAATTTTACGCCGCCACCCGGGTTGAGAGTCTCGACTGTCTCTAGCCAGGGAGCGAGAACTTCTTTCACAGGACCTGGCGCATCGCCAAGATTTTCCAGCACTTTGCCGACGCCTTGCTGCCACTCTCCGGTTTTCTGGGCCTCTTCAGAGGTCAGATCATACAGGCCAACTCCGGCATGCGTGTCCAGTACTCTGTAGGCTCCATCTTTTTTCTGGAGGTACTTCAAGATGTTGGCGAGGACGATATGTTTGAGTACATCGCCAATGTTGCCTGCGTGGTAAATGTGCCGATAGTTCATGGTGGGCGCCTGTTGGCCTTTATCGCGCGCTGCTGCCAGGGTGGAGTTCTCTAGAGGCGCTCTTGTTAATAGGTTTGTTGTCGGCCTTATAGTCTGATGGTGGGCAGGGACACAAGGCGCAAAGCATTCTCGTGAGCGCAAAACTAAAGGCAGCAAAGTGCTGCCTTTAGTAAATTAACAGTGCAAGTCCAGAATGGTTAGTCCTGGCCCATGCTGTCAAAGTCGTCGCGCATCTCTGGTTGAGCTTCAGCTGTTTCAGATGAAGCTGCAGTCCCGTCTTCCAGTCGCAGTTCAACTGCCTTTGGACCTTTGCCCCGGCGATCAGGTTCAGTCTCAAAGGAAATCCGCTGCCCGCTATCAAGCGTCGTCAGACCGGAGCGCTCAACAGCTGAGATATGGACGAATACATCGCTTTCGCCATCATCTGGTGTGATGAAGCCGAAGCCCTTATCCAGCTTGAAGAACTTGACAGTGCCAGACTGGCGAGGTCCCCGTTCAACTGGTGGGTAGCTGCGTCTTCCGCCTCCACCACCGTTTGGTCCGTCCCGGAAGCCACCGCCTCCGGCGCCGCCACCACGGTTGCCATACCCGCCGCCACGGTCATTGTCGCCTTGCCCGCTCGCGCGATAGTCGTTGTTCCGGTCTCCGCCGTATCCTCCCGGACTGCGGTTACCGTAGGGACCTCTGCGTTCATTTTCCACCACAGGAGGCGCGTAGGCGCCGCGCTCGGAATCTCCTGGAAAATATGCTGGTGCCCCAAACTCCGGGCCGAAATTCTGCGAATCCCCAAATTCGCGCTTGCCGCCTCGCTTGCTGCGTGGACGACGACCCGAATTCCCATTATGCATTACAATATCGCCTTTCCTGCGGATTTAAACCTGCCAGTATCCGCATGTACTCGCTTTCTCAAAGCCAATTGCCCGTCCGAAAACACACAAAGTAATAATCAAATGTCTTAGTGGGGCTTTGGTTAAGAGCTCCTACCTGCCTTGCATCGCAAACACTTCCTAATTGCTTGGCCGGGTAATAATAGTGGCCAGTTCAACATAGGCAGTCTTTACGTATGCGCGGCATATAATAGGGTTCAGTTTGGTAATAGGGCAAGCTTTTCCTAGGGAAGGCGGAGGTAAAACCCTATGAAATTGGGGGTGTATCCAGAAATGGGAGGATAAAACCCTATTGTTTACATCTAAAAGATCGAATATTTTTGCGAAGACAAATGATATTTGCATGTTTGACTGTGACTGCAATTTTAAATGGTATTAGTTTGGACTTGGTTTTGAGGTTGTATTTGAAAACCAAAATATTAGCTGGTTTCAAAAGAGGCTGAGAGTAGCCCGGCATATCTGATTACTGTATGGTGCGAAGAATTCGGAATTTGGAGATGAAGCACTTATGAGTGATGCCAGCAATAAAGCAGATCTGACGGGAATTCAGATAACTGTTGTTCCGGTCACTGCCTTCCAGCAGAACTGTAGCATCGTGTGGAACAAGAATACGCGCAAAGCCGTTGTTGTTGATCCGGGCGGGGATGTGGATCACATTCTTGCTGCGCTTAAAGAGCTGGATGTGACTGTAGAGCATATCCTCATCACTCATGGGCATATCGACCATATCGGCGGTGCTGCTGAACTGGCAGAGACGCTGGATGTTAAAGTGATTGGCCCTCATGAAGATGATCGCCCACTGATTGATCGTGTTGAAGATCAGGCCAAGCAATTTGGTTTGGATACGGTCAGAAAAGTAGAGCCAGATCAATGGCTTGTTGAAGGTGATGTGGTCACTGCTGCGGGTGCTGAATTTCAGGTTCTACACTGTCCAGGCCATGCGCCGGGGCATGTTGTGTTTTACAACAAGGATCTGAAACTGGCGATTTCGGGTGATGTGTTGTTTGCAGGGTCGATTGGGCGAACTGATCTTCCTGGTGGTGATCATGATACGCTTATCGCCTCAATCAAGGAAAAGCTTTTGCCGCTGGGAGATGACATTACGTTCCTGCCGGGGCATGGACCGGCTTCTTCGCTTGGCCACGAAAGGCTGAACAATCCATATCTGAAATAGCCGATGTCTATCTGAGAGCGTGAAGGGGAGTTTGAGCTCCCCTTTTTTTTATCTAAGGATTGCCTGGAGTTCGTCGATGCGCTCGTTGATGAGCCAGCCGTAGTAATTTTCTCGCGGCAAATGTGCTGGTGTTATTCTGCGCTTGTTCCTATAGGAAATGGCGCGTTCCCAAGGGTTTCCGAGATTATACAGGGTCGATGTGATGCCAGGGTTTTCGGAAATATCGACGTTAGCGACCTTCTTGTAGGCGTTGATGGCGTCTCTTAGCACTGCTGCGGTGTAGTGGATTGATTTGTTTGGGTCCATCACCGTTTTATAAAGGCCAGAGGCATCTTTTGAGCTGAGTTTTGGTAGGCCGCTGATGCTGCTGACCATGTCATTCATCTTTAGGGCTGTGAGCGGCGTTATTTGGCCTAAACCGAAGCTTTGGCCTGCGAACATTGGTCTGAAAAAGGCCCTGTGAAAGGGCTCTCGCGGGTAGCGAACCGAGCCGATAGTTTTGCCCATGAACCTTGTGTTCCAAATGAGTTCGTAGCATCTCCAGCGGCTGTTGCTGGTTTCCTGGCGGCGGCATGTGTTGAATTGCGGGCGCTTTACAAAACTCCAGACTTTCTCGCCATCATGTTGGAAAGAAATGGGAATTCGCGCGTATTGCAGAGCCTTCATGTAATAGCCCTGAGCGCTGTCGAGGCTATCATAATTGTAGGTATGCTCTCCAACGATCGCACCCAGGATGTGGACCGGGTCTATGTTGTACAGACTGGCGACCTTCTTGATGTTCTTGATCAGGCGACCTTCTCGTTTAAGCACTTTGAGAATGCGCTGGAACTTTTTTTCATAGGTTCGATTAAAGGCTTTGGTGCGTGTTGCGGATGCGCTGGGGATGGTTGGCTGGCTTTGAAGGCGATTGCCAGCGGGAACCTTGAGCGGAACATTCGCCTGTGCTGAACTTAGCAATAAGTCAGGTGAAGATAATATTAGGGTTGTTGCTAGAATAAATGCACTTGCTTTTTGATGTAATGTCATAGCAATCGAACTCTGCACTATTAATTGCTGTTGGTTTTGATTGCTTTATGTCTAGATGAATTGTCCTAAAAATCTATTCAGATATGTATTTTTGCTTTCTACAATAAGTATGGTGTTATTTTTTACAATTATGCCCATTCAGATATTTCTTAAATTCATTGGCAACTGAAATGCGCACGTGTGTTACGCCGCTTTGAATAAAGCCCAGTTCCGAGGCTGCTGCTTTGGAAAGATCAATCAAGCGGTTTTGAGCATATGGGCCGCGATCATTTATCCGTACTGTCAGAGATTTGCCGTTTGACAAATTGGTTACAAGAACTCTTGTGCCCATTGGCAGTGTTAGGTGAGCTGCTGTGAGCTTGGCCGGATCCATCATTTCCCCGCTCGCCGTTTGAGACGTGAGGGCATACCAGGAGGCTTCTCCGCATTGAGATGTTCTTTTAATTTCCACCTGATGAGGGCGCAGGATGAAGGCGACAGACACAATCAAAATGGCGATGATGAACAGGAGGAGATCGTAAATGCGACCATTGCGATGAGCCAAGCTTTTGTTGTTACAAGACATTCTGGAGCCTATTGGCTATTTTACTCCGCTAATTATACAGGGTTTCCCTCGTTTTAGGGACCAGAGAGATTTTCTGTGTTGGTGAGTTGGTTTATGTAGATTGAAAAAATTGATCGCGTTTGTAGCGGTGTGAACCGTGCGAACATGTTCCGGATAGGGGAATAAAGTGCAGCAAAACCCATTGACTGGAAGACTTATCCTCGCGGATGTCGCCCGCGGCCTCGCACTCCTGACAATGGCAATCTACCACTTCTCCTGGGATCTTTCATGGTTTGGAGTTGTTGACTGGGATGTGTCCGGCTCTGCGGGGTGGCGGTTGTTTGCGCAATTGATTGCGGGCAGTTTTCTGTTTCTGGTTGGGTTCAGTCTGGTGCTGGCGCATAAAAGTGGTATTCGCTGGGAGAGTTTCTGGCGCCGGGAGGTCAAGGTCGCAATTGCTGCAATTGCGGTTTCTGTTGCGACTTATTTTATCTTTCAGGATCAATGGGTTCGGTTTGGAATTTTACATTCCATCGTGGTGTCGAGCCTACTTGCCCTGCCGTTTTTGCGTGTTCATTACGTGTTTGCGTTGCTATGTGGAGCAGGGGTGATCCTTCTCTACCATTGGCTCGGGGATTATGTGCTGCCATACCGGCAGTTTTTCTGGCTTGGGCTCAACTCCTTGCCTGAAGTTTCCGTTGATTATGTGCCGCTTATTCCTTGGTTTGGGCCAGTGCTTTTGGGTGTCGGGTGCGGGGATATCCTGCATCGCTATAATCTTTTGCGGTTTTTGCGCGGTTCTGCGTTTCCGAGCGTTATTTCGCGTTGTTTTGCATGGTTCGGTCGACATTCCCTTGCGACCTACCTTCTGCACCAGCCAGTCCTGTTCGGGATCGTTTGGGCTGGCGTGACTGCTGGGGTGATTGGTACCAGTGGCGATGTTCAGGTCAGAAGCTTTCAGCAATCTTGCGTGATGGCGTGCAGTCAGACCGTGGATGCCAGGCAGTGTGAGCAGGCGTGTCGGTGTACCTCCTCTGAAATAAAAGAGCGAGGCATGTGGGAGGACTTGCTGACAAGACCGAATGATGCGGATGTGCGTGAAATCGCGCAGCAGGTCTTTCAGGTGTGTCTGCGCCGGTAAGTTCGGCATCCCTTTGCGATATGATTTTATCCCCCTGCTTCAAGGAAGATATGCCCGCGTTAAGCTGATTTAGCCGACCTGCCTGTGAATCAGTCAGGCAGAGCTCTCTGAAATTTCGGAGAGTTGGGCATCAACTATTCTGGTGCGCAGCTATTCCTCTGAAAAAATATACATTTTCTGGTCGCTGAAATCTCAAGGGGGCATTCATGAGCTCTTCCTTTCCTAAAAGGTCGCGCTTTTGCGCTGTTACCTATACGTAAGCTTTGGAATTGAATGAGATTTTTACAATCTGACCCGAGATGTCGTCTCCATGAGTAAGTCATAGTTTGCTCAATTATGCAGCTGACATAAAGTTACCTTCAGAAGAAAAATACTCAAAACTACAGATAGATGGTATTGACCACGCTAAATGTACGGATAATATACCACTTGGTAAATATACGCAGTTATTATGAAGTGATGTTGGGATTTTCGTGCTTGTGGGGGAAGTATAGTCGTAATCTATGCTCAAATAATGTTTTAAACATAGCGTCACCTCCATGAGGTGAGCTCTTCTTTCACGACATATCTTCGCATCCCTTCAGGAGTGAGACCGGTTTTGGGGAATTACCGGAAGCTCACGAGTATGGGGGAAGAGAATGCGGGTTTTGAAGAATGCAGGCCGAGGCCTTGCAGCAGGCTGCTTTGTGCTGGCCGGATCAAGTGCCGCCTTTGCGGGTGCGTGGGATACGATGGGAGTTGGGTCCCTTGACCTGCTGTTTGCGCCAGAAAAGTTCGTGGTTGAAGGTGGTACGACTTATTTGGACCGGAATGTTGATTACAAGGTGAAGAGCGCATCTGCGCAAACCGGTATCCCGGTAGGTTCGGTTCTTCCTGCCAACTCATCAACTCAAAGAGTCACACCTAATATTTGGAACTACCAAATTGGTGTTAAAGCAACTGTCTTGGAGAACTTTGATTGTCTTGGACGTGCCTACAATCCGTTTCGCATTACAGAAGAGATGGATCCTGCGTGGGCTGGTCGATATGCAGGGTTTGAGACTAACGCAAACACTTTAGGGCTTGATGCGACCTGTTCCTATAAATTTCAAATGGGAGAAGGGCGTTCCGTTCGCGCCATCGCAGGTGTAAAGGCTTTGGATCTGACCTACCAATCAGATGGTATGGTTTATGGCGCTGTTCTTGCTGGAGCTGTCGCTGGAGGGCCTTTGGATGGATTGCATAATATTGATACCTCAGCTGACTATGTATCTGGAGCTGAGCTCAAGTCGAAAGGTATGGCATGGGGCTGGCGTGCAGGTGTCGCCTATGAGATCCCTGCTTACGCTTTAAGAGCAAGCTTAGTCTATGATTCTGAAATCTCGATGGATTTAGAGGGAGACTCTTATGTTAATAGTGTTCCTCTTTTGCCCGGTGCCGGGGGAGGTACTACCACGATCCCAGGAGAAGCTTATTCCTCTCTAACGTTGCCTCAGTCTGTCGAGTTAAATGTTCAATCAGGTATTGCGCCAGGGTGGTTAGCAACGTTTGGTGTTAAATGGATGGACTGGTCCGTTATTGATCGCCTTGTTGTTACGAATGCTAGCGGAAGTAAAACAACAAATCGCGTGCTGAACTTTAAGGACGGCTGGACTGTTAAGGCTGGTGTTGGCCATAAACTTAATGACAAGTTGAGTTTGGGAAGCTCCGTTCAGTGGGACAGAGGTGTTGGTGGAAGCTATTCTGACACTTACGCATTTGGTCTTGGTGGTTCTTATGCTCTGAATGACAAGGTTAAAGTCATTGTGGGTGGTGCGGCGATTTACAAAACGTCTGGCGCTGGTGATGCGAACAATCTCGCGTCAGGTGCAACCAACGAATATGAATATGACTCTTCTTGGAATTATGCGCTGAATACAAAGTTGCGCATAGCGTTCTAAGTAAGTTCAAAAAACTCAAATACAAAGCCGGAGGCATTGTCTCCGGCTTTTTTGTTTTAGGTGCTCATACTGCGATTTGAGGGGAATCCCTTATTGTGCGTGATTTGTGCAAGATGCAGCTCAATTTGTGCTGTTTGTGCAACAGTTTTGTGGAGAAATGAGCATGTTGGATTGTTGGAAAACCTATCCCAAAACTCTTAAGTAATTTACGTATAGGTAAGTTTGACTATCGTCTAATGCTTGGTCTCTCTTTACGATTAACTGGCCTGTGTTTGAGACTAGTAAATATAACATTCTAATTTACCTTAGGTTATATTAAAGTCTAGAAAAGCTTACCCAAGCGAAATGGCGTAGTATTTATACTATGGGAGGGGTGATTATTTCTCCCGATGCGTTATGCATGCAGTCAGAACTATATCAGTTTGCTCTGCAAATTGGTGGGATTGCACTGGCGCGAGGCACGTTGATGCTCGTTAAGTGCGGATTGCGCGATTATCGCATTGGGGTGAAACGCGTTGCAATTTCCGTATCTTAAGCAAGTGCTCCTAACTGAATGAACCTAAAATCAGTGTTTTAAACACTGTGTACGGGGAAACATAAGGGGGAGAGGGCATGCGTGTTCTCAAGACATTGGCTCAGACAACCGTTCTGGGCTGCGCGGTATCCATGATTCCTGCTGCTGCATTTGCTGGCGGCTGGTCGAGCGAAGGTATTGCAGATTACGATCTGTTGTTTGCGAAAGAGCGTTTCGCGTTTGAGGTTCAGTCGACATTAGCCAATCGTAATGTTGATTTCAAAAATGCAAATACAACAGTGAATGGTTCGCCAATTGTGGGTATTGCTGCAAACCCAGGTGATGATAGCGCTGATGATATTGCGCCAAATGTTTGGTTTAACTCTGGTTCTGTAAAGTTTGGGCTTACCGATAATCTTGATCTTTTCGCACGCATCAATCAGCCATATGTGATTAGCGAGCAGCCGGGCTTTGATTGGAGTGGTCAATACGCTATCGGTGAAACTAATGCTGATGCTCTCGGTATTGATGCGATGTTGAGCTACAAGCACGAAGTTTCTGAGGGTAAATTTGTTCGCGTTTTCGGCGGTGTTCGTTCCGTGACTGTTGATTATGAACAGCTATCTAACACGCTGATCGTCCCACCTTCAACGCCTCCGCCATTTGGTGCAGCAGGTGTTGCTGTGAACGTTGAAACTGAACGTGAGTATGGTTTCCGTTTGGGTGCGGCATTTGAAGTGCCAGAGATTGCTCTTCGCGCATTAGTGTCCTATGAGTCCGAGATAGATTTGGATCTCAATGGCGATTTTGTTGTTTCTCTTCCGGCAGCAGCCGGTGGGCCGGTCAATGCTGATGCAGCTGCTAGCGCAACGCTCCCGCAATCCATTGAAGCGAAAATTCAGACTGGTGTGGCACCAGGCTGGCTTGTGTCTCTCGGTGTTAAATGGACCGACTGGAGTGTCCTGAACGAACTTGCTGTGAACTTGGATAGTGCTGATCCAAGAGCTCCATCCAATCTGGTTCGTTCTTTGAACTATAAAGACGGCTGGATTATTGAGGCTGGTGTTGGTCACCAACTTACAGATAAGTTGAGTGTTGGTGGTAATCTGACCTGGGACAAAGGTATTGGTGGCCCTTATTCCGATTACTATGCAGTAGGTCTCGGTGGTTCATATGACCTTACTGAGAACCTCAAGTTCACTCTTGGTGGTAAGGCGATTTACAAAACAGCTGGTGAAGGCTCATACGACATCACCAGAACAACAAGTGGTACACCTTCAGAAGTTAACACCGACTACGAATACGACTCCTCCTGGAACTTTGCGGTTTCTTCCAAGATCCGTGTAGCGTTCTAAGCTTTTGTGTCTTTGGGAATTATGGGGCCGGGGATGGTGATCTCTGGCCCTTTTTTATTTTGGGGATGAGGCGATGAGGTGGCATTCGTAGCGGTTGTTGTTGCTGAAGCGGATTTCAACGGATGGCTGTTTGAACTTGTTGTTGATCCGAAAGATCACGGCTTGAGCCCCGAGGCTTGAGAGATGGTCGGGTAGTTTGTTGCTGAAGAATTTGTAGTGAGCTTTGATCGGGTGGGCTGTCATTTTGATGACTTCCCCTGCAACTGCTATTTCAGCAAAGGCGTAGGTTGAGCTGGTGTCGATTTCATAATCTACGAACACTGCCGTTCCACGAAACTCATCATAAATTTCCTGACAATGGTCGGTCATGTCTGAGGAAGCCGAACCGGCACTCACTGCTGTTCCAAAGTGAGCGATGGGCAGCATGAGTTCTTCTGTGACCAGTCGTGCATTTACCATGCCAGCTGAGCCCAAGTGGACTGCAGCAGCAATGCACAGCATTGCCGCTTTTTCGCGAAATGGTCTGTTCTGAAGGACGATTGCTGGGAAAGGCATTTGCCTTACTGTCTCAGCTTGAAGGCTTCAGTGCTCAAAAAGCATTTGTCTGTTGGTTGGTCTCCTGCCGCGATGATGTGCACCACTTCATCGTCGAAGTCGTCTTCCATCGTATAGATGACCCTCAGAAAGCCTTTGCTTTTGAGTACATCAGGCATCTTGTCTGAAGTGAAGGAGTAAGTCTCCGGTATACCAAGAGGTGTGAGGCGGACTTCGGTGTCTTCCACCAGAGCGATTGCTCTGTTTTGGGTTGGGCTGATCTGGTATTCGACGAAGATCTCCTTGCCCATACCGAATTCGTACTTTTTCTCGCAGGCCTCTGTCACAGCCGGGTCTGATGAACCGTCTTCCTTTAAGCCAATGATGTAGTTGAGCGGAACGAGCACTTCGCCCTTTACGTTTTTTGGGGGAGCGGCCTGGGAAGCTGTGGTCAGGAAAAGAGCTGTGGCAATGAAGGTGACTGTACCAAGTCCGAAATGTACGTTTTTCATTCTTGTTATTCCTGCTCGGTATGAGAGATGAGCGTCAAGCTGATGTCAGAGTGATTTCCTCACTAGTTTTGTTGAGTGGAACACGCTCTGGCTGTTGTGGCGCAGTCTGCGGCAACCTCAGGCATCACTCAATTCAATGCGGTCAGTCTGGTTAAGAGAAGGCAACGGGTTCTTTTAAAACTAAAGCTGTTTGCTTATCGCGTGTCGTAGGGAGCGGGTTCCCACTTTTCGATGAAACGCTTTGCTGAGAAATTAAGAGGATGAATAGGCGAGAGTGATGGAACGAACTAAGAACATACTTTCTTTTCCAAATGACTCACGGCATAGTGCACCCATGACTAAGCGCCCTACAAAATCTTCCAGTTCTTCTTCTTCACTACCTGAAGCTGAGGGGTCCTCCTCTGGCTTTGGGGAAGCTCCGCAGCCTGCACTTTCCGGCAGTCCGTTGTCAGGTTCCGTTTCTGACTGGGCGGACCAGATTGCTGATGAAGATCTTTCCGGTCTGAAGGCTCATAAGGAAGCAGAGCAGCCGAGTGAAGAAAAGGTTGCCCCGAAGAAGAAAGCTGCAGCGAAGCCAGCTGCGAAAAAGCCTGCTGCCAAGGCGAAGAAAGCACCTGCCAAGTCTGCGCGGGGCACGTCCATGGGGGCCACGAGTGATCCGCGTGAGCGGGCTAAGGGTGGTCTGAACCCGGTCGCGGGGCTGGATATTTCGCTGGAAGATGCTGAGAAGCTTCTTGATAGTCACGTCAAAGAGACGAAGAAAAAGAAGAAGAAGGCCAAGGAAGATACGATCACCGGAGCGACAGCGACTGTTCAGGCGCTGGCACGGCTGATTGAGCAGGGGCGTTCGGATGAATCTGGAGAGGATGCCTGGGTTCCGCACCGACCGGAGCGTCCGTCAAAGTCTGAGGGTGGGGTTCCGATTGTGCTGGAATCCGAGTTTGAGCCTAAAGGGGACCAGCCGACTGCGATTGCGGATTTGAAGGCCGGTCTTGCGGATGGTGATAATACGCAGGTTCTGCTGGGTGTTACTGGGTCTGGTAAGACCTTTACCATGGCGCAGCTGATTGCGCAGACACAGCGTCCGGCGCTGATCCTTGCGCCCAACAAGACGTTGGCAGCGCAGCTCTATGGGGAATTCAAAAGCTTCTTCCCGAACAATGCGGTTGAGTATTTCGTTTCCTACTATGACTACTATCAGCCCGAAGCCTATGTGGCGCGGACGGATACGTTCATTGAGAAAGAAAGCTCCGTCAATGAGCAGATTGACCGGATGCGCCACTCGGCAACCCGCTCGCTGCTGGAGCGTGATGATGTGATCATCGTGGCGTCGGTCTCCTGTATCTACGGTATTGGTTCGGTTGAGACTTATACGGCCATGACCTTCCAGCTGGAGGTTGGTGAGAAGATTGAGCAACGCCAGCTGCTCGCCGATCTGGTTGCGCTGCAATATAAGCGCAATGATGCAGCTTTCCAGCGTGGGACGTTCCGCGTGCGGGGGGATACGATTGAAGTGTTCCCGGCGCACTATGAAGACCGGGCCTGGCGTATTTCCCTTTGGGGCGATGAGATTGAAAGCATCACCGAGTTTGATCCTCTGACAGGTAAGAAGTCCGGTGAGCTTCAGCTGGTGAAGATCTATGCGAATTCACACTATGTGACGCCGAAGCCGACGCTGAACCAGGCCACCAAATCTATCAAGGCAGAACTCAAGCAACGCCTTCAGGAGCTGAATGACCATGGCCGTTTGCTGGAAGCGCAGCGGCTGGATCAGCGCTGTACGTTTGATCTGGAGATGATGGAGGCGACGGGTGCCTGTGCGGGCATTGAGAACTACTCCCGATATCTGACTGGCCGTGCACCAGGTGAACCACCGCCAACGCTGTTTGAATACCTGCCTGACAATGCGCTTGTGTTTATTGATGAGAGCCATGTGACTGTGCCGCAGATTGGCGCGATGTACCGAGGTGACTTTAGGCGTAAGGCGACGCTGGCGGAGTATGGCTTCCGCTTGCCGTCCTGTATGGACAACCGGCCTTTGCGGTTTGAAGAGTGGGACGCGATGCGACCCCAGACGGTTGCGGTTTCAGCCACGCCGGGCAACTGGGAGATGGATGAGAGCGGCGGCGTGTTTGCGGAGCAGGTTATCCGCCCGACTGGTCTGACTGATCCTGATATTGAAATCCGGCCTGCCAAGACGCAGGTGGATGATCTGCTGGGCGAAGTGCGGGAGAAGGCGGCCAAGGGCTTCCGTACGCTGGTGACAACACTGACCAAGCGCATGGCGGAGGATCTGACCGAGTATCTGCACGAAAATGGTGTGCGGGTGCGGTACATGCACTCTGATATTGATACGCTGGAGCGGATTGAGATTCTGCGTGATTTGCGCCTTGGAGCGTTTGATGTCCTGATCGGGATCAACCTGTTGCGTGAGGGGCTGGACATTCCTGAATGTGCTTTGGTGGCTATTCTGGATGCTGATAAAGAAGGGTTCCTGCGTTCTGAAACCTCGCTGATCCAGACCATCGGTCGTGCTGCGCGTAATGTGGATGGTAAGGTTATTCTTTACGCTGACAGAATGACTGGCTCTATGGAGCGGGCTATTGCGGAGACCAACCGTCGCCGGGCGAAGCAGGAAGAATACAACGAAGAGCATGGCATTACGCCGGAGAGTGTGAAGCGCTCTATCGGCGATATCATGGAGAGCGTTTACGAGCAGGATCATGTTTCTGTCGATGCTGGCTTTGCCGAGGAAGGGGCCACCATTGGTCACAACCTCAAAGGCCATATTGAGGACCTTGAGAAGAAAATGCGCGAAGCTGCAGCTGATCTTGATTTTGAGATCGCGGCGCGGTTGCGTGATGAGATCAAACGCCTGCAAGAGACCGAGCTTGCAATTGCCGATGACCCCATGGCACGGCAAACTTCTGTTGAGCAGCAAACCGGTGGGTTTGGCGGGAAGAAGAAGTATGGGGCTGCCGGTAATTTGCCAAAGGCAGAGGCGGATAAAGCTGATGCTGGCAGCAAGGTGCATAAGCCACGGCTGGGTGAGATGGGGCCGGGAACAGACCTGCCGACGCCAGCTGGTGCAACCGGTGAGAAGAAACCGCGCCGGACTTCGTCAGGCCGCAGTTCAGGCGGGCGACCAGGCACGCGGACCCATCGTAAGAAGAACTAGGGCAGACTTAATTGATGCTCGTTGAACTTTGGTTCGGCGAGCATTCGTTTTATGCTGCCAGTGTTGCTCCAATCTACGCAAGATTTTAGCGTTAGAGCTAAACGTTACCTAAAGGCCTTCGCTTACCTTACGCTCGCCTTTCAAAAAGGCCGATGTAATTGTGAGGAAAAAACACATGGCCCCAACGTCAATTGGACTTTCAAAACAAGCACGGGAACAGACTGCGAAGCATTTGAACAATCTGCTCGCGGATGAGTTTGTGTTGCTGATGAAAACGTGGAGCTGTCACTGGAATCTCAAAGGCCCCAACTTCATTAGTCTCCATGAACTGCTCGATGAGCAATATCATGCGCTTGTTGATTTTGTTGATGATATTGCTGAGCGTGTCCGGGCGCTGGATTGCATTGCTTTGAGATCTCTGCATGATTGTCATGAGCATACACGGCTTAAAGAAATGCCTTCCGAAGGGGCTCTTCCAGACCAAATGGGTATGATTGCTGGTTTGTTGGCTGATCATGAGTCCATTATTCGGGAGCTGCGAACCAGTCACGATAATGTTGAAGAATTCGAGCATGATGTGGGGAGTGTTAGTTTAATGGAAGACCTCATCATCAAACACGAGAAAATGGCTTGGTTCCTTAGAGCTCACCTTGAAAAATAGTGCGCCAGGTTTTTTGGGAAACGCGTAATGGTGACACCTACAGATTGACCGGTTATGAGCCGTGTTCTTTCGCACTGGCCTGCTTTGGATAAATCGTATAATCCTCTGCAACGGTCTGAGTGTGTGCTGATAGCAGTCGCATTTGATCCGCTATAGTGGAATTTGAAGTAGGTGATTGGCGTTTCATGACAAAGCACATTGTTTGGGACTGGAACGGTACCCTACTGGATGATTTCGAAATCACTGCGCAATATGGCATCGATTATTTTGCAAAGGCTGGATTGAGTGGTGTGACGTTTGAGGATGTTCGCCAGCATCATACCCGTCCTTTTGCGGATTACATCAAGTCGCTGATGGGGCGTGCTGCTACTGAAAGCGAGCTTGCCAGCTTCTACAGTGACTTCAGCAAAGTCTACGAGCCTGCGATGTATGATTTGCCACTGGCACCTGATGCGTTTCATGCTCTGGAGACCATAAGCGGGGCTGGTAAGAGCCAGTCAATCTTGTCCATGGCTCCCCATGAGGAGTTGGTCTCACTTGTTCGGCACAATGGTATCTACGAGCATTTTACCCGCGTTGATGGCGCGCGGGATTTGAAGAAGCATTTCAAAATCGATGCACTCAAAGCGCATTTTGATGAGCTGGGAGTGGAACCAGCCAGCGTCTGCGTGATTGGTGACAGCATTGATGATTTTGATGCGGCCAACGGTCTTGGAGCTTCTGCTGTTCTGGTTTCAACCGGCATGTACTCCCACGACCGCCTCGTCACCACAGGCGCCCCAGTCGCCACCAGCCTTACCGGTGCTGTCGCTGAGGCGCTGAAGTAGCGGATTATGAGCGACGGTTACAGGCCGTCGATGAGATCACGACCTGCGAGGATCTGGAGGGATGAGCCTTCCAGGTCGGTTCCGATTGCCTCCTGCTGGCCGCCCAGATGTTTGGCGAGAAACAGTTCTACCATGGCATGATAGGCCCGACGGTTGTGCATTTTCTGAATGCCGTGGCCTTCGTCCGGGAAAAGGCCGTAGGTGACTGGGATGCCGTGGTCTTGCATGGCGGAGACAATTTGCTCTGACTCTGGTGGCTTGACGCGTACGTCTTTGCCACCCTGAACGATCAGCAACGGTTTTTCGATCTTCCCGACATGGGTGAGGGGTGAGCGCTCCTTCAGGAAGGCGCAACCTTCTTCAGTTGTGAAATCTCCCAGCCTCGTCTTGAGGATGGATTTCCCTGACTTCGTATATTCGGGGAGCGCATCGAGAAAGCTGAGCAGGTTTGAGATTCCAAGCAAATCAATCCCGCATGCGAACTTCTTCGGGGTTTGGGTCACGCCGGTGAGCGCTGCGAAGCCGCCATAGCTGCCGCCCATGATAGCGATGCGGTCCGGGTCGGCGATGCCTTCTTCAATGGCCCAATCCACTGCGTCCAGAAGGTCGGTTTGCATTTTGCCGCCCCATTCTTTGTTTGAGGCGTTTACGAATGCCTTGCCAAAGCCGGTAGAGCCTCTGAAGTTGACGGATAGAACTGCATAGCCTCGGTTTGCCAACCATTGGTGTGTCGGGCTCAACCCCCAAAAATCTCTCCACCATGGCCCACCATGCACGAGTAGCACCATAGGGCAGGGCTTTTCTGCATTAGGTGGCTGTGACAGATAGCAGACCAGATTGAGGCCATCCCTTGCTTTTATCTCTATGGGAGACATGCTGGTCAATGGTCGTTTTGCGAGCTCCGGTTGGCAGGAAAACAGGAAGGTGCTTTTTTCAGCTGATCTGTCGTAGCAGTAGAACTCTAAAGGCACGCTGTCCTGCACATGCGTAAGAATGAACTTCTCAGCATCTTCTGAGAGGCTGTTGACCTCTATATCCCCCGAGAACTGCTTCTTGAATGATGCGAGAACTGACTCAAATTGTGGATCTATGGCAGTCCAATTGCTGCGAGCAAATGTTGCTGTGGCTGCTATGGGATAATGGGTGTGCGGGTGGAGTAACAGGTCGCTGATGTCTGCCTGTGGGTCGTCTGCAAGCACCGTGGAGGTTCGTGTCTGGAAATCTTCTGCTACGGCGGCGGCCTTGTCTCGTTCACGACTATCGATCCAGAACAAAGTTTGCCCATCCTCACTGAATTCAATGGGTTTGGTGGTCAAACTGTCTTCAAACGGGATGAGGGTGTAACGCTGCCATTCTTTGCCGTCAGGTCGATGGAGAAATTCAACCTCGCCGTCATCGGTGTAGCGGCGGACAAGGCGGACGTTAAAATCGCTGTCGGTCACGAAACCTGAGAACTGGTCATTTTGCTCAATGAGCTGGCTGTGCCCGGTAGTGAGGGAAACTTTGTACAGGTCGAAGTACTTTGCTGACCTTTCATTGTGAGCAATCAGGATTTCGTCCGGGTGTTTTCTCGATACCTCTTGCAGGTAGGCTCTTACACCGTGTGTTGGTGTTAGATATCTGGGATCTGTGCCATCAATGGGGACGCTCAGGATACAGAAGGTTTCGTCACCAACTTTGTCTCGCGAAATCAAGATGTGACGGCTGTCGTAAGTCCAGTGGATTGTGAAACCGATGTGGCGGTCTTCAAAGTTTGTGAGGGGGCGGGCAGATTGTGGGTCTTCAGTACTGGCGAGCCACAGATTGTATACGCCGTTGACTGGTGCCAGGAAGGCGATCCAATGACCACAGGGACTGATTGCGACCAGCGCTCGTTCAACAGGATCGAAGAATGCCTTGCGGGAGATGAGGCGAGTTCGTTCCTTAAGCTGCATGGTCAGAAGCCTTAAATTTATTACAGAAAAAAGCAGATCAGGCCTTGGAATAGGTGGCCTTGAAAAACGGTAGAAGAGAGCTAAGCGAAAGTATTGCAGGTGCTTCTGACCCTGTCCAATCTTTGAATGGTGCACAAACCACAACCGGATGTCGATTGCTGAAGGCTGCTTAAGGAAAGAGCATAAGCCATAGATAGTTTTTGCTTAGGAGGCTGCGTTAGATCAATGCAGACTGCCATTTACGGACGCATTGTTGATAATAATTCCGAATTGCAGGTGGACGTTTCTCGATGAAAAGAATTCTCTCAACCCTTCTTGTGAGTGTATTGATGGCGGGTGGTGCTCTTGCTGGGGAGGGCAAGACGTATTCCGTTAATCAGGTGACTGATGCCAGTGCGAACACACCTTCTCATATGTTCCGCTTTGAGCCTGATCTGCTTGAGGTGCCGCTGGGCGCTACTGTGAAGTTTGATAATTTTGATGGGAACCATACGGTTATTTCGATCAAGAAGATGACGCCGGATGGTGGACCGAAGTTCAAGTTCAGCAAGATGTCTCCTGATCGGAATGTTACCTTTGATACACCGGGAATTTATGGTGTGACCTGCGGTATTCATGGCCGTTTTGGTATGGCGATGATCATCAAGGTTGGCGAAGACAGTGCCGAGGACTTGGAGGGGGCTCGTTCTGTGGTGCCAGGTGGCCGGATGGGTACCAAGATCTCCCAGATTTTGGATCGGCTTGAAGGCAAGTGAGCGTGTAGAGCTTGCGTGGAAGTTAGATAGAAAAAAGGCAGCCGGTTGGCTGCCTTTTGTGTTTTGTAATGATGTTTTTTTAAGCTCTATTCGGCCTGCGCCATGCTTCGTCGGGATTTGAGGTAGTGAGGTCCGACTTCAACAAGCAGGATACCGCTGAAGATGAGGGCGCAGCCGACCAATCCGATTGGTGCGATGCGTTCGCCCAGAATGACGGCTGCAGCCAGAGCGGCGAAGAGGGCTTCTGATGACAGCATGATGGCTGCATCGGACGGTGTGGTCCACTGCTGACCAAATGCCTGGAAGGTGAAGGCCACGCCTCCGGACAATGCGCCTGCGAAGAAGATCTCGAACCACGCATCCTGAAGCGCTTGCACGGAGTAGGTCTCGAAGAAGAGTGAGGCTACCACACACACCACACCGAGGAAGGCGAACTGGATGACGGCAACCGTGATCGGGCGGCCAGAGGAGGTTGCGAGGCGTCCAACGAAGATCACTTGCAAAGCCCAGAAAACTGCGCACAAGAGCATGAGCAAGTCGCCGCCGTTCAAAGCTGTCAAACCACCACCGAGCAGGTAAATGCCGAGGAGGGTGAACAGACTTGCAGGCCACACGAGGAAGTTTGGCCTTCCTTTAAAGAACAGTGTGACAAGGATTGGCGTCAGCACAACGTAGATCGCGGTTAGAAAACCGGCGTTGGTGACGGATGTTATCACGATGCCATACTGTTGCAGGACAGTGCCCAGAGTGAAGGCAACACAAACCATCAACAGCGCAGGAAGGTGGGCCTTGCCAAGTTTTTTGGTGTTGTGAACGCGGCGTTCGCGTAGCGCGAACGGCAAAATCACCAAGGTGGCGAGGAGAAATCGCAGGCCAGAAAACTGCAGGGGTCCAAGACTTTCCATTGCAGTTGATTGCGCGACAAAGGCCATGCCCCATATGAGGCCGGCCATGAGAAGAAGTATGTTTGCAGATGCCCTAGTCATCCCGCAGCTGTACTGCAAGCGAATAGGTGCTGCAAGCGGTCTGTCAGCGCTTCCGTTGAATTTCTCTCAAGGCGATTTTGAGCTTCTTGACGGTGTCAGAAACGTAGCGTTTGTTTTCACTCGTGCTGCGTGTGCTGGCATTTGTCTTTTAGGATTACGCTCTAAAAGACAAACAAGACCATGATCATTATGCCAACGAAAGCGGCGATGACTGTTGCCGCAACAGGCCATGGTGATTGGGCGTGGCTGACGTGCTCTTTACGATGGTAGTCAACTGGCGAGGTTCTCATTGTGCTCCCCTGCGGCCCTGGTCAGTTGTTTTCCTGAGTAGGGGCCAATAGACGCGGATTACATCGAATACAGAAAGTATATATTACTGGATTTTGGTGTGTTCGAGATACCACAGGTTGAGCTTAAGCAGATCGCTCAATTGCAAAACTGCTATTGCCCATATTTTCTTATAGATTCAGAGCTTCGAGACCAGCCTCGAGATAATCAGGCAAGAGGGGAAGGCCCAAAAGGTACGTTGAGACCGGAGACGTGGATCGTTCGCGTGCTTCAGAGAAGGCAATGTCCAGGTCGTTCTGGTCATAATCACCGCGACCTATCCATGCGATGGCGACCAGTTCTGTCGCTTCGTCGATGTTGAGGTCGTCGATAATCTCTCTCAGTTCAGACTCAGAAAAGTCATCATGCTCTTCTTCTGCAAGTCCGTCATGGTGGTGAACGTTTTCCAGCTTTTCCGTATCGAAGGAGAGGTCACCTTCGTGCCCGTCCTCGTAAGTGTCTGGCAGGCTTTCGGAAACAGCGCGCGCTTTCTGTACGATCAAGCGAACAGTTTCTGCAGATAGTGCTAGTTCTACGGCCATCGTTCGTCCCCGCTTATTGCTGTAACAGAACGTTACTCCTGTTCGGAATTATTCTGCAAGTGGAACTTATGGAACAGCTGCCTGCAGTCCAATCGCGCTAAGTGACAGTATGGCGCCGCTGAGAGTAATAGGCGATTTAAGCGGTAGAAAAGAAAAGGGAATTGGTTAAATGGAGGTTAGTGCGCGCCCGCAACTTATCCTATGTAGTTCTACTGAGCGGAATACTTGATATCGTTATGGTTAAAAAAAACAGTACATACCGCAGGGGTAGGGGTTGTTTGTGCGCTGCACCTACGAGTAGCATTTGATGTAAGGGCGAAAATACAATCAAATCTCCCAGAATTTCTAGGTGCTGGCGGACCTGAGTGCTTTGTGCTGGCAGGGGTGTTTCTTACCCTGTCGGCACATCCAAAAAGAGCCGATTTTTCCTGAAATAACTGCGCTTAGTTTTTGAATGCGTAGATTTTTGAAAGCACGAAGTTGAAAGTCATGGACACCAGTGTGGCGAGGATGACGGCCAGATAGGTGGAGAAGCCGTCGATCAGGGTGATCAGTGCGCCATAGGTGCTGTAGTTGATGACGGCCCCCACGCTGTTGACCAAAACGAATCTCACATACTCCCCAAAAGGACTGCCTTCAGAGCGGAAGGTGAAGATGCGATTCCAGAACCAGTTGTTGGTCATGGCAATCCAGATGGAAAGGATTCGCGCAATGAGGGGATCAAGGCCGACCACTTGCCAGAAAAAGGCGAGGGCGACCAGATCGACCACAAGACCGGAGCCGCCAACCATTCCGAAGCGAATGAACTGATTTTCGAGTAGTTTTCGCAGCAGGCTTTTCACGGAATTCGGGCTCTCATTTCTGATGGGACCAGCTAAATCGTCAGGTCTTTAGCTTCAGAGGCTGCTTAGCTTTGTTCCTTTGGAAATACAAGAGACGCAGCGTCACAGAACCTCTGATTATATCTGGGGAGTAATATTTGAAAAAATCTGCAGTCTTTGGCGAAATTTGAGCGGAAAAACTGGCGTGTTTGCGCTTGCCAAGCTTTGGTCTGCACCTTAGGGTCTGCCCGCACTTATTTTGCGAAGAACGTACCCGCTTCTATTGGAGGGCATTATGGGCTTTATCGCTGACTCGCTGTCTCGTGTGAAACCATCTGCAACGATTGCAGTGACCACGAAGGCACGCGAACTGAAAGCCGCAGGCCGCGACGTTATCGGCCTTGGTGCTGGTGAACCAGATTTTGATACGCCAGACAACATTAAAGCTGCTGCAGTTGCAGCTATTAATGAAGGCAAAACAAAATACACAGCGGTTGATGGCACTCCTGAGCTGAAACAGGCAATCAGCGCTAAGTTCCTGCGTGACAATGGCCTGAAGTATGAGCCAAACCAGATTACTGTCGGAACCGGCGGCAAGCAGGTGCTCTACAATGCATTGATCGCAACCATCAATCCAGGCGATGAAGTTCTCATCCCTACACCGTACTGGGTGTCTTACCCTGACATGGTGCTGCTGGCTGGTGGTGAGCCTGTGGTTGTTGAGGCGGATCAGAAGACTTTCAAGATCACGCCCGAAGCGCTGGAAGCGGCGATTACGCCTAAAACCAAATGGTTGATCTTCAACTCACCATCCAATCCGTCTGGTGCTGGCTACACCCGCGATGAGCTGAAAGCTCTGACCGACGTTCTGCTGAAGCATCCGCATGTTTGGGTGATGTCTGACGACATGTATGAGCACCTTGTCTATGATGACTTTGAGTTCACCACACCTGCGCAGATCGAACCTCAGCTTTATGATCGCACTTTGACCGTGAATGGCGTTTCCAAAGCGTATTCCATGACCGGCTGGCGTATTGGTTATGCGGGTGGTCCTGCTGATCTGATCAAGGCGATGGCGAAGGTTCAGTCTCAGTCCACTTCCAACCCATGCTCCATTTCTCAGGCAGCTGCGGTTGAAGCGCTGAATGGGACACAGGATTTCATTCCAGTCAACAACAAGGTCTTCCAGGATCGTCGTGATCTGGTTGTGTCTATGTTGAACCAGTCTTCCGGTCTTGAGTGTCCGGTTCCAGAGGGTGCGTTTTACGTATTCCCATCTTGCGCAGGCACCATTGGCAAGACTGCGCCATCTGGCAAGGTGATCGAGACTGATCTGGACTTTGCAGGTGAGCTTCTGGAAACTGAAGGTGTTGCTGTTGTTCCGGGTTCCGCGTTCGGTCTGGGTCCAAACTTCCGCGTTTCCTATGCGACTTCCACTGAAGCTCTGACTGAGGCTTGTACTCGTATTCAGCGTTTCTGCGGAAACCTGAAGTAAGCGATTTTCTGAAACGAATGCCTGGGAGATCTCAGGCATCCAGTTTTAAGCGACAGATACAAAAAGGCGCTGCATCACGCAGCGCCTTTTTTGTTTTAGGTGTTTCGCGGCACCAAAGAAAACTTTGGTGCTTTGTTTGTGCGTATCCTTATCCGAAAACCGGAATCCACTTTTCGGGGATACGCTTTTGGATGCTTAGTCCGGGAGGAGAGCATCCAGAATGTAGCTGTTGTTGACGAATGTGCCGCGGCTTTCCTCAACCAATGTCTGTGCATCGGCGAAGGAGAAGCGGACGCCTGCCATGATAGAAGCGTTTTCGAGCTTCTCAGAGCGCAGGTCTGCGAACATCGTCATGCCGTTGGCGGTTTCAGTCCCTGGCTTGAACTCCATACCCATTGCGTAGATATGGCTGTCGCGCAGATAGCGGTAACCCGCGTAAAAGCGTGCGTTTTCGCTGGCATAGTAAGATGCGGTTGCACCACCCATGACAGAGCCTGTATCGTCGATCATCTGAACGCCGATCAGTCCGTCAACAGACAGGTTTTCAAAGTGAACCTGTGCTTCTGCACCTACGTAGCCGAAGGAACCGGCTCCACCGTTGATTTGCGCTGCAGAGCCAACAACACCGAAGTAGTTGTAGTCCTGCGTGCGGAAGCCCATGCGGCCTGTGCCAGCATAAAAGCCATAATCCTTGGTCCCGCCTGCGGTCGCATCAAATTGTGATGCAAAGCCTGGCCCCTGCCCGAAAGCAGCTGTTCCTGACAACAGGCCCAACATCTTGCCTTCGAGTGCCCCGAAAGCAGTTGTAATGCGGGCATTGATGGGATTTGCCTGCGCGATCGCTGGAAGAGTTGCAATGGCTATTGCACCGGTTATGCCAAACAAAAGTGTCTTCAAATTTGAGCGCATTGCTGATTCTCCGTACTCAATTTCTGAGTGGAGACTCTCGTGTTTTATTTAAAACATTGTTCTAAAGTGTCCCAGAATGGGTCAAATCGTTAGGCTTAATATCTATGGTTAATAATTGGTATACAGCTTTATGAAACCTTCTGAGGATGTAGGGTTTATCGATAATTTTTCCGTAAGTCCTTCTGCATGCAGGGCTTCTCGTAGGTGACTTTGAGCGGCTTAAGGGATGCTTAGGGTTAACCCGGTGAGGTGACGGACAGGGCAGGTCGGTCTGTTATGCGTTTATGGTGAAAATCCTAATCACAATTTCTAACGCATATCACTAGGTAAAAATAACGCTGGAACTAAGCGGAGCATTCACTGTGATCGTAGCAAGGCTTTGACAGTCCGTACGCTTTGGTTTCCCATTGTGAAAAGGTCGTAGAGCCTGAGCACTGGAGAACAATAATGAAGAAATGCCTTGCTTTTGCTGCTGTTGCCGCTCTTGGTCTCAGCACTTCCGCCTATTCTGCAGACACGCCTGCACCTCCTCCTGCAGAACCCCAAAAGGATCGCCCTGGTGTTGAAGTTGGATCTTTGACCTGTGATCTGGTTGCCGGGACCAACTTCATTGTTGGCTCCTCTCATGAACTGTCCTGTGTTTTCAAATCGCCGAGCGGAAAGCGTATCGAAGGATATACCGGCACCATCAACAGCTATGGTATCGACATCGGACCCGTCACATCCGGAACGTTGGTTTGGGGGGTTGTTGCGCCGAAGGCTAACCTGAAGCCGGGTTCTCTTGCCGGGAATTACGGCGGTGTGTCTGCCGGTGTCACGTTGGGTGCTGGCGTGCAGGCGAATGTCCTGCTGGGTGGCCTGAATCGCTCTATCGCTTTGCAGCCTTTAAGCCTGCAAGGCCAGACTGGAGCGAACATTACAGCTGGTGTCACAGGGCTGCGGCTGACCAAGCAGTGATCCTTTAATTCTTAGGGGGATTGTGAATCCTAACCCTTTGATCTTTATAAATAGCGCCGGTTCATATTGTGCGGCGGACTGTCACGCTTCAGTCCGCTGTTGTTTTGGCGCTTGCATATCACTGTGTTTCCGAGTGACGATACTTATCCAGAGTCTTATAATACTCTGGAAGGCGCGTGTGATTTTGCGCCGCCATGGCGCAAACGCCCGTGTCTGCTTCCCAAACCCAAACAGGGAGTATGGATCATGGGAGACAAGCATGTCGGAGTTGCCGGAGGCAGGGTTCGCAGCCCTCGTTCGGTTGCCATAATTGGACCTTTCGCAAGTGGCAAGACCACACTGCTGGAAGCTCTTCTCGCACGAACGGGGGCTATTGGGCGACAGGGAAGTGTTGACGCGAAAAGCTCACTGGGTGACAGCAGTGACGAAGCGCGTGATCACAGCATGAGCGTTGAGGCGAACATTGCCACCTGCACCTATAAGGGCGATCACTTCACATTTATCGACTGCCCCGGATCCGTAGAATTTCTTCACGAAGGCAACAGTGTCTTAAACGGAGTAGATATTGCCGTTGTGGTTGCTGAGCCAGATGAAAAGAAGACAGCAGCTCTTCAACTCATTCTCAAATCACTCGAACAGCGGAACATCCCGCATGTTCTCTTCCTGAACAAAATAGACAAGGCAACAGGTAGTGTGCGCGCGATGCTTCAGGCGTTGCAGCCAGCTTCGAGCCTTCCAATGGTGTTGCGCCAGATCCCGATCTGGGAGGACGGCACTGCGACAGGCTTTATTGATCTGGCGCTGGAGCGGGCCTTTGTCTACCAGGAAGGCAAGCCAAGTAAGACCATCGAGATTCCAGATGATGAGCGTGCCCGTGAGGTGGAAGCGCGCTATGCCATGATGGAAATGCTGGCAGATCACGATGATGTTCTCATGGAGCAACTTTTAGAAGACGAAGCTCCTGAGAGTGAGGTCATTTTTGATGATCTTGTGCAGGAAATGCAGCGCGGCGAAATCTGCCCTGTGTTTATTGGCAGCGCGATCAAAGGCAATGGCATCCGCCGCTTGCTGAAGGCTTTGCGCCATGATGCTCCAGGTATTGTTGAAACCCGCAAGCGTCTGGGGCTCAAGGAAGATGATGCCATTCTTCAGGTGCTGAAAACCTACCACACTTCACATGGCGGCAAGCTCTCTGTTGCTCGTCTGTTTGGTGGGTCTGTGAAGGAAGGTGCGCTTCTTTACGACAGACATGGGGAAGAGTATCGCCCATCTGGTCTGTTCCAGATGCAGGGTTTGCAGCCGAAGAAGATTACAGAGGCTGTTGCTGGTGATCTGGTGGCTCTTGGCAAGCTGGATAATATTGAAACCGGCATGACCCTTGGTGTTGGTGCCAAGCCTTCGCAAAGTCTGTTTGTCGTTGATACTCCGGATGCAGTTCTTTCCAAGGGGATTACGGCGACAGAACGGAAGGATGAAGTCAGACTCTCTACTGCGCTGTCCAAGTTGGTGGATGAAGACCCATCCCTGAGCATTACCCAAGTCCAGAGCACGGGTGAGACCGTACTGGAGGGGCAGGGCGAAATGCATCTGCGTGTTGCTCTTGAAAAACTGACCGGACGCTATGGGTTGTCTGTGAAGAGCTTTGAACCTCGTATTCCATATAAGGAAACCATTCGCGGCACGACTGAGCTGCGCGGACGCCATAAAAAGCAAAGTGGTGGCCACGGTCAGTTTGGCGATGTGGTGCTGGCTATTCAGCCTATGCCACGCGGTGAAGGGCACAGCTTCAACGACACGATTACTGGTGGCGTGGTGCCTAAGCAGTACATTCCATCTGTCGGGGATGGTGTGAAAGAAGCTCTTGAAAAAGGGCCTCTAGGCTTCCCGGTCGTGGATGTGGCTGTGACGCTGAAGGATGGCTCCTATCACTCCGTTGACAGCTCCGATCAGGCTTTCCGCATGGCAGGTATTCTGGCCATGAAAGATGGTTTGAAGGAATGTAAGCCAGTTCTTCTTGAGCCCGTTGATAAGGTTGTTGTGGCCTGTCCGTCAGATACCACAGCTCGTATCAATGCGATTGTTTCCGGTCGCCGTGGACAAATCCTTGGGTTTGATGCCCGCGATAACTGGGATGGCTGGGATGAAGTGGAAGCCATGATCCCTGAGAGCGAACTCAGCGACCTTATTGTAGAGCTGCGCTCTGCAACAGCTGGTGTGGCGACGTTCTCTCGTAACTTTGATCACCTTGCCGAACTTTCCGGCAAGGCTGCGGACAAAGTGATTGAGGGTGCAACAGCACCAGCCTGATACTCTAGAGCTTGCGCGCGTATTCTTGTCCGAAAACCGGAACCACTTTTCGGGAATACGCTCTAAAGTGAGACAGAAAAAGAACCCGGGGCAATGCTCCGGGTTTTTTGTGTTAGCTGAGGGCTACTGCATTCCTCCTCAGATCAAGGTTTGATCGGTGGCAGGGATGCTGTTTGGGCCATGAGGCGGGCGAGGATGGACCAGTCTTCGTCTGCATATCCAGCTGCGATTGCGGTACGGAGTTGGTTGGCGACGACATCTGCTGTGGGGAGCGGTACTTTGAGATCCTGAGCTGTTTGTTGCGCCAGGTTGACGTCCTTCAGGCCCAACGAGGTTTTGAAGCCGGGAGAGGGGTTTTGCTCGCGGGCGATGAGTGGAGCGTACGCTTGATAGACGGGAGCGCTGAACAGTGTTTCTGTTATTAGTGTGAGGAAGGTCTGCGGATCTATGCCCGCCTTTCTTGTCAGGGTGAAACTTTCGGCCAAAGCTTCCACCGCCGCCGCTATCATGAAGTTCATGCCCAGTTTGGTGACTGCAGCTTGGCGCGGTGTTGGCCCCATCCAGAATTGCCGCATGGATATGGCTTCCAGAACAGAGTGGGCTTCATCCATTGTGCTGCGTTCGCCTGCTGCGACGGCGACCAGTTGCCCTTCCGCGGCTTTGTCTGGTCGGCCAAGGACTGGCACGCATAAGAATCTGACATTAGCGCGCTCGTGGGCGGCTGTGAGGTGGTCTACCATTGGTGGGCTGATGGTACTGTGAGAGATGGAGATGCTGTTTTCTCTCAGTGGCAGTGCCAGAGTGTCTCTGGAAAGATAGACGGCCTCAACCGCTGCATCGTCTGATAGCATTGAGCAAACGATATCGCAGTCTGCAAAGTCTTGCAGAGATGTGGCTTGTTGTGCTCCCTCCGCGACTAGATCAGCGGCTTTTTCCGGAGAGCGGTTGTAAACTTTCAGAGCATGATTTTTGTTGATGCGCTGGGCCATTCCCAGGCCCATGGCGCCCAGGCCGATAAATCCGATTGTCATGGTGCCGTTCCTTTGCCCTGTCTGACATACGCTGCGCGTTTCAGAATAAGCTGGAGGCGTGTTTGAAAGGGTGTCTTGAACCCGCTGAATTTAAAGAAATCTAATCTGATTGGATGTTGATGGCGGCTTTGAACCGAGTGGTCTGACAGTTCTTCCTGTGCCCGCCTTCCGTGATCACGAAAAGGATCACGGGGGGTTTACTTGAAGTTTAAGGGGTTTCGCCGCTAAGTCATAGGCCAATATTGGTAGACATTACCGTAACCCTTACCTGCTTGGAGATGGCAGCATGAACATTATTCATAGGCCTGAATGGATTATTCCGGAAAGAGAAGCGACACCTGAGGATGTGTTCTTCAACCGGCGCAGGTTTATGAAGGGCTTGGGCGCTGTTGGCCTTGGTCTGGCCGCTGGTGGTACTGGTCTGGTGAGCAGTGTGTTTGCGCAGGATGGCAAAGACCCGACCCTTGATCTCTACCCAGCTGAGCGGAACCCTGATTTCACTCTGAAACGGGCAATTACGCCTGAGAGCGTGACATCCGTTTACAACAACTTCTATGAGTTTGGCTCTCACAAGCGCATTTCCGGTGCAGCGCAGGCGTTGAAGACACGTCCGTGGGCGATTACCATTGATGGTATGGTTGATAATCCGCAGACCATCGATTTTGATGATTTGGTGCGAAAGATGCCTTTGCAGGAGCGCCTTTATCGTCACCGCTGTGTTGAAGCGTGGGCGATGGCTGTGCCGTGGACTGGCTTCCAGCTATCCGAGCTGGTGAAGTACGCTGGTCCGCAGAATGGTGCTAAGTATATCCGTTTTGAGACCTTTGAAGATTCCGACGTGGCCAGCGGTCAGCGTCAGTTCTGGTATCCGTGGCCTTACGTTGAAGGCGTGACCATGGATGAGGCCATGAACGACCTGGCATTTGTTGCGACTGGCATTTATGGCAAGCCGTTGCTGAAGCAGTATGGCGCACCGATCCGTTTGGTAATGCCATGGAAGTACGGCTTCAAATCCATCAAATCCATCGTGAAGATCACATTTACTGATCAGCGTCCGGTTAGCTTCTGGGAGAAGATTGGCCCAAGCGAATACGGTTTCTGGGCGAATGTGAATCCGGAAGTGCCGCATGCACGCTGGTCTCAGGCTTCTGAGCGTTTGCTGGGTACGGATGAACGTGTGCCAACACAGCTTTACAATGGCTATGCGGAGCAGGTAGCGCACCTTTATAAGGATCTGGAAGGAGGACAGAACCTCTATCGGTAAACGCTTGCTGATAAGCTTTTAAATGGCCTGGGTGGTTAGTTGCGAATGAGCAGCAAAGCCACCCGGGCTTTTTTTGTGCGCGTTGAGCTTTGGTGCTGGATTTGGCGAATTAGCCTATTCACTCAATGAGTTTTTAGAGCTGTAGGATTAGGCAGGATTGAACTGGAAGGATAACCTGCCTGTTGTTGTGGATAACTGAAAAATGGCCTGTCCTCGTCAAAAGAGGAATCAAAACGGGCCGCTGTTATTCTGCCGGAATGTGCAGAGTGATTTGGCTGCCGAGCCGTTCCGCCCTGTCAGCTTCGCTTATGGCGTGGGAGATTTCGCCATAGATTGCGAAAAGTGCGCAGGCAATCAGAGTGTAAAATGCTTTTCTCAGGTCATTCACATCCATTACCTCGGATATTTGCCAATAGGTATGATTCGATAAGTAAAGGATGCAAGCTGATTTGTAATTTCGCTGATTAGGGGTGGTAAAATTTCACTGTTTGAAGATTTACCTAGGAAAAATATAGTTAATTTGAGTGAGAGTTGCAGAAACTACTAGCTTATGTGAGTTGGGAATACCTTGAATCTGATGGGTTTTCCCAGGGTGGCGCTGCGCAATAGCCTGATGAATCCGCATGTCTCTGCGTGCATCTGGGATAGTTGATTTTTTAGTGTGCCTAAGAAGTAAGCGACCCTAGGTCTGTTTTTAGGCAGGGCGATTTTGAGCATGTCATGCGTGTTTGTCTGCGGCTGTAACTGCTCAGCAAAAGACCTTTCAAAACAGCTTTATAGCGCGTCAGGTGCGCTGCTGGCTTTGTGTGCTGCGAGGTTCTTAGAGAGGTTTGCTGGCTAAAAGGCCTAGGTAGACCCTTGGTCACCTTTGGCATTTGGAAGCATTTGGCAAAAAAAAACCGGACCATGCGGTCCGGTTTCGAAGTGATGAATGATAAAGCACCTAATGGGTGCAATCACCTTCCAGAGGGGAACAGTTGATCGGATGTTGATGTCACTGGGAGGAGAGGTGTGACAACAACTGATCAACAGCAGGTGTATATATGCAGTGCAGCGCCGAAACAGCAATCCTTAATTTTTGCATTGCAGCTATGCAATTTTGAGGGGGCTTAAAACCCTCGGAACTTCATTGCAGGATTTGACAACTATCAGAAAGCTAACTCTGCGTAAGATATTGTCATTTCGGGATGAGATGGCGTGAAAAAGGCCTCACAGACGGTCTGAGAGGCCTCAAAAGAGATCTGGAATATTATTTATTTTGCAGTGCAAAACTTAGGGTTGAAACTCCTGAGCTGGCTCATCAAGCCAACTTAGCTCTTTTGCAGAGTTCTAGCCTAGTGTGTCCAACGTTCTGCATAGGAGACGAGGAAGTCTCTGAATGCAGTTACACGAGCGGTGTTTTTCAGCTCAGATGGATACACGAAGTAGGTATCAAAGCTTGGCAGCTCTTCCTGCGTGACAGACATAACGCGTTTGATGCCTGCGCCCGGCTCAACCATGTAGTCTGGCAGAATAGCGATGCCGACGCCGGTCTGTACGGCTTTCTTGATGCCAGACAGGTTGTTCACGCGCAGGGAAACATCGCGGCGCTCGCCGTTTGGCAAACCGGCTGTTGCAAGCCAGTTCATCGCGCGCAGGTAGGAGGCCATGTTGTCACCGATGGTGATCAGACGGTGGTGGTCCAGATCATCGATGGTGCTTGGGCTGCCAAAGCGCTCAATATAGGTCGGTGAGGCGTAGACGTGGAAGTGCACCGTAAACAGCTTGCGCTGGATGAGGTCTGGCTGTGTTGGCTGGCGTAGGCGGATGGCGACATCTGCCTCACGCATGCCCAGATCCAGCTCATCATCCATGCAGATGAGTTCCAAACGCATGTCCGGGTAAAGATCCACGAACTCGTTGACACGGGCGGTGAGCCAAGTTGAGCCGAGACCCACTGTGGTGGTCACACGAAGCGTGCCGCTTGGCTTTTCCTTGGTGTCGGTCAGGCGGGACTGAACGGTTTCCAGTTTCAGCAGAACTTCGCGGGCGGTTCTGTAAAGAAGCTCGCCTTGTTCTGTTGGAATCAGTCCGCGCGCATGACGGTGGAAGAGGGGGACACCCAGCTCTGCCTCAAGTGCACTGACCTGACGGCTGACAGCCGACTGGCTCATGTTGAGAGCTTCGCCTGCGTGGGTAAAGCTTCCTGCCTGTGCTGCTGCGTGGAAAATCCGCAGCTTGTCCCAATCCAAAGAACGGCCTGGCATTTGCTTTCCCCCCATCTTCCCGGTTTCTTATTCTGCTGCTTCAGTTTCAGATTCCAAAGCTGCCAGGTAGCGTTCTGCTTCCAGTGCAGCCATGCAGCCCATTCCTGCAGCGGTCACGGCCTGACGGTACTGCTCATCAGTCACGTCACCAGCTGCGTACACACCCGGAATGGATGTCTGAGTTGAATCAGCTTCGGTCCAAATGTAACCGGATTCCTTCATCTTTACCTGATCTTTGACAAGGTCAACCGCTGGAGCGTGTCCAATGGCGATGAATACGCCGTGTGTGGACATTTCTGTGGTTTCACCGGTCTTACGGTTTTTCAGGCGGATGCCAGTCACAACAGCTGGGTTTTCGGTGCCGAGGATCTCATCCACTTCACTGTCCCAGACCACGTTGATCTTTTCGTTTTTGAAGAGGCGTTCCTGAAGGATCTTTTCGGAGCGCAGGGCATCACGACGGTGAACCAGCGTGACTTTTTCTGCCAGGTTCGCGAGGTAGAGCGCTTCTTCAACAGCGGTGTTGCCGCCGCCAACCACAACAACTTCCTTACCACGGTAGAAGAAACCGTCACAGGTTGCACATGCGGAGACGCCACCAGCCTGATACTTTTCCTCTGAAGGCAAACCGAGCCATTTTGCCTGTGCACCGGTTGCGATGACGAGGGCATCTGCGGTGTAGAGGGTGCCGCTGTCGCCTTTCAGCTCAAACGGGCGCTTGGAGAGGTCTGCTTCCAGAATTGTATCGTAATCGATCTTGGTGCCGACGTTTTCTGCCTGCTTGCGCATTTCTTCAACCAGCCAAGGACCCTGAATTGGATCGGCAAAGCCCGGGTAGTTTTCAACGTCGGTGGTGATGGTCAGCTGACCGCCAGTCTGCACACCTGTGACCAGAAGCGGTTCCAGCATGGCGCGCGCGCCGTAGATTGCGGCGGTGTAGCCTGCAGGGCCGGAGCCTACGATCAGGAGTTTGGTGTGCTTAACAGTC
The DNA here is from genome assembly GCF_001623065.1 of Pseudovibrio sp. Ad46. Lineage (NCBI taxonomy): Bacteria > Pseudomonadati > Pseudomonadota > Alphaproteobacteria > Hyphomicrobiales > Stappiaceae > Pseudovibrio > Pseudovibrio sp. Ad46. The sequence goes on along the minus strand of NZ_LMCG01000080.1, from coordinate 190,949 downwards.
ATTTCCTCAGAACCTCAAATTTCGTGCGCGCTTGGATAGTACCAGTGCCGTGTTAGGGAGGGGTTCTATCCGCTCGTTTGCTTTTGTTCAATCGCTTTGGATATGGCATCCGCAATATCCGGTGTTGCGTCTATCGGTTCATAAGTAGGTGCTAATATGTCTCCGGGGAAGGGATGAAGTACTCCCAAATCCTCCATTCTTGATAAAAACCTATCAAACTTTTTGTGAGTGCCTGTTGGGCGGAAGCCGTAGATAGGCTTTCCGGTGGCTGCAGCTTCGCCCACCATATTGGTGGAATCTGTTGTAACCACTGTGATTTCTGCGTTGGCCAGGTACTGGGCGATGGGGTTTTCACCTTCCCCATTCCAGAAGAGATGACCCTCGGATCTGCCCAGATCATGCAACTGCATTGCCAGCTCTCTTGGGGTGCGGCGGGAGCAGGTGATCATGAGCGAGTGGGTTTGCGACAGGTTTTTAAGTGCGGCGAGAAGCGTGTTGATATTGTCGGGCGTAAAGGTGTGATGCTGGGAATTGCCGCCAATCAGGACAGCTGCTTTGGGCTTTGGCAGCGCTGCGATTGCCTCAAGTGGGTTGTCGCGCGCGTCCTGCAGCTTTTGCGCTGAGAAACGGTGAGGTGACGTAAGTGTTGTTACTATGTTTTTCCCAGAAATTCCGTCATGTTCCGGCGCCCAGACAAAATCAGCAAATTTGCTGTTGATCTTTGGGTCCTTGAGGAAAACAGTAAAGGTCTGGCCCTTGGAAAGCCGCTTTAGTGCGCGTAAGTAGGGCACCGCTCTGCGCCCGGATGCAATCGCGACCGCGGGATATGGGGGTGCAAGCGGGCTTTCTGGCTTGTGTGGTGCGTCTTTGGGATCGATTGGTCCCCAAGGCATTGCGTAGGTAAAAAGCTTGCGGGGGGCAACTAATCGAATTTCGTAGGGCAGTCCCAAGGCGTCGGCTACACCGATGCATTGCGCTACGTCTCCGATCTTGCCATCTGTTAAAACCCACAGGTTTTGCGACATTTTGTTCCCCCAGCTTTCGGGAAGTGTCTGCAAAATGCTATTTGTTGATATAGTCTGTCGCAAATAAGCAATAAACTAGCATTTCGCCTAACTTCGTGTTTTAGGCAGTGTTGTAAAACAGGTTAACTGTTAATCCAATAGGACAAGCAAAGGAGACGAGCTTGAAAGCGCGTCTGGATTCGATCGACTGGCAAATTTTGAAGGAGCTGCAGGGAGACGGCCGCATTACCAATGTGGAGCTGGCTCGTCGTGTAGGAATTTCTGCGCCCCCATGTTTGCGCAGGGTTCGAGCCCTGGAAGAAGCAGGACTCATTCGCGGCTACCGTACGCTACTTGATGAGAAACAACTGGGATATGAAGTCACCGCCTTTGTCATGGTTGGATTGCATAACCAAACAGAGAATGACCTCGTCTCATTTGAAGCGCAAGTCAAGGAATGGCCGTTGGTTCGGGAGAGCTACATGGTGTCAGGTGAAGTTGACTTCATCATGCGCTGTACGGCTAAAGATCTGGAAACCTTCCAGAACTTCATTATTCGCGATGTGACTTCCACAAAGAATGTGGATCACGTTCGCACTGCACTGACCATCCGCCGTATCAAGGATGAGCCGAACGTGCCGATTGATAAGCCTGAGTATTTCTAACGGGGCTTATCCGGGAGAAACTTTTTAAACGGCCTTCGCGTAGGAAGGCCGTTTTTTTATGCGTGGTCACATCCACTTACCGACTGTGATTGTAACTGTGCCTGACTTTATGTTTTCGTTCGTTTTCGAGGGAACTTCAGGGCCGTCATAGGGGCCGACCGGATTTTCATCCATGCTGAAGCCATAGGCTGCCTGATTGAGTATGAGGGATGGTTTGCCGGAAAGGCGTGAGTCGTTTCCATCACTGTCGCTGTAGTGCAAGAACTTTGAGTAATAGTGACATGTCTTGCCTGCCTCGTACCACTTGCTCCAATCGTTCCATTTTGAGGTGCTAAAGGCTGCCTGTGCGCTTTCTGTCGTTTCGGCGGTCAATACGCCATCTAGTGCTACACCGCGGCACAGCGCTTCCCAGATACTATCCTGGAGCAGGCCTGCATCTCCAGCAGCCCCCGCCGGAGTTAAACCAACGCCAAAGGATTGCTGGAAGACGTATTGGCTGCTCGTCAGACCGCTTTCCGGCTTGTAGAAGTGGAAAGTGCCAGCTGGGCCTGTCAGCGTATAGACTTGGGTTTGCTCGGTTGAACCAGATTGTGTCTGTGTGGTGCAGCTTCCTTCATACAAACGAGGAACCGCTTTTGAACCGAGATTGATGCTCAAGACGTTTCCCGGCGAAAAGAAACGGTCGAGGGTCTCATCCCAATAGGTCGCCAGGGGATCATTTGTTGTTTTCTGGTAGTTGCCGGATTTTGAGGCGAGCCAGTCGTTGGGATCACAGATGGCGAAGAACTGATTGACCACGAGGGGCGGTTGGAACCCGCCTTTTGTGAGCGGTGTGGAGTAGAGCAGGGGGAGGAAGTGAGCGGCGGCTGGATCAGCCTTAGCTTCGTTCCTCATGAACTTTGTGAAGGCCTTGGCAATCTGAGCCCGTGTCACGTCTTTGCGCATGCCATATTGCGGGCCGTCCAAGCCTTCAACATCAAAACGTAGGTTGAGACCAAAACCGCTCACCGCGGACAGGTTCAGCTGAGCATCCAGACCAAATTCGAAAACGTCAAACGGGCCGGGAGCCTCCACGCCGGGTGTGTTGGCATAAGGGTACTGGGTGTATTGAATCGGGTTGTTGTTTGTGACTGTGAGGTCCTGCGGCTTGTCTTTGGAGACAACAAACAGGAAGCGGTCATCACCGTTGGTTTTGTCCTCTAGCACTACATCGCCGATATCCGAGAGCTTTTGAAACGGAACGCTGGTTGGTGCGTTTGTCGTGCTCGGTCTGGTGAAATTGTTTCCTTCCAAGACCTTGAAGTGTTCCTGTGACCCTCCGTTGATCCAGCCTGCGACCCAGACATGTGCTGTGGTATCGGGCAGACCACTTTCATCAAGCAGTTTGAATTTGATGGACATTGCGTTCCCTTTTTTTTGTTTTTCTTCTTGGTGTTAGAGGGACGTGTCTTGGTTGACTTTGTGAGCTGCTGCTCTGGACTGCAAATACAAAAACGGCCCTCACGTGGAAGGCCGTTCTGGTGTTCTTGAATTGTCGTCGTGACGATTAAAGGCAGCGGATGCTTGAGAAGAAATGAGAGATTTCTTCTGAAATTGCTTCGCTTTGCTGGCTGAGTTCTGTCGCAGCGGATGTTGCTGTGGCAACAGCGCGTTTGGATTCGTCTGCAGTTGCCAGGATGTTGCTCAACTCGCTTGTTACGCCCTTCGCATTTTGAGAAGCGGACTGAATGCTTGAAGAGATTTCGTTGGTTGCGATGGCCTGTTGGTCCACTGCATCAGCAATTGCCGTCGCTGTCGAACTGACCTCCTCAATCTTCTGGGAGATAGCAGAGATTTCTTCTACGCAGCGGCGTGTTTCGCTTTGGATCGCGCTGATCTTGGAGGCGATCTCGTCGGTTGCCTGACCTGTCTGGCTTGCGAGGTCTTTCACTTCGCTTGCCACAACAGCAAAGCCGCGGCCTGCATCACCTGCACGGGCTGCTTCAATGGTTGCGTTGAGGGCCAGAAGGTTGGTCTGCTCTGCGATTGCACTGATGAGCTCAGTCACAGCGCCGATCTCGTTGGTTGCTGTCTGCAAACCGAGGACAGTGTCGTTGGTGCGTTCTGCATCTTTGGAAACAGTCTGTGCTGTTTCTGCAGAGCGGGTCACTTGCGAACCGATTTCGGCGACGTTTGCGGACATCTCTTCAACCGCAGCCGCACCGGAGTGAACATCAGAGGCTGTGTAGTCAGCAGACTGGCTCGCAGCTTCTGCAGCCATTTTGCTTTGCTCGGATGTCTCGCGAAGAGTGAGTGCAGAGTTTTCGACGCGATTGCCGGCTTCTGCTGTCTGCTCTATCCGCTTGGTGATTGTCCGCTCAAACGCATTGATAGCATCTTCAAGCTGTTGGGTGCGCTCATCGCGCTCCTCTGTGTAGTGACGATGGTAGGCGGAGACCGCTTGTCCCATGTCGAACATCACTGCTTTTTGAAGAGCGATCAGGCTGCGTGACAAGCGGCCCGGTGAAAAGCGCATCTTGCTGGAGAGCACTTTGGTCAGCTCTTCGAGAATAAACGTATAACCACCAATATACCAATCCGGTTCAAGGTCGGTGTACACGTGGGCGCGGCCAATCTTGTCAACGCGCTCCATATAGGTGGAATCAAAACCGCCAGTGAACAGGATCTTCCAGTGGCTTGCTTGAGCTGATTTCAAGCCATCAACCTTACCGGAAACCTTTTTCTTCAGTTCCGGATCACGCTGAACGTGGTTGTAAAAATCGCTCAAAATCTGTGTTAAGTGGCCCTCAACACTGGGCCAAAGATCTGAAAGTGTTTGTATGGTCTGACTATCGATTTTGAAAAAACCGAGCTGGCTTTTCAGACCTGAAAATGAATTGGTGGTCATGGCAGCAAATTTCCCGTCAATTTGTCGAGTTCATTTGCATTTACAAGGGTTAACAGTAAGTAGATTTATCCATGCAAAATAACGAATATATACCTATAATTGTGTTGGTAAGCGCGGATTGTGATGAGATATGAGCTTTTTAGGCAGTGATCCGTGCCAGATTGTCGCAGCGTTTGGCTGCTTTTTCAGATTTTTGAAGTAAATCCGTTAACTTATCGAGGAACCTAATATTTGTTCTGTAATTAGTGGATAACTCGTGTGGGTTGCATAAAAAATGCCGCTCAGAGCGGCACTTTCATTTCTTGAAATCATAAGGCTCTGAAATTCAGCAAGGACTATCTCAGTTCATGAGAAGTCCTGAAATGCTGAATTCAGCTCTACAATTTACTTAACCGAATTGGACTTCAGTAATCTCGTAACCGCGTGCACCACCTGGAGCAGTCACTTCGACGCTGTCACCAACAGACTTGCCGATGAGTGCGCGTGCAATTGGGGAGGAGATAGAAATGCGTCCACGTTTTACGTCAGCTTCAACATCACCAACGATCATGTACTTCTTTTCTTCCTCGGTATCTTCGTCAATGAGAGATACGGTTGCACCGAATTTGACAGTATCGCCGCTGAGTTTGGTCAGATCGATGATTTCTGCAAGACCCAGAAGGGCTTCCAGTTCGTTGATCCGGCCTTCGTTCAGGCTCTGCTGTTCCTTCGCTGCGTGGTATTCCGCATTCTCTGAAAGATCACCGTGAGCACGTGCTTCGGAAATGGCTGCGATAATGCGCGGGCGTTCTCCGGTCGTGCGATGCTTAAGCTCTTCTGTGAGCATCACATAACCTTCCGGCGTCATAGGTACCTTTTCCATGGCTCGTACACCTTTCTTACGTTGTGGTGGTGTGGCCCATCACACTAAAAAACTGACCGGGCTGAGAAGCCTCAACCCGGACCTGTTAAACTATACTAGCAGAAGTAAGATTGTAGGGACCTTACTTCAAGCGTTTTCGCTCGGAAAGCTTCGATGCCTTGAGCTGCTGCTACGGCTCCTGCCACAGTTGTGTAGTAAGGAACCTTGTTCATCAGCGCAGCCTGACGAAGTGACCGACTGTCGGAAAGTGCTTGTGCGCCTTCGGTTGTATTGAAGACGAGCTGAACTTCTCCGTTCTTGATAGCATCAACGATATGAGGACGCCCTTCAAGCACCTTATTGACCTTTGCGCACGGGATGCCTTGGTTTTCCAAGTATCTTTGCGTGCCTTCGGTGGATATAATGGAAAACCCTGATGCTACAAGTTTTTTAGCTGCTTCAAGAATTTTCGGCTTATCTGCATCCTTCAATGAGATGAAGACTGTTCCACCTGCTGGAATAACGGTGCCTCCGCCGAGCTGTGACTTGGCGAATGCGAAGGAGAAGTCTGTGTCCAGACCCATGACTTCACCGGTAGAGCGCATCTCAGGACCAAGAACCGTATCAACACCCGGGAAACGAGCAAACGGGAAGACCGCTTCCTTCACTGCGACATGATCCAGCTTTTTCGGCTTGAGGTCGAAGTTTGACAGTTTCTCGCCTGCCATGACGCGGGCTGCGATTTTTGCAATCGGCACGCCAATGGTTTTTGCCACGAACGGTACTGTTCTTGATGCACGCGGGTTCACTTCCAGAACGTAGATCTCTCCGTCCTTGATTGCGAACTGAACGTTCATGAGGCCAACAACGTTGAGTTCCAGAGCGAGTTTGCGGCCTTGCTCTTCCAGTCTCGCAAGTGTTTCGTCATCCAGCGTGTAGGCTGGCAGGGAACATGCGCTGTCGCCGGAATGGATACCAGCTTCTTCGATGTGTTCCATGATGCCACAGATGAAGACGTCTTCACCATCACACAGAGCGTCCACATCCACTTCGATTGCGCCGTCGAGATAACGATCGAACAGAAGCGGGTTGGTGCCGAGCAGGGTGTTGATCTGGCCGGTTTTATCGTTCGGGTACTTGGCGCGCACATCATGTGGAACCAGCTCTGGCAGTGTGCCGAGCAGGTAGTTGTTGAGCGCTTCCTCGTCGCGAATGATCTGCATTGCGCGGCCACCCAGCACGTAGGATGGGCGAACAACAAGCGGCAGGCCAAGCTGGTTGGCAATGAGGCGGCCCTGTTCAACAGAATAGGCGATGCCGTTTTCTGGCTGTTTCAGATCAATTCTGTGCAGCAGACGCTGGAACCGGTCACGATCTTCTGCAAGGTCAATCATGTCTGGTGACGTGCCGAGGATTGGAATGCCGGCTTCTACGAGCGCTTGTGCCAGTTTAAGAGGTGTCTGGCCACCGAACTGAACGATAACACCCTTCAGTGTGCCCTTGGAGTTTTCTAGGCGGAGGATTTCCAGCACGTCTTCAGAGGTGAGAGATTCGAAGTAGAGGCGATCGGAGGTGTCGTAGTCTGTTGAGACTGTTTCCGGGTTACAGTTGATCATGATGGCCTCGAAGCCAGCATCTTTCAACGCAAACGCAGCATGACAGCAGCAGTAATCGAACTCGATGCCCTGACCGATCCGGTTTGGACCACCACCCAGAATGACGACCTTTTGCTTCTCGCTTGGGTTTGCTTCGCAGGAAGGCAGACCCGGTGTTGGTGTCTCGTAGGTGGAGTACATGTAAGGCGTTGGAGACGCGAATTCTGCGGCGCAGGTATCAATGCGCTTATAAACTGGCTTCACGTCGAGCTCAGCCCGCAGAGCTGCAACTTTATCAGCAGTCGTCTGGGTGAGAACCGCAAGACGGCTGTCTGAGAAGCCCATAGCTTTGACCATGCGCATGGCGGCTGCGTTGTCTGGCAGGCCATGCTCGATGATCTTTGCTTCCATGTCCACGATTTCCTGCATCTGCTCCAGGAACCACGGATCAATCTTGCAGATGTCGTGGATTTCTTTTGCAGAGGTGCCCAGGCGCATGGCCTGAGCCACATTGAGCAGGCGATCTGGTGTTGGGACAGCCAAAGCTTTGCGGATCGCAGTGTAGTCTTCGCCGTGGCCAAGGCCGTCGACTTCGATTGGGTCGAGGCCCGTCAGACCTGTTTCCAGACCACGCAGGGCTTTTTGCAAGCTTTCCTTGAAGGTCCGGCCAATGGCCATCACTTCACCAACAGACTTCATTGCTGTTGTCAGGGTTGGTTCGGAGCCTGGGAACTTTTCAAACGCGAAACGCGGGATCTTGGTGACGACGTAGTCAATTGTCGGCTCAAAAGAGGCTGGTGTTGCACCACCGGTGATGTCGTTTTCCAACTCATCAAGGGTGTAACCAACAGCGAGCTTTGCCGCGATCTTTGCAATCGGGAAGCCCGTTGCTTTAGATGCCAGCGCGGAAGAGCGGGAGACGCGTGGGTTCATCTCGATCACAACGAGACGGCCATCCGCCGGGTTGACCGCGAACTGAACGTTCGATCCGCCTGTTTCAACGCCAATCTCACGCAGAACCGCAATCGAGGCGTTCCGCATGATCTGGTATTCTTTGTCGGTGAGGGTCAGGGCAGGGGCAACCGTGATGGAATCGCCTGTGTGGACGCCCATCGGGTCGATGTTTTCAATGGAGCAGATGATGATGCAGTTGTCCGCTGTGTCGCGAACCACTTCCATCTCGTATTCTTTCCAGCCGAGCAAGCTTTCGTCGATGAGCACCTGACCGTTTGGAGACGCATCGATACCGGAGCGAACAATCTGTTCGTACTCTTCACGGTTATACGCTACGCCGCCGCCTGTACCGCCGAGCGTAAACGCAGGGCGAATGATGGCTGGCAGGCCGATGGTGTCGATCTGGCGCATGGCTTCAGCATAGCCTGCTCCGCGGTCATATCCGGTGATGGTGCCTTCATCATCAAGGATTGGCGGAGAGGATGCGATTGCGGCGCGTGGATTTTCCAGCCCGATCTTGTCCATGGCAGCGCGGAATTTTTCACGGTCTTCAGCCTTGTCGATGACGTCGGCTTTTGCACCGATCATCTCGACACCGTATTTTTTCAGCACGCCTTTGCGGTCCAGTTCCAGCGCACAGTTGAGTGCGGTCTGGCCGCCCATGGTTGGCAGGAGCGCGTCCGGCTTTTCCTTGGCGATGATCTTTTCAACGGCGTCCGTGGTGATTGGCTCGATGTAGGTTGCATCAGCCAGATCCGGATCTGTCATGATGGTCGCCGGATTTGAGTTCACCAAGATAATTCGGTAGCCCTCATCTCGCAGTGCCTTACAAGCCTGAGTTCCAGAATAATCGAACTCACAGGCTTGACCAATCACGATGGGGCCAGCCCCGATGATCATGATAGATTGGATGTCATTGCGTTTAGGCATGGTGACTCACATATGCTCGCGTTTAAGCACCAGTGCACCCGATCGGTGCTCTGGTGGTGCCCTCTTTAGGAGTATGTCGGCTGAGCGCGCGTTATAAGAAATATTCGAGTAATGATAAACCCCGACGAACGCCTATTTCCGAAATAATCCGGTTTTTTTTCTCAAGACTTAAGGGGAGTTTATTCAGCTAAAGTCGTGTTCTCTGTGGTTTTCTCACCATCAAAGTCAGCAATACCAGTGCTTAAGGCATAGCAGGCCAGCCTGACAGACTTCGGAATTTCTACCGGTTTACCGTCACGATTGCCGTTTTCATAATACTGAATCATTCGTTTTTTTAAGCCGAGGCGTTCCGCTGCCTCTTTTTGCTTATAGCCCATCGACTTGCGCCAAGCCCGAAACTGAGATGGTTTCATGATACTAACCTAATGATTCCCAGACTGAAAATTCATTGTACAGACTGATGCATAATAATCTGCATTCGTACTATTGCATATACTAGAATGTAAAAAGCGCAAAAATTGCGCCATTTACCTTGATGAGGCGCAATTAGTGCGCTTATAATTGTGGCATTTCAGGAAAACTCCCGTAAGCCTGTGTGATTTCTTTGCATAGAACTGAGGTGGCTTTCCATTCACGCGGCTCATCAAGGAGATAATCATGTTAAACGAACTCATCCTGTATCGGGCTAATCTGAAGAGCAAAAAGATGGATGTGCACCGTCATGCGACTTTCAGATTTCAAATCAGACGGATCGTCAATGGCCTGTTGAAGGGCTAAGCGCAAGTACGTGTTTGATGGTAAATTGAGTTTACCTGCTGAAGACGGTGTCTTTCTTCTGGCTTGCACATGCTGAAGATGATTCAATTAATGAAATTGGGTGGCCAAAATTGTGCAATGCGCACAATCTGGCACTTTTGACCTAGTGAATCTTTGGGTAATCTTGCCTTTTAATGTGTCAGATTCCACATTATCCCCTCTGTACGCGACGGCAGTTCAAAGTTTTGCAGCGCGAAAAATGAACATCCTGTTTAAAAAATGTGCAGAGTGATCATTTGGTCAGCCAATTTTCGTTTTACTGAGAAAGAATAAAGTCAGAGCAGATCTAAAGAAGGAGAGTAGTTAGAAGTTATATTGCTCACTCTGGCTATCTCTTCGTCATGTTCACATATTATAGACAATATGTAATTGACGCTTCTATAGTATATTAGCTCGGATAACGCAGGAACATCTTTGGGTATTTGCCGGAAAATGTAGAATAAATCAGCGGACTTGCAAAAGTAGGTGCCGCTATTTTTTTATAATACTTATCTAGTATAACTACTTATGATGTTAATTCTCGGATGTCCTAGTGTATACGTTGCATTTACGAAGTAAAAAATGCGATGTCGGGCTATATTTTATCAGTTTCCTTGTGTAGATTATCAATTGTCCAATATGAATTATCATAGATTTCATTGAGGACTTTGAAAGTGGGGGTACTCATTCCTCACTGGGGATGCATTGAAGATTGTTCAAATGAACATCGAAAAGCTTCCGCAGTGTGAGTGGGTATCAAATGCTACTGCATAAGCTAGTACAGAAGTGGGGGAGTACAAAAGTTATTAGGGGAATTCATGGAGGCACCGGGTGGGGAGCTGAAATGATGAGCTTTTGTAACTCTTCTAAGGTTTAACATACAAACCACCGGGCAAATGGAAATGAACAGTATTCCTAGTAAGCTAGATGTCGCTGCGGATATCGCTGGACCTATTCGTGAGGACGATGGGGACGGTCAACTGCTCGCAATCTCTGAAATGTCAGAATTGTTCAGCGTCACTCTGCGTACACTACGATTTTATGAGGAGAAGGGGCTTCTTAACCCAGTACGTCGTGGAGCACGCCGCTTCTACAGAGGTCGTGATGTGAGCCGCATGCGGGTCATTTTGCAGGCCAAGAAGATCGGTCTGACGCTGGCAGAAGTTCGTCGTATTATCAAGCTCGTTGAGGGTTCCAGCCCTCGTCCTGAGCAACTTAAAGAACTTCAGGAAATTTGTGGTGCGCAGGAGCAGCTGCTTCATGAGCAGGAGCAAGCGCTTCAAGAACAGATTGCAGAAGTTCGCGGTGTGTCTCATGCACTGAGCAGCATGCTGGAGACAGAAGCAGCTTAATCGCTTCTGATAAGAGTTACGGAACCCGGCTCCCTTGGTGCCGGGTTTTTTGTTGCCTTGATGTTGCTGAGGCGGTGTTTCCTGTCACGATCTGCTTAGGGTTGGGCAAAAGAAAAGCGGGGCACTGGACCCCGCTTTTATTCATTCTGCTGTGCCGTTTTGATGAGCGAACGCGCTCTAAGCGGCTGCAGGTGTCTTGTGGTTCTCAATCAGCTCAATGAAGCGAGAGAACAGGTAGTGGCTGTCTTGTGGGCCAGGAGACGCTTCCGGATGGTGCTGTACTGAGAAGATAGGCGCGTCTTTTACACGCAGACCACAGTTGGTGCCGTCAAACAGGGAAACGTGTGTTTCTTCCACGTTGTCCGGCAGGCTGCCAGCACTCACAGCAAAGCCATGGTTCATGCTGGTGATCTCAACCTTGTTGGTGGTGTAATCGTGAACCGGATGGTTTGCGCCGTGATGGCCCTGATGCATCTTTGTGGTGGTGCCACCAAGTGCAAGCGCGAGCATCTGGTGACCCAGACAGATACCGAAGACCGGCAGGCCAGACTTCACGAGACTACGGATGGTTGGAACCGCATATTCACCTGTTGCAGCTGGATCGCCAGGGCCGTTTGACAGGAATACTCCATCCGGCTTGAGGGCGAGGACGTCTTCAGCAGAAGTGGTTGCAGGCACCACAGTCACGCGGCATCCGGCATCTGCCAGAAGGCGGAGGATGTTACGCTTTACACCAAAGTCCAGAGCAACCACGTGATGGCTTGGTTTGTTCTGGGCGCCAAACCCATCCTCCCAATTCCAGGTGGTTTCGTTCCAGTCGTAGGTTTTCTGAGTGCTCACGGTTTTTGCAAGGTCCATGCCTTCCAGATCCGGGAGGCTGGCTGCTTCTGCTTTCAGCGCTTCCACATCAAACTCACCATCAGCGTAATGAGCGATCACGGCGTTCTGCATGCCTTTTTCGCGGATGAGAGCTGTTAATGCGCGGGTGTCTACTCCGGTCAGTCCAACAATGCCTCGTGCCTTGAGCCATGCATCGAAGTGGTTGCCAGAGCGATAGTTGGAAGGGGTCGTGATGTCGGTGCGCAGAATCGCGCCTCGTACGCCAGACGTGCCTTCCATATCTACAGTTTCAACATCGTCTTCGTTCGCGCCCACATTGCCAACATGGGGGAACGTGAAGGTGATGATCTGTCCTGCATAGGAAGGATCTGTGAGAATCTCTTCATACCCGGTCATTGCCGTATTGAAGCAGACTTCGCCGGACGCTGTTCCAAGAGCTCCAACGCCTCGGCCTTCAATGACTGTACCGTCTGCGAGAACGAGGAGGGCGGTAGGTTTAGGTGCTGACCACGCGTCTTGAGCTTTCATCACTTGCTTTCTTGATACGGTTGATGACAGTATGCGTCCATCTGAAACGCACCGAAGGGACTTGACTTTGGCGCGTCACAGTCGCATCAAGGCCGGGACCATAGGAGAAGGGGTTCCTCTGGTCAATATCACTCGTGTAGAAATAATAGCGCTCGAGTTACAGGAAATCAGCCCAAATCAGATGGATGAGACGTATTATCCGGGATTTGGAGAGCCTCTTTTAAAGTTTCCGCGTCAGGGTTCCTTTAGTATGTTGCGAGACAAAATAGCGAATGCGCTGAAAGCCGCGCAAGAAGACACTAACAAAAGACGTGCCGCCACGTTGCGCCTCATCACCGCTGCCATTATGGACCGGGATATGGCTGCTCGTGAGCAAGGCCGTGATGGCTTAAGCGACGAAGAGCTGATGGACCTCCTGCACACCATGCTAGTTCAGCGTGAGCAGGAAGCGGCGCATTGTGAAGCGAGCGGTAAGGTAGAGCTTGCTGTGCAAGAGCGTGAAGAAGCGGAAATGATCCGTGAATTCTTGCCTTCGCAGCTCAGCGAATACGAAATGAAGCTTGTTTGTCAAACAGTTGTCGAGTGCGTTGAAGCGCGCGGACTGCGTGATATGGGCCGCTGTATGGCTGAGTTGAAAGAGCGTTATCCGGGCCAGATGGACTTTGCGAAAGCCAGTTGCATGGTGAAGCAGATGCTGCGAGCTCCGCAGTAAGCCAACGTTTTTGGAGCACTTACAGGCCGCCGCGTCATCATGATGCGGCTTTTCTTTTTTCCTGAAGCGATAAATTGAGTTAAGCCAGCGCAAATGGGGGTTTTGCTGGCTTCTTGGGGCCTTCACGGCTATATAATACCCAGCTCAGCTGCTTTCAGGCCACTACGACAAATTGGACCATTATGCGTTTCGATCAGCTCTTTCTTGATGACATTCGCAACCGCGTCTCGCTTACAGATGTGGTGGGGCGACGTGTAACCTGGGATCGGCGTAAATCGCAGCCCGGAAAGGGTGATTATTGGGCCTGTTGTCCCTTCCATTCAGAGAAGTCTCCCAGCTTTCATGTTGATGAGCGCCGCAACCGCTACAAGTGCTTTGGCTGTGGTGAAAGTGGAGATCATTTCAAGTTTCTGATGGAGACTGAGGGCCTCAGTTTCCCCGAAGCTGTGGAAGAACTGGCCGGTGTAGCCGGAATCGCGATGCCTGCGCCCGATCCTCAGGCCGCAAAACGAGCTGCAAAGCGCAATTCTCTGACCGATGTCTGTGAGATGGCGGCACGCTATTTCCGGCATGTGTTCCAGTCTGCTGACGGGCGCGCTGCGCAAGAGTATGTGCAGCGGCGCGGTTTGAGCGCCGAGACACTGAACGAGTTTCAGTTTGGTTTTGCGCCTCCGGGACGTGATAATCTGAAGAAGGCTTTGATGGCGAAAGACGTCACTGAAGCTGAGCTGATTGAAGTGGGGTTGCTCATTAAACCCGAGGACGGGCGTCCGTCCTATGACCGGTTTCGCAATCGTCTGATGATCCCGATCCATGATGATCGGGGCAGGGCAGTTGCTTTTGGTGGCCGGACCATGGACCCGGATGGCCAGCCGAAATATCTGAACTCACCGGAAACACCTGTCTTTCACAAAGGGACGATGCTGTTTAATGCGCATCGCGCGCGCCAGCCTGCTTATGAGAGCGGACAAGCGATCGTGGTGGAAGGGTATATGGATGCCATTGCTCTCTGGCAGGTTGGCATCAAAGCGACGGTCGCGAGTTTGGGGACTGCGTTTACCGAAGACCAGATTATGCGGCTTTGGAAGTTTGCTGATGAACCAGTGGTCTGCTTTGACGGTGACGTCGCCGGTATCTCTGCTGCCCACCGAGCGGTTGATCGTATTCTTCCAGTTCTGACCAGCGGTAAGTCTTTCCAGTTTGCGTTTTTGCCTGACGGGCAGGATCCGGATGATGTGATTAATGCTGGTGGCACTGCTGCTATGTACGGAGAGATTGAGAAAGCTCTGCCACTTTCAGAAGTGGTTTGGCGCCGTGAGAGCGAGCAAGCCCGGATTGATACGCCTGAGCGCAAGGCTGCGCTGGAAAAGGCCGTTGAAGATCTGGTTGGGACCATCAAAGATGAGCGCGTTCAGAAGCGTTATCGGATGGACTTGCGTCTCAAACTCTCCAACTTGTTTTATGAGGAGAGCCGCCGGAACCGTGGCAAAAGCGGCGGTGGGCGTGACGAGGGCTGGCGCGGCAACAAGAAACAAGGTGCAGATGATGAGTGGGCGTCCCGTGCCCGCGTTGAAGCGCCTGATACGCCTTCTTATGGGGTGGAGCGCAGTTTCTGCACCATGTGTCTGATGTATCCGGAACTATTTGATCGCCACTTTGAACGGATTTCCCAGCTAACGTATTCCAACGAGCTGCATTCCATGTTCATGACGGCGCTGGTTCGGATTGCGACGGACCTTGCTGAAGGTGCTGTGACGCAGATCTATAACAAGCTGGATGAACGGTTCTATCAAATCCTGCAGGAAGCTATTGTGAGCGCAAGTTCTGAAAGCGATAGCAGCAAGGCAAGTACTTTGCGCCGCTGGGACGCGCTAACCAATCGTCTGCAGGTTTTGAAGGAAGACCCGCCCGAAGATTTCGTGGAGATGTTGTTCCTGAATTATGCTGATATGCTTGAGTTGCGCATGTTGGAGCAGGAACTTGAGCATGAAACGCGGGCCATGGAGCAGGATCTGACCGAAGAAAGCTGGGGCCGGTTTCAGGCGCTTACGCAGGATTTGGCTCGTCGCCGAGAGGATTGCCTGCGTGATGAGCAGGAGCTGGCGGAGCGAGCAGCCAAAATGCGCTCCTCAAAAGGGTCTGTTCTGGCTTGATCTGAGAGGAGGGATTGCGGGTCTGTTTATCTGCTTCCCCCAGAAGATCTGGTGACCGCAACTTGAGGTAGAATTGTGATGGAAGAACTCTTGTTTTTCAAAGTTATCCAGAAAAACAGGCAATGAACTGTCCAAAATCCCCCAGAATCAGATTGACCATGCCGAATCGCCCTTGCGAATCACAAAAGGCGGGCTACATACACTAAGTCAGACAGCCGATACGAGCGCCCGTAGACCTTAGATGTCTTTAAAGCGGCGATATCATAATCGGATAATCAGCGCTGTCGATGCCTGGAATGTGCCGGATACGGCCTAAAACGGTAGGGATGCCGGTGAGCAGTCCTGCCCGAATGAGTTTTGGGTTTTCAATTCCGTGAAAACATTTTGATACCAGGGTTAAGTCAGGTTTAAGGGACTTTGCGTTAAACCCCAAAGTCAAATGTGATTCAAATGCTGCCTGTGTGGTCCAAACACGGGGGTGATTGATTGCGTAACGCGATAGTTCGCTGGAGCACGACCAGCGACTTTGGAGCAGAATATGGCGACGAAGGCGACACAAGCTGAAGATACGCAGGAACCGGCAGGCGCAGAGGGACAAGATGGTCCGCTCTTGGATTTGTCGGTCGCCGCCGTCAAGAAAATGATCAAGTCCGCGAAAAAACGCGGATACATCACTTATGACGAACTGAATGAAGTTCTTCCACCTGATCAGGTGAGCTCTGAGCAGATTGAAGACACCATGTCGCTTCTTTCTGAAATGGGCATCAACGTTGTTGAGGCGGAAGATGCAGAAGAAGGTAAAGAGGAAGAGGAAGCTCCACCCGCTGTAGACGGCGGTGAGTTGGTTGTTGCTTCTTCTACTGCTGTTACCAAAACCACGACTGCCAAAGAACCTACAGACCGTACCGATGACCCGGTGCGTATGTACCTGCGCGAGATGGGCTCTGTTGAGCTGTTGTCCCGCGAAGGCGAAATTGCCATTGCAAAGCGTATTGAGGCTGGCCGTGAGGCTATGATCTCAGGTCTTTGCGAAAGCCCACTGACCTTCCAGGCGATTATCATCTGGGGTGAGGAGCTGGCTGAAGGCAAGGTTCTGCTGCGTGACATTATTGATCTGGATGCAACATATTCCGGACCTGATGACAAGAACGGTCCATCTGATGATGACCTTTCTGAGCAGGAAAACGCTGGCGAGGGTGAAGTTCCTGAGGCCGTGCGCCTTAAGGAAAAAGAAGAAGCCCGCAAGCGCAAGGAAGAAGAAGCCCGCAAGCCTAACGGTGCTGCGGCTCCTGCCGCTGCTGCACCAGGTGATGCTACTTCGGGCGCACCGGGTGAAGCACCTGCAGAAGGTGGTGAAACCACTGATGACGATGACGACGAGTACGAGGCAAACGTTTCTCTTTCTGTAATGGAAGCAGAACTGAAGCCTATGGTCGTTGAGATCTTTGACAGGATCACAGAGGATTACAAGAAGCTGCGCAAGCTTCAGGATCAGCTGGTTGAAAACAAGCTGGCCAACAAAACTCTGTCTCCGTCTCAGGAGCGTCGTTACAAGAAGCTCAAAGAAGACATTATTGTTGAAGTGAAGAGCCTGCACCTCAATAACAACCGTATTGAGACACTGGTTCAGCAGCTTTACTCCATCAACAAAATGCTGATGGGTTATGAAGGCCGCTTGCTGCGTCTTGCAGACAGCAACGGCGTGAACCGCGCTGACTTCATCAAACACTATCAGGGTTCTGAGCTGGATCCGAACTGGATCCGCAAAGTTGCAAACCTTTCTGGCCGTGGCTGGAAGAAATTTGTGACCAATGATGGCGACATGATCCGCGAACTGCGCGGCGAGATTCAGACGCTTGCGACTGAGACTGGCCTCGAGATCACCGAATTCCGTACTCTGGTTTCCATGGTGCAGAAGGGTGAACGCGAAGCACGTATCGCGAAAAAGGAAATGGTGGAAGCGAACCTTCGTCTCGTTATCTCCATTGCCAAGAAATACACCAACCGTGGCCTTCAGTTCCTGGATCTTATTCAGGAAGGTAACATTGGCCTCATGAAGGCGGTCGACAAGTTCGAATACCGCCGTGGTTACAAGTTCTCCACCTATGCGACCTGGTGGATTCGTCAGGCGATCACCCGATCCATCGCGGATCAGGCACGCACTATCCGTATTCCGGTGCACATGATCGAGACGATCAACAAGATCGTTCGTACCTCTCGTCAGATGCTTCACGAGATTGGCCGTGAGCCAACCCCGGAAGAGCTCTCTGAAAAGCTGCAGATGCCGCTTGAGAAGGTCCGTAAGGTGCTGAAGATCGCTAAGGAGCCTATCTCCCTTGAAACACCGATTGGTGACGAGGAAGACAGCCATCTTGGTGACTTCATTGAGGATAAAAACGCCATCCTGCCGATTGATGCGGCTATTCAGGCGAACCTTCGTGAGACCACGACCCGCGTTCTGGCATCGCTGACACCTCGTGAAGAGCGTGTCCTGCGTATGCGTTTCGGCATCGGCATGAACACCGACCACACTCTGGAAGAGGTTGGTCAGCAGTTCTCCGTTACCCGTGAGCGTATTCGTCAGATTGAAGCGAAAGCGCTGCGTAAGCTGAAGCACCCAAGCCGCTCCCGCAAACTGCGGAGCTTCCTGGACAGCTAAGCTGCTGCTCTGGTTGAGAATTAAGAAAGCCGGTCTCTGTGAGGAGACCGGCTTTTTTTGTTGGGTTGAGACTTTCTGGCTGGAGAGTGGACGGGCTTTCCTGCGTTAATTGAGAGTTATGCTGCTACCGTTTTCTCTTTCTTATTTTCTGTCACCATCTTCTGGATCGACAGAATATGCGCTGTCAGGAAGAGGGGGACGAAGAAGGCGGGGACGAGGACGAGGGGGTAGTGGTCTATGATGTTGGGAGCATCTGTTGAGAGCAGGTGGAAGTAGCCGTTTGAGGTGAGGACACCGGTGCCGATTGCGGCCACGAAATCCAACAGGCCGAGAATGTGAACGCGGATCATGAGAGCGCGGGCGTTGGCGGCGTTGCTGCGGACTGCTTTGTAAGCAAACACGGCCAGAATGCCTGTTGCGATATCTCCAAGGCCCGCTGGCATGGCAAATTCCCATGGCACTGGCCCCATTGCCCACCCCACTAGAAACACAAAGCCGATCACACGCAGGATTTGAATTCCCATAAAGACGCTTTGGCCTGTGGCTTCCAGAATCTTGCGTCCTGCTGCCGTGAAGTTTGCCAGGGCCCATACGGTGAGGGAGCCGCCCAGAAGCAGAAGGATCAATCGTGGAACCTGTGGGGCTTCGGTGGGCAGCGTGAACAGATCTGCCTTGGCAAGCAAGACGGCAGCTGCAAACCACACCCCAAGCAATGTGATGAAGACGCCGACGGCCCAACTTTGAGCGGGTGGTGATAACTGGGCGTGGTTGGCTCTGTTTGCGACGATAGCAACCAGTGTAGTCGGGAATATAACAGCGAAGGCTAAAACAATGAATTCCAGAATGATTGAAGTCATGGGAGTTCTCCTGAATAACTTCAATATTGGTAGTGACTTCAAATATAGGAGTCAATTCCATTTTTGAATTTACTATGCTACCTCTGCTTATATGACTGAGTTTGACCCTTCTCTTCTGCCGCCTGAACTTGCTGGAATTGACCGCGATAACTGCCCCATCATGCGCTCGCTTGGCGTGCTGGGCGATCCGTGGAGTCTCTTGATATTACGAGAGTTTTTTCTGGATGGGCCGCGTAAGTTCAAAGACCTTGAAACGAGTTTGAAGGTCAGTCCTAACACGCTCTCAACTCGCCTGAAAAAGCTGGAGGAACACGGTGTCCTCAAAAAGCGCTTCTACTCTTCCCACCCCCCACGGGCCGATTATGTCCTGACCGAAAAAGGCCAAGCCGTCGGCCCCATCCTGCTGGAACTGTTGAAATGGGGTGAGACGTTTGCGTGAGGTGAGGGCGCGGACTGGATGCTGGTTTGTTTACTTAATCGGTAGATGTTGCAGAGAATAAAAGGAGGGACAGATCATCCCTCCAGTTAAATCTAGAATGGTAAGTCCCAGTGCCAATCGAATGCAGCTGGGTCAATTCTTGTGGCGTCGACATCCTTGAGCAAAAAGCTATCGTCGTTGTATTTAATCAATGTATCCTCTCCGATATCGGAGATAATAAAATCTGGATAGTCTGGTGGCGGCCCGTTGGGAATATTGATTTTATCAATACCGACTTCAAAGTCAGTGATTATGTCGTTCCCCATCCCCTCTCGAAAGTTAAATGAATCTGAGCCGGCTCCTCCAGTTAACACATCTGTGCCGGCCCCACCTTCAATAAAATTATCGCCATCATTGCCAACTATCGTATTGTTTAGAGAATTACCAACAGCATAGCTATTTGTGGTTCCGGTTAAGGTCAAATTTTCAACGTTCTCTGCAAGTCCATATGAGGTGACTGCAAAGATAATGTCAGTTCCTTCATCAACTTCTTCTACTACGAGGTCATTGAGATCGTCGACGTAATAAGTGTCGTCACCTATGCCACCGCTCATGGTGTCAGTTCCCGAGGCTCCGTCTATAATATTATCATTATTATTGCCAATAATTGTATTGTTTAGTGCATTGCCGGTGGCATTAATGCTGACATTTCCAATAAGTGTTAGACTCTCAATATTGCCACTAAGTTCAAAAGATACACTAGAAAATACGATATCCGACCCTGCATCCAGCTCTTCAGTAACGATGTCACCTTGGTGATGAATATAATAGGTGTCATTACCTTCACCCCCTATGAGAATGTCAATTCCTCCCTCGCCCGAGAGAATGTCATCTCCAGCTGCGCCATTGATCTGATTGTCGCTGTCGTTGCCGGTTAATACGTTATCGAGTGCGTTGCCGATCGAATTAATACTGCCATCACCAATAAGTGTTAGATGCTCGACATTATCGCTAAGCTCGAAAGATACACTTGAAAACACTGTATCTAGTCCCGCATTAAGTTCTTCGGTTACTGTGTCACTAGTATTGCTAACATAATAGATGTCATCCCCAACTCCACCTTGAAGAATATCTGCTCCAGCTCCCCCCCGGAGAGTATCATTACCTTCTCCGCCAATAAGTGTGTCGTCGCCGCCTTCAGCTCTTAGGTTGTCATCTCCACCACCACCAACTAGCCTGTAGTTGATGTCGTTAGATGCGCCGCGCACGCTGTCTGCCAAATCAGCACCTTGGAAGCGTTCAAAGCCATACATAGATAGGTTTGAGGTTCGAAATGACGATCCTTCTTCAAGAATGAGTGTGTCTCTGCCATCACCGCCGATATCAATGGCTTTTTTCTTGCTGTCCCAGAACTTATCAAGATTATCGAAGTAAATGGTATCATTTCCCTCGCGCCCGCGCAGAATATCTGCTCCAGCTCCCCCCCGGAGAGTATCATTACCTTCTCCGCCAATAAGTGTGTCGTCGCCGCCTTCAGCTCTTAGGTTGTCATCTCCACCACCACCAACTAGCCTGTAGTTGATGTCGTTAGATGCGCCGCGCACGCTGTCTGCCAAATCAGCGCCTTGGAAGCGTTCAAAGCCATACATAGATAGGTTTGAGGTTCGAAATGACGATCCTTCTTCAAGAATGAGTGTGTCTCTGCCATCACCGCCGATATCAATGGCTTTTTTCTTGCTGTCCCAGAACTTATCAAGATTATCGAAGTAAATGGTATCGTGCCCGTCTCCACCTTGTAGGATGTCTGCTCCGTGACCTCCTTGAAGGACATCATTACCATCACCTCCTATGAGTGTATCATTGCCAATGCCGCCAATAAGTGT
Organism: Pseudovibrio sp. Ad46; assembly: GCF_001623065.1. NCBI lineage: Bacteria > Pseudomonadati > Pseudomonadota > Alphaproteobacteria > Hyphomicrobiales > Stappiaceae > Pseudovibrio > Pseudovibrio sp. Ad46. Next base: position 169,876 of record NZ_LMCG01000080.1, on the reverse strand, counting down.
GTCGTCGCCGCCTTCAGCACGTAAGGTGTCATTACCTGCACCGCCGTCAAGGTGATAGTCAACGTTATTGGAAGCGCCGCGCACGCTATCGGTACGATTGGAACCGAGAAATTTTTCAAATCCATACATGGACAGATTGGAAGTTTTGAATGAAGCTCCATCTTCAAGAATTAGCGTGTCTCTACCCCCCCCCCCGATGTTGATAGCATTTTTCTTGTTATCCCAAAATTTGTCAGATTTATCAAAGTAGATGATGTCATTTCCGTCGCGCCCACGAAGTGTGTCCGCACCGTCTCCACCTCGGAGAGTATCGTTACCGTCCCCTCCAATAAGTGTGTCATCACCGCCTGCTCCTCTCAGGATGTCATCGCCACCGCCACCGTCAAGACGATAGTTCACACTGTTGGAAGCTCCGCGAATACTATCTGATTGATTTGCCCCTTCAAATTTCTCAAACCCATACATTGAGATGTTCGAAGTTCTAAATGCAGATCCATCATTGATTATAAGAGTGTCAGTGCCCTTTCCGCCAATATTAATAGCTTTTCTGTTGCTGTCCCAAAATTTATCTGAGTTGTCAAAATAGATGGTGTCATTCCCATCTCCTCCACGAAGAACGTCGGCTCCATCTCCTCCTCGTAGGATGTCATTGCCATCTCCGCCGAGTAGTGTGTCATTTCCATCGTTGCCATCAAGTGTGTCGTTTCCATCGCTACCTTTAAGGTTATTATTAGCGCTGTTTCCGGTGATTATATCGTTACCGTCTCCTCCGATGGCATTTTCGATAAGAGAGCGAGTATCATTATTATGTGTAAGTGCATTGAACACATTCGCGCGTGCGTATCGCCCATCTCCGAGGTCAGCTTGTTGAGTGCCTGAAAATAATGACCAATTACCAGGTCTCAAGTCCACAGTCATTCCATTATCATAGTTCGAAAAATCATAGGTATCTTTGCCATCACCATCCCAGATGGTCCTGAAAATACGATTGCCATCAGGTTTGCCCTGGCCAACACCGTTAATTAATAGTTCGCCTGTATTACTCGAAAACTTATAGGTTGTGTCACCGTTATTGGTGTCATAGTTAGCGCCATACATTTCTTGAAGTGCAGCGATATCGTACATCATCAAGCTTTGGGCATAACTACTTTCGTCGTTCGAGTACCCCTTCTCCAAGGATTTACCTATGTATGAGCGATATGTCATAACCGAGAACTCCATTGAGTCTCGCGAATACTTCATTTTCTTTCCTGGAATCGGATCATAGAATGGAGATTCTCGATCTATCTCGTGTCCGTGTGCCAAGCCTAGGCTGTGCCCAGTTTCATGTATTAGAGTTTTCCAAGTATAACTCCCTGCTTTTGGAGTCAGGTCATTGTAGAAGGCATTGTACCATTGGTTTACATTATCAAGATAGGGGATCTCGCTTGATGCAGTTTTGACGTTGCTGCTGGAGGTCCCCGCAATGACGATATTTGCTTCAACGTGAGGGGCAACCTTAGTGAACTCTAAGTTTGCGACATCCTCAAAACCGTTAAGAACTTGTCTCATGATGCTTTGCTGAGCGCTTCCAAATGGAATTAAATTGTTCTTGGCAGTTACATCCTTGGAAGACATGTCACTTTGAAAGTCATTCGAGTCTTGAGGGAAACTATAGGTAACTTCAGTTTGGAACGGATTGTCTTCATCGTACCAAAAGGTACCAACGAACAAACCATCGATATTGTCATCACCTGTTTCGCCTAAAAAAAAGTGCGAGTCAGAAATTGTAGCATTGCGGTGTCCGAAGTTGCCTGATGAAAATTGACCAGGGAGCGAAGGAGATTGAGGGTGATGAAGATTGGCTTTTGCGTACATGGTATTCTCTAGGTAAGTCAGGAAGTGCATTGATCGAGTGACTTAAAATAGACACTTATAAAAATCATGTTCTTAGATAATTTATGAACTGAAATTAATCAGTGAAATGCGTCAAAGACAGTGTCACTATTGTTGAAGCAATATATCTATGAGTCTCTATTAGGAACAATTATCACATTCAGATCCTATTTGTTGATAGCATTTTCAGAAAATTGAGTATTGCAGCATTTTGGTGAGGAAATTTCACTTTATTTATAGTTTGTTTCACTTCGCAGCATTTTGACTAGTTACCGTGTGTCACGCAGGGGTTGTATTTGAGGATATTCATTCGCCCTTGGAAATTTGCCTTTATGTTACAGGCAGACGAATCTTATACTTCCTCTCAATTTCCAGTTCTATGTTTTGGTGCATTATCCCTCTGCAACTACTAGAGCCTTCGATTTGTGAACATAAATACTAGCAAATCGTATTAGAGCAATTCTACACAATGATACTCGGTCATGGAGCAGGATATGGAACCGGAAGATATGCGGCGTGAGCTGGACGGGTTGAGGGCTTCGATTGGGCGGAAGCCGAGCAGGGGATGGGTGATTGCGACTTCGATCATCACAACACTGCTGGTTCTTGTGGTGATTGCTGTGATTATGATGTTTGCGATGATGAACCGCATGCATGGTGTTGGTTGGCGTGGGCATGGACCTGACAGGTATTTTGATCAGCCGTTGCGACGAGCACCTCCGCCGCCACCGGGTCAACCGCTTCCACGCTGACTTACTTTCCTGCGTGTCCTGATCCGAAAATCAGCACTCACTTTGGTAAGGTGCGCTTTAAGCACCGGCCGGTGCCTGAAGCTTTGGCGGATCGCGTCCCGGGTTGTCTCCACATTTGCGGCACATGTTTGTCATCCCTTCAATGTGACTAGGCCATTCTTGGCATCTTGAACGCCAATAGAGCTGCAATGCTTGCGATGCCCGCCATGATGAGGAACAGGACCGGGCCGGACTGCGCTGCATTTTCCAGTGTAATCAAGTCTTCTGCACCTGGAACGGAGAAGCCGGAGAGGCCAGCCAGAAGGCCTGCCAGCGCTGCGCCAATGGCCATGCCTGCGGATTGCAGAGGCCCGATGAAACCGGAGGCTCTGTCGCGCTCGTCGTCCGTTTCTGCGTAAATGATTGCCTTCTTCAGGAACTGGCTGCTCATGCCAAAGCCTGCTCCGTTAAAGACGGAGGAAAGCAGGAATATCCATAGGGACATCGTGTAGAGTGAAACAACGGTGAGCAGTGTGCCAGCAATGATGTTTAAGGTTCCCAGACGGATCAGAGAGGTTTGGGCGTGTGGTGTTTGCACGCGGGCGACAATCCATGCGGCGGCTGTCCATGTGAAGGCTGTGATGGCCATGGCATAGGACGCCTGAGTGACGGAAAGCCCCCAAAGAACTTGACCCATAGCAGCGCCATAGACAACGCGAGCCGCGCTGGCGATGGACAGCAGCAGCGTGACCCACATGCCAAGGCCTAAAATGCCGGTGAACTTGAACGCACTGCGTGGAATGAACGGACTGGTGCTTTTCTTATCCCATTTCACGGCGAGGAACAGCAGGATCAAGCCAATGCCTAGAGCTCCAGTGATGCGGGGAAGGCTGCGCAGTTCGCCCACATACGCAATGAGCAATACCGCCACAGCCAGAAGTCCGAGGCGGGGGAACATGCTCATCTTATCTGAGGATTGCGTCGTTGTGGCTTTGTCTCTGGTGGTGGACGGGATGACGGTGATTGCCAGCAGGAGTAGCATCAAAGACAGAGGCAGGTTGGCGTAAAACACTGCACGCCAGGACCAGCTTTCTGTCAGGATACCTGCGGTGAGGGGGCCGATGCCTGCGGAGACAGCCCAAACTCCTGAGAGCAAAGCAAAAACTGAGGAGACGGCGTTTTCCGGATAAAGGTCTGAAATCAACGTATAGCAGAGGGAGACAATCATGCCTTCGCCCAAACCTTGCAGCATTCTGCCAAGCAGCAGGTGTTCCAGCGAATTCGCAGCGCCGCCAACGAATGAGCCTGCCAGAAACGACAGGGCCGCCGCGATAAAGAGAGGGCGTGCGCCAATGCGTGCTTTCAACGAGCCTGTGACCGTGCCTGCCAGAATGGAGCCGATCTGAAACAGGCTGAGGACCCAGAAGGCGCGTTGCTGGCCGCCAAGATCGCGGATGATATCTGGCATGATGGCGGAGGAGAGGAAGTTGTTCATGCTTGCCGACCCAACACCCAAAATCATGATGAGAGACGCAAGCCAGCGACCATCCATGGTCAGCTTTTTGAAGGGCGATAATGGGATTGTTTGTGCCGGGCTGGATATGGTCATGAGTATCGCCTATTTAAAAATATATCACTTATTTAATTTGAGATGTTTAATAAGTAAAGTCTTTTCTTATTAAATCGTGGCGCACCTGCTATTTCAATAAATCGATTTTGCAAAAATTGGCCCAACATAAATTGGCGGATTGTTCCTTTTGTTTCGCAGGCTTAGCTTTCTTACAGCACGAGGAGGTCCTTTTTTCGGCAGATGTGAAGGCAACTTGAATAGCTAGGTTTATGCGGGCACTTGGCGGTCGCCTACGTGAAGCCTGGCGCGGTTTTGAATTGTTGAAACGATGAAAAATGCTGCGTGCTTTGTGAGGTGTTCTGAATCGAGGTGGCTTCAGAATATGCATAAATAATGAATGTCTGGGGGAGACTATCAGACCCCAATATAGGAGCGCTCGTGGGAATGTGCATGTTGCCGGACTATGATGGTTGTCGGCATTAAAAAAGAAAACCCCGCTTGGGGCGGGGTTTTGAGAGGTTGCATTGGAGGCTTGTGTTACTGCACAAGTTCGTAGGTTATTGTAACTGATGACGAGAGGGTCTCCTGACCTGCTGCAATTGGCGGGGCACTGTCCATTTTTGCAGCTCTCATGCCCATCATTTCCGGGTAAGGGCGCGGGTTGTACCCGGCTTCGGAAATGCTGAGAATTTTGCCGAGGCTAACACCGGCAGCTTTCGCGTAGGTTTCCGCCTTGGTGCGGGCGTCTTTCACGGCGCTTTCGCGGGCTTCATCAATATATTTTTCAGGATTGGATACGCCGAACTGGATCTGGCCAACATCGTTGGAGCCGTTTTGCACCAGCATGTCCAGCGTGGTGCCCAGTTTGGTGATGTCCTGCAGACTGATGCGGATGCCGTTCTGCACACGGTAGCCAACAATCTCAGGAGCTTTGGGCTCATTGTTTTTGAGGCGGCGGTTGTCGTAGATCGGTGAAATGTCAAAACCGGTGGTCTGGATGTTCTTTTTTTCGATGCCTGCGTCTTCAACATCCTGCAGGATGGCGCGCATGGTGACGGAGTTTTGCTGAAGGGCGGACTTTGCATCATCACCCTGTGTGATTACGCGAGAGACCAGCGTCGCCATATCAGGCGCCACGTTGACCGATCCCTGGCCAGAGATTGTGATCTTGCCTGTTTGTTCAGCAGCCTTGGCATTGACACCGCTGGATACAACAAGGGCGGCGGCAACAAGACCAGCAACTGCCAGCGCGCTTATACTTGGAAGACGCAATTTCTTCTGTTCGCTCTGCATTAAATTCTCCAGTTTCAAATTTGTTGAGGCTGATGCCTGATCCGTGCTGCGGACTATCATTCTTGATCAGCCGAATATCGAGAAATGCAATTAGAAGTTACAATTGCGGCGGCTCTCAGGCGTGATCATGTCAATTCACGGGTTTGATTTTGATGATCCAGGTTTATCGGATCGCCAACATTGCCATCCCCCGACAACAGGATTGCAATGGGACGCGAAGATGGGAACTGGGCGCAAATGATGATGGCAAGCACGACAAGTGGCACGCACAGCACCATTCCAATAACGCCCCATAATGCCCCCCAAAAGCTCAATGAGATCATAATGACGAGGGGTGAAATGTTAAGTTGTGTGCCCATCAGACGTGGTTCCACCAGATTGCCGAGAATGAACTGAACTGCTCCCAGCCCAAGAGTAATCGCGATAAATGGTGTGAGGGTGTCGAAATAGACCAGTGATAACAGGCTTGGGAAGATGACGGCAATCAGAGAGCCGATGGTTGGAATGTAGTTGAGCAGGAAGGCGATGAACCCGAAAAGGGCCGCGTAGGGCAGGCCTGCCCATGACGTGATGCCGTAGGTGAGGAAACCGGTGATGATGCTGACACCGGTTTTGATGCCCATGTAGTGACGCATGCGGCGACCAATCTCTCCGCGGATGGCGAACGCAAGCTGTACGCGGTCGGAATCTTCAAAGAGGGCGGCGAGCTTTTTGTCAAAGGTTGCCGCCTCGAAAATCATGAAGAGCACGTAGATGAAGACCAGTGAGCTGGATCCGGCCAGACTGGTGAGAACGGATGCTCCGGTGCTGAGGGCTGCGCTTAGCGAGAAGTTGGGCAGGATGTCTGAAAGTTGGAGCGGCTTTTCCATATTCAGTTGGTTGGCAAGCTTGAGCAGCAGCTCATCCAGCCGTCCCTGATAGGTCGGTGCATCGAACGCCAGCTGTTGCAGGTTGACTGAGACGATGTTGAACAGGATGCCGACGACATAAAAGATCGCGAACAGGGCCAGCAAAATGGTGAGCGGGCGCGGCAGATACGGTCCAACCACAGGCAAATGTCGCAGGGCAGAGGACATGGAGTTGATAATGTACCAAAGCACCAATGCGATAATCAGGGGTATAATGAGGGAGCGCCCTATGAAGAGTAGCCAGCCAATAATGACAAGAAGGAACAAAGAGGCGGTGAACTTAATGAGAGGCTGGCGCATCATGCACTCCAAGGGGTCAGGCTGCCGGAAGCTGTTAGTTTTCACATAGTCTCTTAAAATCAGGTATTTATAAAGCTTTGTGATGAATGCTCTGTTGATCTGCCGGGGAAAAGGCGCATCCCCAAGTTTCAACAGGATCTGCCTTGTTCACTGCTATAAACAATTTACTCACCCGTGGTTGTTGGTGTAGAACCTGTCTTCGGTAAGGGCCTGTAGCTCAACTGGTTAGAGCCGTCCGCTCATAACGGACTGGTTGGGGGTTCAAGTCCCTCCGGGCCTACCACCTTTCCTATCTTGTTCATTTCCCTTTTAGAACAGCTGCCTTGATGTAACTTGCATTCAAGTTATGCATTTATGCTATCTGCATGATGTAATCGTGTGGGCTCTATTAGAATTGATATTTATACCAATATGAATTTATAGGTGATATATTCTATCAGGCATCTACTAGGTGAAATTAGTTTAAAGTAATCACTTGGTTCTTACCTTGTTAAAAGAAACTAATACCTCGATATGTCGAGAGATGACACAATAGTATTCCCCTAATATACCAAAGCTACATCGATATAACTGACACTTTCTTTCTCAGAAATTTATCGTGAAGTCCTCGTTAGATTAGGGGTTGCTATGAGACTAAATTCTGCTCTCGGGCTTATGCTGGGGTGTGTCCTCAGTGTTGGCTCCTCTCACGCACAACAACTTGTTTATCAGCCGACTAATCCGAGCTTTGGCGGATATGCGGCTAATACTACCCACCTTTTTGCAACGGCGAATGCCCAGAAAACTGCAACTGTCGGAGGAAGCAACAAGTATGGTTCCGGGTCTGGTAGCGGTGCTGATGGTTCTGGCAGTAGCCTGGCTGATTTGTTTGTACGCCAGCTGCAGAACCGATTGATTTATGCTCTGGCGGATCAGGTATCCCAGGCGATTTTTGGTGATGATCCGAAAGACAGCGGCACTGTGAGCTTTGGCGACCAGAAGGTTTCGTTTGTTCGCGGCACAGATTCCATTCAGCTGCAGATTATTGATGAAAGCACGGGTGCCATTACCGATATCACGGTTCCTGTCCTGCAGGACGGTACTCCCATAAATTAATGCCAGGTTATTGATATGATGAAGAAATCCATTGTTGTTGCCATGGCGTTGTCGTTGTCTGCCTGCGGGCCGGTAACACGCATGGCATTTAGTCCCGGACCTCAGCTTGCAACGATTTCGGTGCAAGCCAGCAAGCTGAAAAAGCTGCCCGCTCCGAAGGAACCGATTTACGCTGCTGTCTACAGTTATCAGGATCTGACAGGCCAGTATAAGCCGTCTGACAAAGTTCAGACACTGTCACGATCTGTGACACAGGGTGCTGACACCATGCTGGTTCGTGCGCTTCAGGATGCCGGGGATCGCAAATGGTTCCGCGTGGTTGAAAGGGGCAATCTTGATGCTTTGCTGAAAGAACGCCAGATCGTTACCCAGATCCGCAAAATCTATCTGGGTGAAGACAAAGTTGATCCGAAGGTTCTGCCACCACTGCTTTATGCGGGGGTTTTGTTTGAAGGTGGTGTCGTTGGGTATGACAGCAACACCCGAACAGGCGGATTAGGGGCTCGTTATCTGGGCATTGGCGGGAATGCGGATTACCGGCAGGATGACGTGACGGTTTCGCTGCGTGCTGTCAGCACACGGACCGGTGAAGTCATGGCCAACGTGATGGTTCAAAAATCCGTTGTCTCTGTCGGGCTGAAAGGCGGCGCGTTCCGCTACATCGCTTTGGATGAAATTTTAGAAGCCGAAGCTGGCATCACCAAGAATGAGCCTGTCACCCTTGCTGTGCAGCAGGCCATTGAGAAGGCGGTTTATTCCATTGTTATGGAAGGGGCGCGTGTTGGAGCCTGGAGTTTTGAGAACCCGGCTCAAGCCAATGCTTTGTATCAGGAATACACATCTGAGAAGGCACAGGTGACCCAGCGTGTAAAGGTTAAAAAGGCTCGCCCCCCATCGAATATGGGTCCGTATCGGAGTAGTGTTCCACTGGCATGGTCAAACCTGTGGGCGAATAAGAAATCTTAGGATGTTGCAAAATGTTCAGCAGTTCTAGAACAACATCCATCTTTTTCCTCTTGATCCAAAATTTCTCTAAGACATTGAAAATAAGTGACTATGAGAAATGGTGGCAAGAGATCTCGGTTACCGTAAAAACGGTAATAGAGGGTGTGCGACCTCGCAAAAACTCACACACCCTCATGTCGCAACGGAGCAAATGTGATTGGTTACAATCTCCTTTGCTCACCCGAACTATTATAGGTGAAGGTTCGTAATTATGAAGCAAATTCTTATTTTGTCATGTTCAGCTTTGGCATTTTCAGTTGCTGCTGCACATGCGGGAGATGGTAATGCATCTTCCCTGAGCCAGGTAAATCTTGCTGGTGCAGGCAACACGGGTACAATCACCCAGATTGGCGACAGCAACGACGCGATTGTAGTGCAGACCAACACTGCAGGTGGTGGTAATAACGCAACTGTGCTGCAAACTGGCAGCAATAACATTGCTGGTAGCAATCGTAGCCCAAGCGGTAAGTACGACGGGCAGATGGTGCAGGATGGCGCCAGCAATACTCTTTCCATCAACCAAGATAACAATCAGATGGTGAGAAATGTTAGTCAGTCCGGAGACCAGAACACTGCAAGTATCTTGCAGCGTGCAAATGGCTCTCCTTCTGATCGTACTCCTGACCATCGTGTCTGGCGTGTTAATCAGACCGGCCAGGCCGGTGCTGTTGCCTTACAGAACAGCCTGACAATTGACCAACGTGGTGACACCAACGTTGTTGCTAAGGTTAGGCAGGAAAATACCTCTGTAACTGGTGGTGTAAACACTGCTTCAATTCGTCAGCGTGGGGACTTTAACGGCGCTAACATTGATGATGTTCCACCAGATCCAACAGGAACAGGTACTCCTGTTGTTGAAGGTCCATCCCATGGTGCGAAGCTGATTCAGGTTGGTTCTGCCAACGACACATCAGCTCTTCAGAATGGCTCGCGCAACAACTTCTGGCTTGAGTCCAGAGGTGTCGGCAATATGGTCGATCTGGTTCAGGATGCTGGTTCAAATCAGTCCTACACCAAATCTGTCATTGAAGGTGACATGAATGATGCTGGATACCGCCAGACTGGTGACATGCAGGATATTGATGTCAGTCTAAACGGCAGCAACTTTATGATCCGTGCGCGTCAGGCTGGAGACTCCAACACAGTTGACTACGTGGGTGCTGGTACCAACGGCAAAGTTTCCATTCAGCAGTCTGGTGCTGGCAATGCCTTCTCTGGTTATTCATGGGGCGATCGGCAATATATTGCTGTGAAGCAGTCTGGTGATAACAACGGCGTTTACATTGATGGCTTGAATGGTCCTAATCTCAACAAGTTCTATGTGTTGCAGACGACAAGCGACAACGGCGTAACGGTTGGGGTTGTTGATGGTAGCTACAACCGCCTGCAGTTCATCCAAAAAGGTGGTGATGCCAACAACATCGATTTTGAAGACGTTAATGGTGATCAGAACAAGATCTTCCTCACCCAGAACGGTACCGGCAACTCGATCACCGGTAACGTTGGTAATCGGACTGATGCCTCTACCAGCAATGATAACCACATTCAGGTCGGGCAGATCGGTGATTACAACCAAGCCGGCGTCTCTGTGATGGGAAGCCACAACAGAGCAATGGTTGGTCAGAAGGGTGACTTCAACATTGCTAGTGTCAGCCAGACCGGTGACAGCAACTCTGCAACTATTAATCAGGGTGCTGCCAGTGTGGGAGTTCCAGCTATCGTGACTGACAGTTCTGTTCCGTTCAATACTTTGATGGGCTCGAACTGGTAAGTCTTCTTTCCCCGGCCTACGGGCCGGGGTCTTTTCAGTTTTAGTGACTGAATGCAGAAAAAAAAGAAAATGCTGTGATGTGATGGGAGTGGAGTATTCCACTTCCGGAGCATTGCAATGTTGTTTAAGCGTGTCGTTTTTTTCGTTTTTGGCAGTGTTGTTTGTGGTGCGCTTTCAGGTGTCTCTGCCCAGGAAATGGCGGTTATTCCGCAAGTTGATGCCTCTGGGTATCAGCAGGGTACCTCAACTGCTCAGTTACTGGAAAATAAGAGCGCTAAGGTGTTTACGGGCAACATTCCTCAAGTGACTGAAGTTGGTGGGAACACCATCAGTCTTCGGGGGCTGGAAGAGAGTTACGCCACTTTGATCGTTCCTGTGATGCCAGAAACAGTCAGCGGCGTGCCGAACTCTCCGGTTGCCGGGCAGGGGCTCATTATCGGGACTGGGAATACGGTGCTTTATGAGGCTGAGGGAACAGGGAATGGCTTTGGATTTATCCAGTATGGATATGGCAATGCACTCTCCGGCAGAGCCTATGGGCACGACAACAATGCGCTGGTGGGGCAGTTCGGGAACAACAACCGGGCGCTCTTCAATCAATTTGGAGATGGAAACTCTCTGAGTATCATGCAGGGGCAATAGCCTTCATTGGGCTCCTCGCTCCGAATTTTCGGGTGATGGATATGTTTAGGAAATTAGCGGGTTTAATTCTGGCATCTGTTTTGATGCCATCTGCGGCTTTTGCAGGTGATGGGAATACGGCTCTCATCCGGCAGGTGGGGGACAATCACGAAGTTCAGGTTTCTCAAAATGCGAGTGGCAGTGATGTGACTGTCTTGCAAGGGGGAGACACTTTAACCGCAGGCTTGGGTCAACAAGCTTTGCGTGGGACATGGTTTGTCGGCAAGCTGTTGGGTGCCTCAAAAAATACACTGGATACAGCAGATAATGTTGCTGCGCTTGCCGTGCGCAACAGCTTTCTCGCCCCTTCTGCCGCTGGTGTTGGGAATGAAGCAACCGTTGTGATTTCAGGTGATAATTCAACGGGCAATCTGTTCCAGACGGGTGACGGTAATCAGGGCTCGGTAGAAGTATCCGGCAGCAGTTCCAAGGGCACGTTATGGCAACATGGCAATAACAACGAAGCCGGGCTTGCTGTGACGAGCAACGGGACCAATGTGCTTTACACGCAGCGTGGGAACGGGCTTAAAACTTCAGATGTTGCTGCTGGCAACACGCTTACCGTCTATGCACCAGGTAATACTGTGATGGTGCATCAGCAGTAGGCTGAGCCATGCTTTAGCAGAGGCGAGCTTCAAGTGTTCAGGGCGTTCTCACGCTCTGCCATTGCCAGAGCACCGCGCAGGGCGTCGTTCTTGGCGGGCACAATGAACTGCTTCAGGTCTGGAGGCAGAAACGAGTCGTAGGCGTGGCTCAGGCCGCCGAGCAAAGCGATGGGGAGTTTGCCATCATCGCTTAAAAGCCGCAGGGCGGAGGCCACGTAGGTGGTGCCTTCCTCGACAATGTCGAGGGCAAGGCGGCTTTGCTGTTTGGCATAGACGAGGATGATGGGCATGAACTCGCCAAAGTCTTTTGGCTTTGCGGTGCGGGCAAACTCGGAAAGCTTACGCGGATCGTCGTTAAACTGGCGCAAAATGTGTTCCGTTAGCGGACATAGGCTGCGCAGGCCGTCGTGGGCGAGCAAGGCTTCTTCCAGTGCGCGTTCGCCCATTTTGGCACCGCTGCCCTGATCTCCGCAATGGAAGCCCCAGCCGCCAAGGTAATAGTGCTTTTCGCCTTTGCGGGCCATGAAGTTGGACCCTGTGCCGAGGATGCCGATGACACCGTCGTCAGAATCATGAGCGCCTTCCAATGCGATTAAGCTGTCGGAGACGACCTGAACGGCGGCGAACGGCAGGTTTTCGGCAAGGCCAATGGGGTCGTTGTGGGCGTTGGCGCCTGCCAGCCCCAGCACTGCGAATGTCTGTTGTAAGGCTTCTTCGGTCAGCCCTGCGTCCTTGCAGGCCTCTTTGGCGGCATGGAGAATGGAGCTGAGGCTCTGGGTCGGGTCGCTGTAGATGTTGGCTGATCCGGCTTTGCCGCGTCCCAGCAAACGTCCATCTGCTGTTGCGATTGCAGCACGACAACTGGAGCCGCCGCCATCAACACCCAGAATGTAATCCATGAAGCTTGCCTCTGTTTGTTCCAATCCCACTGCTGTGTATGGCAGCAGGTGTTTAATGCATGGTTGAGACTTGTCAGTTTTAGCGGGCGGTGGTTTGAGGGGGATTGGTTGACGGTGGCTGGAATAGGATGTGTTGGTTGACGAGTTTGTTGATGAGCAAGCGGTTTACCCGGCGTTGGACCTCGCAGAGCATAAGCGCACTGAGGTGTTTAGGTCTGCAGCGCGCTTATGATGTGATGGCTTGCTTGCTGAGAGCTGAGCCCCTTGCCGTGAGGTGTGCCTGTCTTACTTCGTGTTCACCCTTGCAGAGAGTTCGGCGGCGGTTTCTTTGCGTTCGGAGTAGCGGTCGGTCAGGTAGTCTGCATGGCCGCGGGTGAGGTGGGTGAATTTCATGAGTTCTTCCATCACGTCCACCGCGCGGTCGTAGAGAGAGGACGGCTTCATGCGGTCGGTCTCGTCGAACTCCAGAAACGCTTTGGGGATTGAGGACTGGTTTGGAATGGTGACCATGCGCATCCAGCGGCCCAGCACGCGCATCTGGTTGACGGCGTTGAAGCTTTGGGAGCCGCCGCTGACCTGCATCAGAGCGAGTGTCTTGCCCTGAGTTGGGCGGACTGCACCGACGGAGAGGGGCACCCAGTCAATCATGGTTTTCATGATACCGGTCATGGAGCCGTGGCGCTCTGGTGAGCACCAGACCTGACCTTCGGACCACATCATCAGCTCACGCAGTTCCTGCACCTTGGGGTGGTCAGGCTCTGCATCATCAGCCAGTGGCAGGCCGCTTGGGTTGAAGATGCGGGTTTGCGCGCCGAGCTGCTCCAGTATGCGCTGGGCTTCCAGCACTGCGAGGCGGGAGAAGGAGCGTTTGCGCAGGGAGCCGTAGAGCAGCAGGATGCGTGGGGCATGGTCTGGCGCGTCGTCTTTGCGCAGAGCACCAGTGTTGATGGGTTGGAAGCTGTCGGCCTCCACCTTTGGCAGATCAGAAGACATCTCAGACACGGCTTAACCCTTTGCCGGAATGACGACTTCGCCGTCTTCCTTGGTGAATGCGCCTATCTGTTCCTCATCCAGAATTTCCAGCAGGACGTCAGAAGGGCGGCAGAGGCGGGTGCCTTTGGCGGTGGTGACGAATGGGCGGTTCATGAGGATCGGGTGTTGCTCGATGAAGTCGATGAGCTGCGCGTCGGTCCATTTTTTATCATCGAGGCCGAGCTCTTCGTAGGGTGTGCCTTTTTTGCGCAGGATTTCGCGCACGGTGAGGCCGCTGTCTTTGATCAGCTTTTCCAGTGTAGCGCGGGAAGGCGGGGTTTTGAGGTACTCGATGACCTCTGGTTCCATGCCTGCCTGCTTGAGCATGGCGAGGGTGTTGCGGGAGGTGCCGCATTTTGGGTTGTGGTAGATGATCGGGTTCATTTGGTCTCTCCGATGGGGTCGGTCAACGACAAGGAAACGGGTTGAAATCCAGACACAGGGTGGGATCGCCGCTGCAGCAATCCTGGGTCAGGAAACGAAGCAGGCCGCGCATGGTGTGTGGGGCAATGGCATAGCGCACCACACGGCCTTCTCGCTGGGCGGTGAGAAGCCCGGCGCGTTCAAGCGTAGCGAGGTGAAAGGACATGCGTGTGGGGGCGATGGAGAGATCTTTGGCGATCTGTCCAGAGGGCAGGCCCTTGGGCATTGCTGTCAGGATGAGACGGAAGGCAGCGAGCCTGTCTTTGTGAGCCAGAGCGCTCAGCGCTGCGACGGCTTCGTCTTCCTTTAGATTTGCGGAGGTGTTGCACTCAGAATTCTCTGTCATGCAATAATACTACAAATATCCTTGTAGTATTGCAAGGTGAGTCTTCTGAAGGAAAAAAGAGAGGGAGGCTTTTGTTGTCTTTGAGGAGTGCCTCCCTCCAATGTGCCAATGCCAACCTGTCAGGCATTGGGTGGTGCAGATGGGGTGTGCGTTGTGTTTAGCCGAACGGTACAAGGTGGAAGAGAATGACCTCAGCCCCATTGCCGTTGCTCAGTTCCAGCGTGCCGCGGCCTTCTGCTTCAATGGCATCGCCATCACTCAGCGTTTGGCCACCGATCTGCACTTCGCCGCGGGCCACGTGCACGTAGACTGCGCGCTCGTCTGCCAGCTCAAAGCTGATGGTGTCAGCGCCATCCAGCTTACCGGAGTAGACATCGGCGGCGGCTTCTGTGCGGATGGACCCGTCACGGCCATCTTGAGAGAGGAACAGTTGTAGTTTGCCGCTGCGGGCTTCCTCGCTCAGGTCCAACATCTCATAGCGCGGTGTGGTGTTCTTGCGGTCCGGGATCAGCCAGATCTGGAGCAGGTGCGTTTCGTCCGTGCTGGACGGGTTGAACTCGGAGTGCTGCACACCGGTGCCGGTGCTCATGAACTGGATGCCACCTTTGTGCACGGTGCTGCCGTTGCCCATGGTGTCTTTGTGTTCCAGTGCGCCTTCCAGCATGTAGGAGAAGATTTCGAAGTTCTCATGGGGGTGCATGGGGAAGCCGCCATCGGGGCCGACCCAGTCATCGTTGATGACCCGCAGATTGTGGAAGTTCATGTTATTGCGGTCAAAATAGCTGGCGAAGCTGAAGGAGTGGGCGGATTTTAACCAACCTGCATCGGCATGGCCGCGCTGGTGGGAAGGGCGAACTCTCAGTTTCAAATCAGATGCTGTAACAGACATGGGGCTCTCCTGATTTCTTAATATTTACAGTGGTGTCGTCATGCCCTTAAAGATATTCCAGTGCTTGGAATGAACAAGGTAAGCTTTGGTGATCTGATTGTTCGTCATTAGTGAACGAATAGATTCGGGGCGTGTTTTCGGAAACTGCAAAATCCGGCTCTGAATTTCTCAAAAATTTCGCAGGGGGAGGTGCTGGCACAGATTCCTGTGCGCTACTTGTGCCAAAGCCCCTAAATCTGTGGGTTAGCGCCGCGCTTTAAAGACTTCTGTGTAAACCCTATGCCTAATTTGCGGATTGGTTAATGAAAGATTTCTGAGTCATGATGCAGCTGTCCTTCAAAACGGCTGCCCTCAAGGCTTGGAGCGTGGAACAGGTAGTATGGCGTTGAAAATCCTGCACACAGCAGACTGGCATATTGGCCAGAGTCTGAATGGCTGGTCGCGCACCTATGAGCATCAACAATTCTTCATGGAGCTTGAAGAGTTGATTGAACGCCATGAGGTGGACGCGCTGGTTGTGGCAGGAGACGTGTTTGACAACCAGAACCCATCCGCAGACGCCACGCAGATGTTGTATGAAGCTTTGGCGCGGTTCCGCGAGAAGCGCCCGCATCTGGTGACGGTGCTGACTGCTGGCAATCATGACCCTGCCGGACGTGTAGAAGCGCCGGGTGTGCTTTTTCAAAAGATTGGCGTGCAGGCGGTTGGCATGGTGCGCCGAAAGGACGGCTTGCTGGACCTTTCCCATCATCTTGTACCGCTTCATGACACTGATGGTGCCGTGAAAGCCTATGTGCTGGCGCTGCCGTTTCCTCGGGCGACAGATCTGCCGGGGCTGAGCTTCTCTTCTTCTGAGGAAGGGTCTCCTGTGGTGCGGGCTGTGGCAGAGCTTTATGAGGCGGCTGTGTCTCAGGCGCGAGAACAAATTGGCGAGATGCCGTTGATTGCGACTGGCCATTTGAATGTAGTTGGTGGTTATGAATCTGAAGGGGCTGAACGGCGTATTCTGATAGGTGGCGAGCATGCTATGCCGTGGGAACAGTTTCCAGATGATCTGAGTTATCTGGCGCTTGGACACCTTCACAAACCACAGATTGTCGGCAAAGAAACCATTCGCTATTCCGGTTCACCGTTTCCACTTTCTGTTGCTGAACAGCATTACAAGCATAGCGTGAACTTGCTGAGTTATTCTGATGCCGGTGTGCTTTCCATTGAGCGCTTGCCTCTTAGCCGACCTGTGCCATTCCATCGCCTGAAAGGGGATGGTGGTTTGCTGCTGGAGGAGCTGGTGCCAGCCCTTGTGGCGCTGGAGCTGGATGGGGATCTGCCAGTGGAGCAACAGCCGTTTGTGCATGTGGACTTGCGACCGCAGGTTTCGGCTGGTGGCTTGAAAGCTGAAGTGGATCAGGTCCTTGCGCAATATCCAGTGCGCAGTGCTGGTGTTTCGGTGTTGCGGCAAAAACCGCAGGAGCCAATAAGTGCGGAGGCTGAGAGCCTCATTCGCCTTTCTGAAATTCAGCCGGATGAGCTTTTCAAGTCCGCCTTTGAGCGGGTGCACGGCATTGAGCCGGAAGCCAAACATCTGGATTATTTTTATCGCGCAATCGCAGAAGCGGAGGTTGAGTAATGCGTATTCTAGCGGTGCGTGGCGAAAACCTTGCCAGTCTGGCGGCTCCGTTTGAGATTGACCTTGAACAGGAGCCTTTGAACGGGGCTGGTTTGTTCGCGATTACCGGAGAAACGGGTGCGGGCAAATCCACATTGCTGGATGCTTTGTGTCTTGCCTTGTTTGGGCAATGCCCACGTTTGAGCGCTGCGGGCAGCAGCGATAGCGTGCCGGATGTTGCCGGTGCTGAGCTGCGAGAAACAAATCCGCGCACCGTGCTTACACGTGGTGCTGCCTCTGGCTTTGCCGAGGCGGACTTTGTTGGCGCGGATGGAACGGGATACCGTGCGCGCTGGACTGTGCGCCGGGCCCGTAACAAAGCATCAGGACGTTTGCAAAATGTGGAACGCTCGCTGGTTCGCATTGAAGACAATGCTGCGGTTGAGAGCGGCATCAAACAGGTGGATGCGGCTGTCGAAGAGCGATTGGGCCTGACCTATGACCAGTTCAAGCGTACGGTTTTGTTGGCGCAGGGGGATTTTGATGCCTTCCTGAAAGCCAATGACAACGAGCGCGCTGCCTTGCTTGAAAAAGTGACGGGCACGCAGCGCTACAGGGATATTTCCAAGCAGATTTTCCAGCGCTTTACTGATGCGAAGGATGTAGCCTCAAAACTGGAAGAAAAGTCTGATGTGGCTGGTCTTTTGGAAGAGGAAGAGCGTACTGCCCTTGTGGGGCAGTCAGAGGAGCTGGAAACGCAGTCCAAGTCTGTTCAATCGGACATGGATGCGATTGCAAAGTCGCTGGGCCATTTACAGAAGCTGGATGAAGCGAAGACAAAGCTGGCGTCAGCGCAAGATGAGTTTGTAGCTTTGAAGGCCCGCCATGAAAACGCGAAGGCCAAGCGGGATCTGAAAGCGCAGTTTGAGCGCATTAAGTCTTTAGAGCCTGTGAACCACCGTGTGGTTGAGGCCGAGAAGGATGTTGCGGGCACGCGTGCTGCTGCTGAAAAAAGCCGGGTGATGCTGGAAGGTGCCCGCAAAGACCTTGCTGGCAAGGAAGAGCAGGCCAAACAGGCTGATGCGGTTTTCAATGAGCTGGAAGCTGAACTCGCCAAGTTGACACCGGAATGGAGTGCAGCTGAGCAACTGGACACCAAGCTGGGTGAGCTTGAGGTTGAAGGCAAACAATTGCGGGACCGCTCTGACACTGCTGTGGCGGAGGCCAAGCAGGCGGATGCAGCGCTGGCAGAGCACACCAAATCTCTGGATGAGCAGAAAGCCTTGCAAGCCACTGTGAAAGAGCAGATGGCGCGGTTGAGTGCGACCAAGATTTTGAAAGACCGTCAGGAGAGCCTGATTGCGGATCTGGATGAGTTTGAACGGGTTCAGGTTGCGCTGACGAAAGATGCGACGCACCTTGCCCAGATGCGCAAGCGCGAGAGTGAGTTGAGCGATATCCAGAGCACTCTTTCTGCCCAGCTGGAGCAGTTTGTTTCTGATCTGGAAGGGTGTGAAGGCGCGTTTGCTGCCAAGAAAGGCGAGATTTCCGCTCTTGGTGCTGAGAGTGCCCGTAAAAGCATGGAGCAGCTTTCTACGTTCCGTCAGCGGGCTGAAAAGTTGCAGGAGACGTCTCGCCACTTTTTGAAAGCCAAGCGTAACAAGCAGGCTGAGAGTGAGACCTGGAAGAAGCTGGTGGACCAGATGACCGGGTTGCAGCAGGCGAAAGGCAAAGCGTCCAGTGAACTGACTTTTCGAGGGGAAGCCCTTGAGACAGCGCGCGGCCTTTCCACTCTTGCTGAAGCGGCGCAAGGCGATCAGGTGAAGTTGTTGCGTGCCGAGCTGGTGGATGATGCACCATGTCCGGTCTGTGGTTCTGACCATCACCCCGTAGATACACAGGAGGGCCGGGCTGCGTTGGACACGCTGTTCGGCGACGTGTTTCTACAGCGCAAGGAAGCGGAAGAAGCTCGCGCAGCTGCGCAGCGAAACCTAGACGAGATCAACGGCCAGCTTGCTGCCTGTGAGGCATCGCAGAAAAATGCTTCTGCGCTGATGGAACGCTATGCCAGTGAGGCTGATGCGCTTCGGGCTGAGGCGGAAGAACAGTGGGCTGCTTTGGCGCCGCCGGTTGAAGTGGCGTTTGCTCTTGATGGCTTGCTTGATGCGCCGGACCTGCTGGACGCTGTGCTTGTGCAAGTGGCGACACAGGTTGAGGCTCTACGTGCCGTTCTTGTTCAGGAAGACGTGCTGCGTCAAGAGCTGGAGCAGCTGGATGTCATGCTGCGTGGTTTGCGGGATGCACACCAGAAAGCAGTTGGTGATCAGGCTCGCAAGGCTGAAGAAGTTTCATCCATCAAGGTGGAGCTTTCTGGCGTGGAAGGTCGTCATACCGAGAACTTTGAGGCACAGTCACGACTGGAACAGCGGCTTGGTGAAACGCTGCTGGCTGGTGGCATGGTGTTCGGGTCCCTTGGTGCCGAGTTACCAGCGCTGAAGGCGAATTTGCAGGAGCGTATCTCCACCTGGGAGCAACTGGAGCAGCAGGAGGGAACAACTTCTGCCGCGCTGCAATCGCTTGAACAGAAAACGAGTGGTTTGAGTGAACGGCGGGATGGACTGGCCAAGTCCTCCGGTGAGTTGCTGGGGCAGTTGGAGCAGCTGCGTCTGTTGCATCAGGAGCGCTCTGCAGAGCGGAAACTGTTGTTAGGCGGGATGGCGACCGGGGCGCATCGGGCGGCATTTTCTGAAAAACACAGCAACGCAAAAGAAAGCATAAAGAACGCAAGTAACGCACATAGCAACGCAAAGGCTGAGTTTGGCCGTGCTGAAGCCGGCTTGGTGGGGGCAAAAAATGCTGAAGCCAAAGCTGTTGCTGCGTTAACTGACTGTTTGAACAGGTTAAACGCAGAGCTTGCGGGCTTGGGGCTGACGAAAGAGGCTTATGACGGATTGCAGGAGCGGAGCTCTCAGGAGCTGGACGCGTTGGTTTCCGAACTGAAAATGCTGGATGACGCTTACTTAGCAACGCAAACGGCTGTTTCCACCTGGGAGAAGGAGCTTGCTGTTGTTGAGGCCCTGCCTTTGCCGGAGAAGCCACAGGAGGAGTTATCCTCGTTGTTGGAGGCTTCGAAGCAGGCGCTTTCCGAGTTGCAGGAGAGTAAGGGGGCTCTTTCTGAAAGGCTACGTGCTGATGCCGTCGCCCGAGAAAAAGCCCAGCAAATCATGGGTTTGTTGTTGGAAGCGAAAGAGACCGCCAAGACGTGGGGGGCGATTTCGGAAGCGATTGGCTCTGCGGATGGTTCCAAGTTCCAGAAGGTGGCGCAGGGCGTTACTCTCGATTTGCTGGTGGAGCTGGCCAACAAACAGCTGCATCAGCTTAAACCACGGTACCAGCTGAAACGGGCTGACTTCGGTCTTGGCCTGTTCGTCATCGACCGCGATATGGGCGACACACCGCGCTCTACGCGCTCGCTAAGTGGCGGAGAACGCTTCCTTATTTCGCTCAGCCTCGCACTTGCTCTCTCCGGTCTGGAAGGCCGCCAATCGTTTGTTGACACGCTCTTTATCGACGAAGGTTTCGGTTCTCTGGATGCTGAAAGCCTCGACCTTGCCATTGATGCGCTGGAGATGCTGCAGGGGCAGGGGAGAAAAGTTGGCGTCATCAGCCACGTGGAAGCGCTGAAGGATCGAATTCCCGTTCAGGTTCAGGTGGTTAGGCAGGGATCCGGGCGCAGCCGTGTGGCGGTGAATGCACCAGCAGGATGGTGATAACTCCTGCTGGGTGCTTGTTGTTTCATCACTAGAATGCGGGTTTAGTCGCCTGCGTCAATCATCTCATGCTCTTGCTTAGCTGCCTGATTTTCCATCTCTTTTAGCTTTAGAGAGGTTTCCTGCAGTGCTGCGATGTATTGGTCTAAAGCCTGAATTTCCAGATTGGCATTGCTGACATGTTTTGCCATCTCACCATCCATCACTTGCGGACGGCCAATCAAAAAGCCTTGCACTTCATCGCAGGATTCATTGCGCAGCAGCTCTAATTCTGGTTCAGTTTCAACACCTTCAGCGATAACTTCCATTCCCAGAGCCTGCCCAAGATCGATGACTGCACGGATGATTGCTGCCAGTTCCGGTGTCTGAGTTACACCGCTGACAAAGCTGCGATCGATCTTCAGACGATCAAACGGGAAGCGACGCAGATAGCTGAGGGAGGAGTAGCCGGTACCGAAGTCATCAAGAGCGATGGTGATGCCTAACTCTTTGAGTTGCCTCAAGGTATTGAGCGCACGGCGGTCGTCGTGGATCAACACACTCTCAGTGATTTCCAGTTCCAAGCGCTCTGGAGACAGCCCACTTCGCGCCAATGCACCTTCAACTTCCTGTATGAGGTACTCATCACAGAACTGCACCGGACTGAGGTTCACCCCCACACGATACCGCTCCGGCCATTGAGAAGCCTGCGCACAGGCTTCATTCAGAACCCAGCGGCCAATCGGAATGATCAGACCACTTTCCTCCGCAACCGGGATGAAGTTGTTCGGTCCAATTTGGCCTTTTTCCGGATGGTTCCAACGCAAAAGCGCCTCGAAGCCGACAATGGAACGGGTGTCCGAGCGTGCCTGCGGTTGGAAGTGGAGCTGAAGTTCCTCATTTTCCAATGCGTTACGCAGGTCGCCTTCCATTGTTCTTCTCAGCAGGATGGCCTCTTCCATCTTGTCTTCGAAGAACGCGAAGGTGTTTCGGCCAGCTTCTTTAGCCTCATAAAGCGCGATATCCGCCTTGGACATCAGCTCATCCGGATCCGTCCCATGGTCCGGAATCAACGCGATGCCAATGCTGGCGCTCGTTCTGACCGTGATGTTGTTGCCAACATGGATCGGCTTTGACAGGACCTCTAGTATTTTGTTGGTCAGCAGACCGACTTCAGCCGTTGTCTTCAGATTGACCTGAATGATCGCAAACTCATCCCCGCCGAGACGGGCGACTGTGTCGTGATGGGTGACGCATGCATTGAGGCGGCGAGCCACTGTCTGGATGAGTTTGTCACCAATTGGGTGGCCATATAAGTCGTTGATATCTTTGAAGCGATCCAGATCCAGCAGCATGACTGCGGAGATCGTTTGTTCTGCGTTTGCCTGGTTTTTGATTGCTTTTTGGAAGCGCTCGCGGAAGTAAGTGCGGTTCGGCAGGCCGGTCAACATGTCATGCTGAGCGAGGTGGAGAATGCGCGCTTCGTCTTCTTTCTGCTTACGCATATCACGTACAGCTGAGACACGAAGGTTCTCGTCTGCCACTTCCATCAAGCGACCACGAACTTCAATTGGGATACGCTCGCCAGACTTGCTTAAAAGCATGACTTCGTTCGGAGTTGGCTCATTGGCCACAATGCTCTCACGCGCTTTTTCGCGGAAGTCTGGCGCGACATGAGACAGCAAGCTGGTTCCGCGCATCTCACCTGCCTGATAGTCCAGCAGCTCGTAGAGCACGTGGTTACATTCCACGATTATTCCGTCTGTCGAGATGGCGAGGCCTTCAAATGCGCCTTCTGCAAATGTGGCGAGTTTGCTGAGTTCTTCCTGCTGCTTACTGTTTGATGTTTCGCTGATTTTCCGCCGTTTCTCGTCGCTTTGCAGTTTGTCGAGGAACGTGTTGAAGAGCGAAGCGAGACGTTCTTGTGGGTCACTGTCCCGTACCGGCAAGCGCTCATCCAGCTTGGCGTCATGCCAAACCAACTTGCCGATCAAGTTCTCCATCTGGCTGATGGTGCTGACAATCGGCGTTTCATTCAGATCAATTTCGTCGGCTTGGCGGAACTGCTTCGCAAATTTGAAGGCCGTAAACAGGAATAGACCTGACAAGAAGGCCCAAAGGATGGTCAGTAAAGCTCCAACTGCCTGAAGTATAAGGTTATCCAGACTGAACCCAGCCAGCACATGGTCTGCTGGTAGTGCGGTTGTGAAGCCGAATAGGCCAATCAGAGAGCCAATGCCAAGGCTGGTGTAGTAAATGATGACTTTGTGGGTCTTAGACCTTGCGTAGATAATGCGCGCGACTGCTATAGAAGCAGCTGAGGCCGTCAGAGCAATAAGAGCGACGCCTGCAATCGTCAGATGCTGGGCATTTCCGAGAACGGAGGACAAGCCGCCGATCATGCTCAGCAAAATGGTTGGGTACATGACCTTGCGCGGTGCGAAAAAGCCGAGGGCGACACCCAATAGTACCGAGACGCCGGTTGCGACAAGAACGTTGAAGATCGCGCTGCCCAGCTCTCCGGAGTAAATGCTTGTGTTACCGACAGAAAAGCCAATGCCGCCAACGGCCATCAGCGCCGCGCCTGCTTTGATCTGCAGCACATTGTAGTTTTGTGTGTTGCGCAGAATGTACTCAGGTAACGCTGGTGAGTTTCTTAATCCGGTCACTAACATGCCGGAAAAGGCTACGAAGGTTGCGAGCAATGTGACTACGGTACCTCCGCCAATCTGCTCGAAACCAACTGACAGCACGGTGTTTTGGCTAATCGGATGAAGCAATAACCCTTGGACACCCTTCAGGTAGGCAGGGTAAATGATCCCGCCGATTGAGAGTGCAAGAATGACCGTCGCACGCAGTGTCAGCTGATGCGATAGAGGCAGATAAGCCAGAACTGCGATCATCGCTGCCATTGCTGCGTGGATTGCAGCGGCGTGGATGTCCCCCTGTGGTCTGAACTCCACTTGAGACTGCCAGAGGATTAATTGTGCCGTTACATCAGGCAAGTTCAGCGTTGTGTCGATGAGCAGGCATGCTGCTGAACTGATGGCGATGAGGAGAAGGGCACGGTTGAAAAAACGCGTCGCCCGCATACGCTCCTGAATAAACAGGCTGGAATAGACAATTAGTATTCCAAGAACACCAAGCGCGAACAATCCAACAGACAATATGGTCCATAGGTTCTGCTGCTGAGTGAGCAGTTCAGCTTGATTGAGCTGATTGTGAAGGCCACCTGTCGCAGGATCGAAAATCGACGCATACGATGACGCTGACATGAAGTGTATCGATAAACCAATTAAAACGAAAAGGAGCAATACAGGAAGTAAGAGGGCTCGAAAATGCATTTGGGTACCCCAGGAAATTCCTCGGCATAATTGTTTGAAATTATTGCGCATTTATTAAGAATTCTAGGGATGAACCGAGTTTAATTCTAAAAAGTATCGAAAAGTGCGGTGCATATGATGTTTATCTGACACTTCCAAAGCAAATTTATGAAAATTGTAAGTAAGTGTTTCGTTGAGTGAAATTCTTTATATACGTGAATACTCGTATTTATCTTCAAGTTGAGAGGAAAGAGGGACGGGCTGTCAATTATGATTCTCTTCTCTTTTCACGACAGCATTTAGTTCATTTTTTATGGGCAATTGATGTGCATTGTAGTTCACCATCTTGCTGAAACAACTTTCAGGTGGTCTTGAACGATGCAGTGGTCCAGCTTGTTTTTATACTCAGCGGTTTCGGTTTTGCAGCCAACTGGTGGAGAGCGAGATAATATCTTGCCGAGTTGGAGCTCAACCACAGCGCGCCATGGTATCGTGGAAAGCATTGAGCGTATGGCTCGGGCCGGGAGCCCTGAATATGTGAAACTCGATGACCGTGTTGCTGTTTTGGTTGGCGATGGGGCTTTATGGAGTGACGCGCTGGCTGGCGCAGACAATGCAGTGATGCCACCTGAAGCTGGCGATAGTTTTGGTAGCTTTGCTGACTATTCTGAAAGCGTACGTGCTCATCTGTCATTACACGGGCCGAAGGCTGTTGGCGCGACATATAGAGAGTTTGCTTTTCAGCCTCTGAAAGAGTTGGTGGGGTTCTTGAAAGAACATCACTTTCAGATTTGGGTTTTAAGCTTTGGAGACCATGAAGTAGATTGCACTATGGCGGAGTTGAATTACGGACTTCCGAGATTTCGGGTTATCGAGGTTACTCCCCGCGCAGCGCCGGTGTCTTCTACAGATCTTGCCCGTACTATCTGGGAGAGAATAGGAACAGCACCCCAGATTTTTCTTGGACGATCTCACAGTGATCTTGGCTTGCTGAAGCTTGCTGGAAAAGGTGAAGGGGTGCTTAAAATCCAAATTTCTGCCAGCCAAAATACTTCCACTCCTACACCGGATTCAACTCCTGATGATTCTGGAGAGCAGCAGAACTCCTGGAGCTTTGTGGTTTCTCCTGAGGAGCATTGGCTAAGGAAATATTCGTGGCAGGCACCTTCGGAGAGAACTTATAGCAAGAACTAATAGAAAATACTGAGACTTTCGTTGCAACCTGTATGAGATATATTTGATCTATTCTAGTTTTAATCGATTGAAAATCTGAGTGCTTTTGTAATGTTGAATAATATCCGATGTTTCTGAGGTAATTTTATTTATTTTGATGAAGATCAATGAAGAAATGGGGCACTCTGATATTTCTAAATGCAGCTTCGGCTGGCACTCGGATGGGGGAGTGTCAACTTTCTTAAAGGCGTGTACCAACGGGTACACGCCTCTTTTTTTGCCTGCAGCTCTGGCGGGTTACGAAGGCCGTTGCATCCCTCTGATTGTTGCTTATTCCAACTACCTCTTATTTCTAGTTGTGTCTTCTCTTGTAATTTAGGATATTCCCGCTGTTGGGTTCTGTAGAAGCCAAGCTTCTTGGATGAAAAGGGAATGCGGTAGGGATGACCAAAGATGGGCCCGAACCGCAGCTGCCCCCGCAACTGTTACGTGGTGCCTTCTTCATAAAAGCCACTGGAGATGATCTCTGGGAAGGCGGAGGACGCAAAAGCCATAAGCCAGGAAACCTGCCCGACACGACATAAACTCATGACCGCACGGAGGGTGCGAAGAGGAGCATATTAAATGCATATTGAACCGGGTTACGTTTCCGCCGCCAAGGTTATTGCTGCCAATGCAGGGGCCGTTGGCGTTATTGTCTGGGGCTGCAAAGAGCAGATCTCCGAATTCCTGAAAGAGCCATTCACACCACTGAAAACGCTATTGGCTGCGGTTTTCTTCTCCATTTTCATGCAGAGCTTCCATATGTCTGTTGGAGCATCAGAACTTCACTTCGTTGGTGCGATGGCGATGTATCTGACGCTCGGGTTTACCCCTGTTCTGCTTGGGTTTGCCATTGGCTTGCTGTTTCAGGCGCTCGCTTTTGATCCGCAGGACATGTACCACCTTGGCGTCAACAGCTTGTCTTTGATGTTGCCGCTGATTGCCGTTCACTACCTGAGTGGCCGTGAGCTGTTGTCCAAAGAACTGACCAAGCGTGTGAGCTTTGCGCAGATTCTGAAGTTGGATGCGATGTATTATGCTGGCGTGACCGGCATGGTTGGCTTCTGGTTGATGATTGGGGACGTTGCTACGCCGTTTACGGCATGGGCGCAGTTTGCTCTGTCTTATCTGGCAATTGTTGCGTGTGAGCCATTGGTCACCTTCATTGCTGTGAAGGGGCTCAAGGCCGTTGAAGACAATGCGATTGTTCGGAACCTGACAGTGGTTCAGCAGTTGAAGCTTGCGTAAGTTTTCACGAGTTTGTTTGTTATTGGGGCGGCAGTGTAAACCTGCTGCCCTTTTTCTTGCGTGGAAGTGACCAGGTGTTGTCGTGAAATTCTCCGTTTGAGGAGAAAAAGCGACGGATTTGATCATCGCTGAAGTGTTATGGATTGCCCCTTGGCGCTGCTTCCACTATGAGTGCTCTCCAGAGATTTCATTGTTTACACAGATCAGGAGATGCAGGCAGTCCATGGCGCGCCAGTTCATCTATCACATGCACGGGGTCTCCAAGGCCTACGGTGCAAAAAAAGTACTCGACAATATCCACCTGTCTTTCTACCCGGATGCGAAAATCGGTATCCTTGGTCCAAACGGTGCAGGTAAGTCTACTCTTTTGAAGATCATGGCTGGTCTTGATAAAGAGTACACCGGTGAGGCATGGGCTGCAGAAGGTGCCAAGGTTGGCTACCTGCCGCAGGAACCAAAGCTGAATGAGGACAAGACCGTCCTTGAAAACGTGATGGAAGGCGTTGCGCACAAGCAGGCACTTCTGGATCGTTATAACGAACTGATGATGAACTACTCAGATGAGACAGCCGATGAAGGTGCTCAGCTGCAGGACATCATTGATGCGCAAGATCTGTGGAATCTGGAAAGCCAGGTTGAGATGGCAATGGAAGCGCTTCGCTGCCCTCCATCCGACTCTCCTGTAAATAACCTTTCTGGTGGTGAGCGTCGCCGTATCGCGTTGTGTCAGCTGCTCTTGTCCGAGCCTGACCTGATGCTGCTTGACGAACCAACCAACCACCTTGACGCTGAGACCGTGCACTGGCTGGAACGCCATCTGCGTGAGTTTAAGGGTTCAGTGCTGATCATTACCCACGATCGCTACTTCCTTGACAACGTGACTGGCTGGATTCTGGAACTCGACCGCGGTCAGGGCATTCCTTATGAAGGCAACTACTCCACTTACCTTGGTCAGAAAACTAAGCGCATGGAGCAGGAAGGCCGTGAGAACATGGCTCGTTCCCGCGCTATCAAGCGTGAGCAGGAATGGATGGGCATGACGCCGAAGGGCCGTCAGACCAAGTCAAAAGCGCGTATCAATGCTTATGATGCGCTGTTGACTGCTCAAGAAGAGCGTATGCCTTCAATTGAGCAGATCCTGATCCCTGTTGGTGAGCGTCTGGGTAACAATGTTATCGACGTTCAAGGCGTTTCCAAAGGCTTTGGCGATCGTTTGTTGATTGATGATCTGACCTTCAAACTGCCACGTGGTGGTATTGTTGGTATCATCGGTCCAAACGGTGCTGGTAAGTCAACACTCTTCAAGATGTTGTCCGGTCAGGAAAAACCAGACGGCGGTGAAGTGGTCGTCAGTGACCGTGTGCACCTTGGTTATGTGGATCAGTCCCGTGATAAACTGGATGACAGCAAGACCGTTTGGGAAGAGATTTCCGAAGGTGCTGAAGTGATCTATCTTGATAAGAAAGAGATCAACTCACGCGCTTACTGCTCCTCCTTCAACTTCAAGGGTGCTGGACAGCAGGCGAAAGTTGGTGATCTTTCCGGTGGTCAGCGTAACCGCGTGCATCTTGCTAAGGTTTTGAAGTCAGGCGCAAACGTTCTTCTGCTCGATGAGCCGACCAACGATCTTGACACCGAAACACTTGCAGCTCTGGAAGATGCGCTTGAGAACTATGCTGGTTGTGCCGTGGTTATCTCGCACGATCGTATGTTCCTTGACCGTCTTGCAACGCACATGCTGGCCTTTGAAGGTGATAGCCACGTTGAGTGGTTTGAAGGTAACTTTGAAGACTACGAAAAAGACAAGGTTCGCCGCCTGGGCGCACACGCTGCAGACCCAAGCCGCATCAAGTACAAGCCACTTACACGCTAAGTCTAGCTTGCTTGAAAGAATTAAGGCCCGCATTTTGCGGGCCTTTTTTGTTGTTTTACTAGATGGTTAGCAGCTCGAAGACAGGTTCACGCCGCAAAGCTTCTGTCTGCGCAGCACCTCCATCGCGGTCGCTTCGAATTTCGTTGCGATAGCTGGCAAAGTCCCAATGGTGTGGAGCAACGTCTGACGCTGGTCGTTCACCAGGTTGGATACCTGCATGAGAGAGTTTCTGCTCGATGGTTTCGACAAAGGATTTATCATTCTTCAAATCTTGCGCCGTGTACTGGGAATCTTCAGCACTTGGGCGCAGGTAAAGAGTAAATTGAGCACCGACTTGTACGCGTGAGCCTTCTGTCACGCGTGTCATGTCGGTTACTTTCCATTTATCGACCGGAGAGTCTTCCGAAAAGAGAAGTGTGTTAATGGCATCAAAGGCTTGTGGTACCTGACTAGGCTCGATGCTTAAATGGATTTTGTCACCCGCAAACTCACCTTTTGCGTTTGGATCAATGCGCTTGGTGTGGATGAAGCTGTCCTGACTCTCAATATTGAGCGTTCGCCAACCACTGTTCTCTGACCCCCAGCCACTGTTCTTTGCTGCTTCGAAGTTTGGTGGGTTTGCTGCTGGGCGGAATACTGGTGCAGGCAAGTCTTTCACTTGCTGCGCAACAGCGTCCTGCTTACCTGCCAAGCCTCCTGGTTTGTTGGCTTGGTGGTTGGTAGCAGCCTGTTGCTGAGGTTGGTTGAGCTGCAATGGTGGGACTTGCAGTTTAAGAGACAGTCCAAACTTTGGCATGAGATCCTCTCCTCGCTTGAAAACTTGAAGGCCGCGTCATCAGACAGGGCTGTCTGGTCCCTGTATTGCTACAACCTTTGAGGGAGAAGATAGGGAATGTGCAGCGTGCATTACGTGCTGCTCGGCACTGATCACGAAATTGTTTTCAGATCGGTTGTTTTGAAGTTGCTTGTCTGGGAAACCGCTATTTGATTTTAGGTGGGGTTTTGCTTCTGAGTGGCGGAGCAGGGCATGCTCCGCCGTTCGCTGATAGCTCGGGATCAGTTACCAAGCGCCTTTGCCATGGTTGCTGCCCATTCATCAGTGCCTGTATCTGAACCGTATTGAGTAGGATATTGCCAACCCATCACGCCGGCAAAGTCAGGTTCTTTTGCGAGGAGAGGTGTGATGAGGTTTGATGCTATATCATCGTCGCTTAAATAGCCGCTTCCAGCGTTGGCCTGTGTTGTCGGCTTTCCTACAATAAGCTTGGACGCAGGTACTCCTGTTGATGCGATGCCAACGACACTGGAGGGAAATGTCTGGCCATCAACCAGCTCAGTGCCTACAACCTTGCCGGTTTCTTCTTCTGCTGTTTCGCCAACATACCAAGGATTGTTGTAATATTGGATATTGTAGAGATCGATCGTGTCTCCGGCATTCTTCGCAACATCGACGTAGATCTGTGTGTATGAGCCGGGAGCTCCGCCGTAAAAGTATGGTGCTTGCGGCGCATGTGTTACGAAGTTCTGGCCCTCAGGAAGACTTGTTTTTAGCGACTTAGATAAGTCAACAAGGAACGTCGTTGCGTCATATCCAGTATAGCCTGTATCCTCCCAGTCGATATCAACACCATCAAGGCCGTGGTCGGTTACCATCTTAGTCAGCTGTTGGACTGTGTTGTCGAGGTTGTTTGCAAGAGCTGCCCAAGCAGCGGTTGTAAAGACTTCGCCGCCGATTGAAATCAAGACACGCTTGCCAGCTTTTTTCAGATTACTGATCAAATCCGGTGCATTGAACATGGCTTGAAGTTCTGTGCTTGGGGAGAGATTTCCCGCTTCATCGCTCACAACAAAGCAAAGAATGACTGTTGTATAATCGCTTTGCGCCATCTCAGCGATGAGCTGTGTATTCGTGCTGAGAGCGTAGCCGA
The DNA here is from genome assembly GCF_001623065.1 of Pseudovibrio sp. Ad46. Taxonomy (NCBI): domain Bacteria; kingdom Pseudomonadati; phylum Pseudomonadota; class Alphaproteobacteria; order Hyphomicrobiales; family Stappiaceae; genus Pseudovibrio; species Pseudovibrio sp. Ad46. The sequence continues at coordinate 139,511 of NZ_LMCG01000080.1, read as the reverse complement.
CAATTTCTTTATTTGGCATCTGATTTCCTTTTTTCTCTTGTGCTCAATGAGCTCGCGTTTAGCTGACGAAAATCAAGAGAGGTCGTGATCTGATAAGTGTGTTTTAGTTAATGCTTTTAGAGTTATACGTGAGACTTCGGCCTCATGATGGGAGATGAGCCATCATCTATATTCATGCTTCATACGTAGATGTGCTGATGTGACGCATGCGCGTGAATGTTAAATTGATGTAAGTCAACTCTGTGTTCTTCCCCCATCAATCAATAACGGGCACTGCAATGAGCGATACAACTCTGTCTTCTGCTGAAGATCAGCAGGATAATGATCCACTCTTCTTCAAACTTCTTTTCCTTGTTCCAATCATCGGTTGGTTGTTCAAAGATGCTGTGCATGGCAACAGCGAAGCAAAATACTATTTCTGCGCGAACTTCTTTGTTGGCTGGGGTTTGGCAATTGCATTCTTCGGGTATGCTGCGATCATCATCCCTGCACTGTGCCTTGTAGCGCTTGCGTTTACTTGGATTATTGGTGTTTGCCGATAATTTGTAGCTACTGATCTTGCTCGCCGCTTTCATTGGGAGCGGCAAGCAGTTCCCCGGCGGTGATGCTTCCGCCCCATGATGTGATGGTGGCTTCCATCTCATCTGCGACGCAGTAACGAGCAGCGTCCCGGTCCAGACCTTCTTCCAGTAAATCATCGTAGTCAGTATATTGATGGCGCACATAGCTGGTTGTTGCCAGCAGAACCGCAATGTGGGCTGGGAGGTGGCGCAGGTGCTGTTGGTTGGCTTTGCTACGTATTTCAGTTGCATCCAGAAATGGAACATGCGGAATAAGCGTGCTCAGGGCGTCGCTGATCGCTCGTTGTCTTTTGGTTTTGCTCACACATGATCTCTTTGCGCTGGTGTTGCGCGCTAATTTATCATGGATGATGGCAGGCGCGATATTCTTCTAAGTGCCATGTTTGTTTTTACTCTCTGGATTGGATCTGGCGAGATGCCGAGCACGTGCTTCTTGTAAATCTCAGAAAAGCGTTGTTCAGGGCCATAGAATGCGCCTTGGACGTACTCTGCGCCTAATTTTCTCAGTTTCTCTTCGGTGTTTGCATTTTTGATTTCCGAAAGGATGATCTCGATGTTCAAGGCATGTGCGAACTCAGTTGCAGCGGAAAGCAATCGTGCTGTTTTATCATCTTCAAACAGCCGTTCTACAGAGCCCGCGTGTAGTTTGATGTAGGAGATCTTCAACTTCTGGAAATGCTCAATCTTTAGTCCGCCGGAGTCAAAGTGGTTGATGCACAACTTGACACCTGTGTTTGTTAGCTCATTCAGCTGACCAATGAGGATATGAGCGTTGGCTCTTAAGAGAACACGCGAGGGGATCTCCAATGTGAACTTGTCTGGCGATACATTGTTTTCCTGTAAAAGGTAGCTGAGATCATCGCAGAATCCTTCCTTTAACACAGAGGGAACGGGGACGCGGAACAGGAACTCCCAATGTTGCATAGGAGTGTTCTGACAGGCGCGCATGGTGTGAATGATGGCTGCAATTGTTGTCTCACCAAGAACATTGCTGAAGCTTGCGCTGTCGAAGATGTTTGAAAGGTCACATCCCCGAGCAATTTCTAAAATCTGAGACGGCCATTCTGGCCGTGCCTCCAACATTCGTATTTGGCTTGTTTGGCCAAACCTTATGGGCTGGAAGATAGTTCCGACCTGGTTTTGCAAGAGTGCCTGTTTTGCGGTTTGCTGAAGGGTGACCTGCCGTTCCAACCGGGTGCGCATGACCTGATTGAACAGGCTGGCTCGATTTCGGCCTCTCTTTTTTGCATGATACAGAGCTGTGTCGGCACTATCCTGCAGTTCCTTCACAGTGTTTGCGTGGCGTGGGAATACCGCAGCGCCAATGCTGACCTTGGGTCGTATTTCGCTGTGCTCATGATAGATCGGATGACTGAGAGATACTGGCAATTCTTCAAGCAATACTCTGATCTGATGACATGTGGTGTCTTCCAGGAGTAATGCAAATTCATCGCCGCCCAATCTGAGCGCTGTGACGTTTTCACATTCCATCTGCTTCAAACGGTCGGAAATGGCCACCAAAGCTGCGTCGCCTGCAGCGTGCCCGTGAGCGTCGTTGATGACTTTCAAATGATCCAGATCGACATAGAACAAGGCCACGCGTTGATCTGGGTTTGTCACGCTTTCTATGGCGTCGGAGATAAGTTGCTCAAAGCTCTCTCTGGTTCGCAGGCCAGTCAACGGGTCAATATTGCAGACTGTGAAGATTTCTCGCGGATTGGCTTGCTCTGGTGGCAGTAAGTATTTTGTTGCCACCTTGGCATTGACTGAGAGTGTGCTGCACAAATCGTTTGTTGAGAGGATGCGGAGCAGACCGGGAACGAGAATTCTTGCCAGGTTTCTGAAGCTTTTGAGCTTTTTGGTCAGGTCTGCATTTATGAGTTGATCTGAAGGTGTGGTTGGCTGGAAATGTGTTCTGGGAAAATGGGCAGTGTTGTTTGCATCGGACTTGCAGAGAATACCCACGACGGCGATCACTCGCTCGTGGAGGGAGAGAGGCATGAGTGCGATGAACTGCGTTGCGAGATGCGGTGACCTGGCTGTTGAGGGTGCGTCTTCGCCATTAAACCTATGTGGGAAAATCTGCACATCATCTCCGCAGATTGGGAGTTCCGTAATCTTGGAAAGCAGATTGTTGAGTTGGTTCTTATAAGGCTGAATGCTATCGGAAACGAAAAGCTCTGAACCACTCCCTGTTTCTGATTGATTGACCATGATGAAGGTCGGGAGCTCGAACAGTTTCTCGTAGACGCGCAGGACAGACTGAGCGAATGGCTGCGGGGGCATCTCTACTGGATGCAGGTTCGTTTTATATGCCGGGTACTCGATATTGTATTTTGCGTTGCCTGCTTCAGACATCATTCCCACCACTATCAACCAATTATTTACCACGCCCTTATTGATAGGGATTATGTGCTTTTACGCAAAAGGAAAGCGGGGGGCTCTGTGAGAATTAAGGGGCAAGCTTTATGTGAATACTATAAAAATACTAGGTAAATTTTAGGAAAATGGGGATAAGCACCTTCTATTTTTCTGATTTATATGAAAAGTGAAATTTCTTATTTGTGCATTACATATGTAGAAGAGTAATTATGATGCATAATCTCTTATGGTTCAAAGACAATACTATTTTATGGGTAAGTTATCAGTGATTCCTTCGCGTTGTTTTCTGATGTTGGTGCACTACAGCTTTTACTTTATTAGGAAAGCTAAAACTTTTCATATAATTTCGATTGTGCTATGAGATGCCTATGAGTGACCGTACGAAAGATCGTTTGATGTACGCGCTGAAATCGCGCGGACCGAACACAGCTGCAACTATGGCCAAACATTTGGGCGTGACGGCTGTGGCCGTGCGTCAACATCTTGATGCGTTGCTGGAAGCGGATCTTGTTGAGTTTGAAGACCTGAAAGGGACTGTGGGGCGTCCTCGCAGAACCTGGCGTCTTTCTGAGACAGGCAACAGGAAGTTTCCTGATAACCATAGTGGTGTGCTGGTTGATCTGCTTGGAAACATCAAAGACCTTTACGGCGAAGAAGGACTCCAGCGCCTCATAGATGCGCGGGCTGATCAATCCCGGAAGTCCTATCTAACTGCGATGAAGTCTGCAAAGACCCTGTCTGACAAGCTACAATGCCTTGCTGAACAGCGCAGTGAAGAAGGGTACATGGCTGAGGTTCTGAAGGATGGCGAGAATGGCTATCTGTTTGCAGAGAACCATTGCTCTATTTGTGCTGCAGCCCGGTCTTGCCAACACTTTTGTCGATCAGAGCTTGATTTGTTTCAGGAGGTTTTGGGAGATGATGTACGCATTGAGCGTGTTGAGCATATCCTGAAAGGTGACCGGCGTTGTCTCTATAAGGTCTCACCCAACTAAGCTGCTCGCGACCTCACGTTCTTTTTAAACCAGAATTGACAGAAGCATTGCCAGTTCCACGCGACTGCTCACGTTAAGCTTTGCGTAGATGTTCTTGCGGTGCGTACGCAGTGTGTTCTTCGTAATATCCAGATCAGCGGCAATCTGAGGCTCTGTTTGTGTGCCAGACAGCTGCTCCAGGACAATCGCTTCCTTATCCGTCAGGCGGAAGAGGGCCGTTGCCTTCTGGATGTTGATTTGCTGTTGGATTTCCAGATCCGTGACGAATAGAAAGAAGAGATCGTCGAACTCAGTATCGACCAGGCGTATGTCGATATGGATCGGGCGCAGAAATGCTTCATCTCTTCTGAGGACGAGCTCTTGCTGTACATCCAGATCAATTGTTGCTGTGGCCAGACTTTGTGCGTTCTGGAACTCGCGCTGGTGGCTCGGGTCGGTGAACTCTAGCCGTCCGGTGCTGACCTTGATCTGAGGTGTTTGCTCAAACAAGCGTTTTGCAAACTCATTACATTGCAGGATGGTTCCATTACCCTGAATAATGGCCACGCCCTTTTGTAGCCGGTCAAGGCTGTCTGCAAGAAACTTGCAGAATGCTTGGTCTACAATATGGGCGGTCTCTTGGTTCAAGCTAGTGGATTCCTGTTTTACACCAAGCAACTAAAACCGGCTGATGGCGTAATAGTGTGCATTTGAGTGGAAGGAAGTTCATCTTAAAAAGAGTCGTTCTTCTAATCCATATTCTATAGCTTAGTGAGAAATCGATAATACGTATGCAGTTGCACGGTATATTTTTCGGTTATTCACAGCAACGGGTTAAATTAACTCGTTTCATTAGTTGGTGACGTTACGCAAACACCTTGCAAGTGCCATGTAATCCTCGCTTTTAGGTGAAGTTTTTCGCCAAATTAAACCTATCCTACGGGAAGGTTGAGGCTCTGCAAACCGCAAAAGTGTTATGCGATCGTCTGCGATTTCTGTATCTGCGCAAATTTCAGGCAGGACAGTGACGCCATATCCGGCAGCGACCATGTGCAGGACAGTTGCTATACTTGTTGCGCCTACGTTAGCTGATTGATTTTGACCAATTGCTCCACAAAAGCTCAGTGTTTGATCTCTGAGGCAGTGCCCTTCTTCAAGCAATAGCAGATTTTCACCATGCAAATCATCTGGACCCATCCTCTTACGCTCATCTATTTTGCGTGAGCTGGACACAGCTAAAAGGAAATGATCTTCAAAGATAGGTACTTCTTCAAGCTCTGGCTCTTCGATGGGAAGGGCTGCGAGAACAACATCCAGGGTGCCGTGCTTTAGCTCGCTTACCAAAGATGCTGTCAAAGTCTCGCGGAGATTGAGCTGAAGATCAGGATATTGCTTGATAAGAGCGGGTAGCAGCTTGGGCAGAATGTATGGTGCAAGTGAAGGGATGACACCGAGGCGTATGATACCACTCAGCGGGGATGCTGCGTGTTTGGCATAATCCTTAAGGTCCTGCATTTCTCGCAGGATCTGGTTGGCTCTTCTGGCAATTTCTTCGCCCTCCGGCGTGATCCGGATTGAACGTGCGTTTCTCTCGACAAGGCAAAGACCTAGCTCTTTTTCGAGATCCCGGATCTGCATGGAGAGTGCAGGTTGGGAAACACAGACTTCTTCTGCGGCATTGCCAAAGTGGTGATGCTGTTGCACGGCGAGGAAATAGCGGAGTTGTTTGAACGTAAGCATAAGGATCAGGATATCTTATCAATATAAGAAATTGAATTCACATGTTCTGATCTAATTATTACTGGATTACTGACTTGAAATCATGAAGGGGTGTTGCACTCCATGGTTGCTGGCATGGTGCGACTCAAAACGGCTGGTTTTACGAAATTGACCTTTTGGTAAGGAATTGAGTGAATGACAGGCCTTAAAACGTTGATGCTGTTACTCATAATTTGGGGACGTTTTGATAAAAAGAACGCATGTCGCAAACAAGTCATTAACGAGTGCGGGTCTGCTCGCAACATAGATGAAGCTTGTTAAGTCTCCGTGATATTTTTGTAACTCGTTGTTGTCACTTACCTTTTTAATTAAATTTCTGAAATCTGTTTTAACGGGAGAAAACTTATTGGTTTTTCCGCTTTTTGAAGCATGCAAATCGCATGTTATTTTTTCTAAATTAACTAAAAATAGAATAGATTGAGTTAGGTTTTGTTTAATCCTGTTCCATAGGTTTTTATCAGTTTGCGTATCCCATCGGTGTTTTAAATGTCATCTGACTTGGCTTCTCATATCGTTGATTTCAAATCTCTCGCGCTTGAGAACAATATTGAGCGACGTTCGGAGCTTGCGCGTCATGTAGCGCTTTTGTTTGCGCGAACATGGGAACGGTGTTCTGACGATCAGATCGATATTTACGATGGTGTGATGCTGCGGCTCTCAGAAATGGTTGAGCGGCATGCACTGAGTTATATGGCGGAACAGCTTTCTGAAGTGCGCCGTGCGCCTGAGCAGACTGTTCGCAAGCTTGCTTTTGATGAAATTGAAATTGCAGAGCCACTTCTTCGGAACTCTAACGTTCTGCGCGAGAGTGATCTGGTGAGCATTGCGCGCAGCAAGAGCGATGATCATCGTCTGGCGATTGCGAAGCGGGATGTCATTTCCGAGAATATCAGTGATGTGCTGGTGAACCTTGGAAATACCGAGGTGAAGCAGACTGTTGCTGCGAATGATGGTGCAGTGCTTGGTCAGCGCAGTGTGAACTCGCTGATGACTGACGCGAAGGGGGACGAAGTCCTTCAGCTGGCCCTTGGGCAACGCGCAGATTTGGCAGATGCTCATATTGAAGCGCTTATCAACTTCGCTAGTGAGCAGGTTCGCAAGCTTCTGATCAAAGAAGGCGCGACTGAAGCTGCCGGGAAACTGCCGAAAGCTGCTCGGATTGCAGCTGGCAAACTTTCTAACGAATTCTGGCTAGGCCGGTATGATTTTGAGACTGGTCGTGGCCGCGTCATGGAGCTGGTCCGTGAAGGCAAGCTGACTGAGAATGCTCTGCGTGCTTATGCTGAGGAAGACCGGTTTGCTGAAGCGGTTGCTGCGTTTGCGATGCTGGCTGGCATTGGTCATGCAGAAGCGCAGCATTGGACCGTGCGGAATGACACTGAGCCTTTCCTTGTGGTGTGTCGTGCCTCTGGTTTTGGGATGATGACCGTTCAGGCTCTCCTGAAGATTGGGCCATGGCGTTACCGCCTTTCAAACTCTCAGCGTCAGACTGCGTTAAAGAGTTATCAGGCGCTTGACCAACAAGAAGCCTATAAGCAATTTATTACCTGGAAAGAGCAATGGATGGCCTGATCCATTCAAAAATTTAAGTGGTTTTGTGAGGGTCGCGTGTGCGGCCCTTTTCTTTGGTCAATTTAGTCCAAAAGTCGAATGTTTCTGCCAAAGCAACTTTAGGTGCTGTTCGTGTTTACTCCTGCTGATTGGGTTGTGTAGCCAAAGCAGGATTGATGCAAATAAGAAAAAGCAAAAAAGTTTCTTCTGACAGTTCTAAGGCGGATCGCTTTCTCAATTTCCTTATCTCCTTTCTGACACTCGCTGTTTTGGTTGGTATGGGGCTTTTGCTGCACATCAGTTTTGTTGTTGCGCAAACGCCAGAAACCCAGAACTCAGTTGTTGCAGACCCTATGGTTGATGCTCAGGAAATGGTGGTGCAAAGCGAGCCAATTCCTATGGAAGGGGCACCGCTTGTTTTTGGGCTATCTAATGGACTGGAGCTGTTCTCGCTGGAGAACATTGATCGCTCCAGCCAGTCTCTGAATGCTGTTTTGAAGGATCTTGGGAACTTTCCCAGGCACGTCCATAATGCACTGGAGCGGGCGCGGCCCGATACGAGTGTTTCGTGGGTGTGGCAGATATTTGCGCTGACGCTGTTTGCAGTCACGCTTGGTTTTGTGGTTGAGCTGTTTGCAGACAAGCTGTTTGCCAAAAGGCTTTTACGATTTTATCGCGGGATGCCGGAGAGCAGGGCTGAGAAGATTGGATTTCTGTTCTCAAGATCACTGGTGCAGGTTGCCGCGATCTTTCTGCATGTGATTGTAACGTTCGGGCTCATTCTTGTTATTTCCGGTAATACAGAGAGTGTTCGACATGCTGCGCTGATCTTTGCGAGCTTTTACTTCTTCTTTCGGCTTTTGATGGTTTTCACGCGGAACTTTCTGGCTGTTGGGAATGAACATCACCGTGTTGTGCCATTGGATGATGACGTTGCCCGGTCATTTCTGAATGCCATTATTCTGTGCGGCGGGGTTGCTTTCTTCCTGCTGGCATTTGGCAGGTGGATGAGCCATTTGTCTCTCAATGCCAATGCACAACGGATTCATGATCTTCAAAGTGGGTTGTTTCTGGCCGTTTCTGCAGCGTTGATTTGCTATATTTTTCGCAGGCCTATTGGAGGCTGGTTTTCCGGGGAGTATGCGAGCACTGAGAGGCGGCGGGTTTGGCGGAGGTTGTTCAGCCAAAACTGGCATTTGAGTGCTTTGGCGTATTTTCTGGTGGCGTGGCTGGTGTTTGCCCACCGCCTGCTCTTAGGACTGAGCTATGACAGTCTCCTGTTACTGGCGCCGATTATGGCTATTTTTGCCAGCGTCTTGCTCTACGGTATCTTACTTCTTGTCATTGATAAGTGGCTTTTGCCGCCGATTAACATCGACAAACTGCAGGATGCCTTTGTTGAGGAGATTGTGCAGGTCGAAGAGCAGGCCGGCCATTCCTATAATCCTGAGGAGGTCAATGCTGAAGCCCGAGCGTTGGCGGCAGAAAAAGAGGCTGCCCGACGGCCCTACCGGCAATTGCTTGATCATGGTGCCCGCCTTGTGACGCTGATGTTTGGTCTTGCGGTGATCGTTGAAGCGTGGGGGATCAATCTTTTCAAGCAGGATGGTTTGTTTGGCAATCTGGTGGAAGTCGCGTTGATCGTGTTCTTTGGCTACATGGCTTACCAGGCCGTTCACATTACTATCCAGCGTCAGATTGAAATCTCTGAAAGCGATAAAAGTGGGCAAGCCAAGATGGGGCGGTTGGCGACGCTGTTGCCGATCCTGCGGAATTTTCTGCTGGTCTCTATTGTTGTGCTCTCCGGCATGGTTGCTCTTTCGGAGATCGGGGTGAACATTGGTCCTCTGTTTGCTGGTGCAGGTGTTGTTGGGCTTGCTGTCGGGTTTGGCGCGCAAACGCTCATCAAAGATATCTTCTCAGGTGCGTTTTTCTTGCTCGATGATGCCTTTCGAACAGGTGAGTACATTTATGTCACCAATAATGTTGAAGGGACGGTTGAACGGATCTCCATAAGGTCCATGCAGCTACGGCAATCGGACGGTCTCCTGAATACGGTTCCGTTTGGTAATTTGTCGTTTGTGAAAAACTCGTCGCGTGACTGGACCATGATGAAGTTGGCGTTTCGGGTCACATATGACACGGATGTCGACCGGATGCGGGAGTTGATCTCATTGCTGGGAGACAAGTTGCTCGAGGATCCTGAGCTTGGCCCGAAGTTTCTGGAGCCACTTCAATCTCAAGGCATCACGGCTCTGGAAGATTCCGCGATGATTGTGCGGGTCAAATTTACGACGCGACCTGGGGATCAGTATGTTTTGCGGAAGGCAGTGTTTGCAGGCATTCGGGAGATTTTCAACCGCGAGGGCATCACTTTTGCCCATCGTGAGGTGAAGGTGAGGATCGATGAAGGGGCTGCTGGTGGGCAAACTTTCTCTGACTCACAGAAAAAGGCAGTGGGTGGTGCTGTTTTGCCTGTGGTTGAAGAGGATGACCAGAACGGCTCTCCAAAAGCGTAAGTGTTGTAATTCCGCGCTTTTTTGCTCTGTTTGCCGCTCCGGAATGTCAGAGTTGATTTTTGATCAGCCAATTTTCAAGGAAAACTCAGAAAAACTATTCCTCTTTTGGTGCGAGAAGGGAATGTTCCTCCTTGTCATCGAGTTATTATACGTATAAAGATATCTTTATATCAGATTATTCGATCAGTTGGTGGCGGTAGTAGGCTTGATAACGACAGTGAACAATGAACCGGAAGGCAAACTCCCTGTAGAGGACCTGGTGGGCTGCTTGCGTGCCTGTGGAGAGACGACGCGTATTCGTCTGCTTGCTTTGCTTGTGCTTGGTGAGCTGACCGTGAAGGATCTTACAGTCATTCTTGGGCAGAGCCAGCCTCGGATTTCGCGACATCTCAAGCTTCTTTGTGAGGCAGGGGTGATCAAGCGGTATCCGGAAGGAGCCTGGGTTTATTATCGTCTTGGTGAAGGTGGTCCGGCTGAGCTGGCGCGGCGCATTGTTGCGCAGAGCGAGCAGGATGATCCGGTACTTGCTGCCGACCATGAGCGATTGGTTTCGTTGCGCCGTGCAAAGGCAGAGGAAGCGGCGGCTTTCTTTGCAGCACGTGCCAACAACTGGGACAAGGAGCGTAGTCTTCATGTGCCGGAAGTTGCCGTTGAAGCTGCGATGCGTGCACTCGTGGGGTCCAAGTCCTTTGATACCCTCCTGGACCTGGGGACTGGAACTGGCCGTTTGCTGGAGTTGTTCAGTGAACAGTACGAGCGTGGCATTGGCATTGATGCCAGCCAGAACATGCTTTCTGTTGCACGGGCCAATCTGGACCGTGCTGGTTTGCAGAAAGCGCAGGTGCGTCAGGGCGACATTTACGCGTTGCCGGTTGCACCAGACACAGCTGATCTGACTGTGGTTCATCAGGTTCTTCATTATCTGGAAGAGCCTGGGCGAGCGATTTTGGAAGCTGCCCGTGCTTTGCGGCCGGGTGGGCGTCTGTTGCTCGTAGATTTTGCTCCTCACGAATTGGAGTTTTTGCGGGAGAAGCATGCGCATCGTCGTCTTGGTTTTTCTCAGGGACAAGTGGGCAATTGGCTTTCCGAGGCTGATCTGGAGCTTGTTTCAACGAATGATCTTACCCCGGGCGCGGGGGAGAAAGACAAATTAACCGTTACCCTTTGGCTCGCTCAGGATCGTCGGGTTGTGACCGACCTGCCTGTAGCGGATCAGACCAAGGAGCTTGCTTAGTTATGAGCGAACATAGTATCGATCGCCGTTTTAGGCTCAATGGAGCCTCTGACATCTCCGTTTCTTTCGAGTTTTTTCCTCCTAAGAGCGAGAAGATGGAGCAACAGCTTTGGTCATCAATCAAACGGCTTGAGCCATTGGCCCCGAACTTTGTCTCTGTCACTTATGGCGCTGGCGGATCGACCCGTGAGCGTACTCACTCTACGGTTTCGCGTATTGTGAATGAGACTGCTTTGAAGCCTGCTGCACACCTGACCTGTGTGGATGCCACCAAGGAAGAAGTGAATGAAGTCATTCGCGCTTACTGGGATGCTGGTGTTCGCCACATTGTGGCGCTGCGTGGTGACCCGGCTGCGGGACTTGGTGAGCAGTATCATCCGCATGAAGGTGGATATCAGTCTACCGCTGATCTGGTAGATTCCATTCGTTCCATCGGTGATTTTGAGGTTTCTGTTTCAGCCTATCCTGAGAAACACCCGGAATCTCCAAGCTGGGAAACAGAACTGGATGTCTTGAAGGCGAAAGTGGATGCGGGTGCGACCCGTGCGATCACGCAGTTCTTCTTCGATAATGATCATTACTTCCGCTATGTGGACCGTGTTCGTGCCGCTGGCATCACGATCCCGATTATTCCTGGTATCGTGCCAGTGACCAGCTTCAAGGGCATTTCTGGCTTTGCGAAGAAGACCGGAGCATCTGTTCCAGGTTGGCTGGCGCACCGGTTTGATGGTCTTGATGACGACCCTCGCACCCGTGAACTTGTTGCGGCGGCTGTTGCTGCTGAGCAGGTGATGAGCCTTGCAGATGATGGTGTCGAGGACTTCCATTTTTACACAATGAACAAAGCAGACCTCGTTTACGCGATCTGCCACATGCTTGGTCTTCGCGCAAAACAGGATGTGAAAGCATCTGTCGCTGCCTGAACCCAATCCACGCACATATAAAGATATTTGTCGGATTACGACCCCATTCGTGACCCGCAAAAGTAAAGTACTAGAAAAGATCGGATCCCATGAGTTTGCAGGTGAAAAAGACCGGTTCGGACATTTTTGCAGCCCTAGAAGCAGCCGCCAAGGAGCGTATCCTTGTTCTGGATGGCGCCATGGGAACTATGATCCAGAATCTGCAGTTCAGTGAAGCGCAGTTCCGAGGTGAGCGCTTCAAGAGCTGGAACCAGGATCTGAAAGGGAACAATGATCTTCTGATCCTGACCCAGCCAGATGCCATTCGAGATATCCACCTGCAGTATCTGAAAGCGGGTGCAGATATCATCGAGACCAACACGTTCTCCTCCACTTCTATCGCGCAGGCTGACTACGCGATGGAGAGCATTGTTTATGAGCTGAACAAGGAAGGTGCCCGCCTTTGCTGTGAAGCTGTTGAGCAGATGAAGGAGATTGATCCTTCCCGCCGCCGGTTTGTCGCTGGTGGGCTTGGGCCAACAAACCGGACGGCCTCGATCTCTCCGGACGTGAACAATCCGGGCTTCCGCGCAGTTTCCTTTGATGATCTGAAGGATTCTTATGCTGAAGCGACCCGTGGTCTGGTTGATGGTGGCTGTGATCTCATTCTTGTTGAGACCATCTTTGATACCCTGAACGCAAAAGCGGCTTTGTTCGCGATTGATCAGGTGTTTGAGGAAAAAGGCATCAAGCTGCCGGTCATGATCTCCGGTACGATTACAGACTTGTCTGGCCGTACCCTTTCAGGTCAAACACCGGAAGCGTTCTGGAACTCTGTCAGTCATGCTGATCCGTATACGGTTGGCCTGAACTGTGCGCTGGGTGCAAAGGAAATGCGTGCGCACGTGGATGAGATTTCCCGTGTTGCGGATACTCTTGTTTGTGCTTATCCGAATGCGGGTCTGCCGAATGAGTTTGGTGAATACGATGAGAGCCCGGAATACATGGCTGGCCTCATGAAAGAGTTTGCCGAGTCTGGGCTGGTCAACGTGGTTGGCGGGTGTTGTGGTACGACGCCGGATCACATTAAGGCCCTTGCGGATGCTATGGAAGGCTTGAAGCCGCGTGCTTTGCCAGAAGTGCCGCGTCTGATGCGTCTGTCCGGTCTGGAGCCGTTCACGTTCACTAAGGAAGTGAACTTCGTTAACGTGGGTGAGCGCACCAACGTGACGGGCTCTGCGCGGTTCCGCAAACTGATCAAGAACGATGACTACAATGCAGCGCTGGATGTGGCCCGCTCTCAGGTTGAGAATGGGGCGCAGATCATCGACATCAATATGGATGAGGGGCTTCTTGATAGTGAAGAAGCCATGGTTACTTTCCTTAACTTGATTGCGGCGGAACCGGACATTGCAAAAGTTCCAGTGATGATCGACAGCTCCAAGTGGACTGTTATTGAAGCTGGCCTGAAGTGTGTGCAGGGTAAGGCTGTGGTGAACTCTATCTCCTTGAAAGAAGGGGAAGAGAACTTCATCGCCCAGGCTAAGTTGATCCGCCGTTATGGTGCTGCTGTTGTTGTGATGGCGTTTGATGAAACGGGTCAGGCTGACACGTTTGAACGCAAGATCAACATCTGCAAACGCTCCTATGATGTGCTGGTTGATAAGGTTGGTTTCCCGCCTCAGGATATCATTTTTGATCCGAATATCTTTGCGGTTGCGACTGGTATTGAAGAGCACGACAACTATGGTCTGGACTTCATTGAAGCGACCAAGTGGATCTCTGAGAACCTGCCACACGCTCATATTTCTGGCGGTGTTTCCAACCTATCGTTCTCCTTCCGCGGGAATGAGCCGGTTCGTGAAGCGATGCATTCTGTGTTCCTGTATCATGCCATTCAGGTTGGCATGGACATGGGCATTGTGAATGCTGGTCAGCTGGCTGTTTATGATGACCTTCCTGCTGAGTTGCGTGAGCTTTGTGAAGATGTGGTCATGAACCGCCGTTCAGATTCCACGGATCGCCTGCTTGAAGCTGCTGAGAAGTTTAAAGGTCCGGGTGGAAAGAAACGTGAGGTTGATCTGCGCTGGCGTGAGGCAACTGTTGCAAAGCGTCTTGAGCACTCATTGGTTCACGGTATCACGGACTTTATCGTGGAAGACACGGAAGAAGCTCGCCAGAACTTTGATCGTCCGCTGCATGTGATTGAAGGTCCATTGATGGACGGCATGAACGTGGTTGGTGATCTGTTTGGCGCTGGTAAAATGTTCCTGCCGCAGGTGGTGAAATCTGCTCGTGTGATGAAGGCAGCTGTTTCCTATCTGATGCCATTCCTGGAAGAGGAAAAGCGTCGCAGTGGTTTGGATGAGAGCTCGTCTAACGGCAAGATCCTGATGGCGACTGTTAAAGGGGATGTGCACGACATTGGCAAGAACATCGTTGGCGTTGTTCTGCAGTGTAACAACTTTGAGGTTATTGACCTTGGGGTGATGGTGCCAACAGCCAAGATCATTGATGAAGCGCGCAAGCATAATGTTGATATCATTGGTTTGTCCGGCCTGATCACACCGTCGCTTGATGAGATGTGTCACGTGGCTTCTGAGATGGAGCGTGAAGGTCTGGATATTCCGCTGCTGATTGGCGGCGCGACGACTTCTCGTGTTCATACAGCGGTGAAGATCCATCCGAACTACTCCAAGGGTCAGGCGATTTACGTCACTGATGCTGGGCGTGCGGTGGGTGTTGCGTCCCGTCTGGTGAGTGAAGGTGGGCGTGAGGCACTCTATGATGCAACCCGCGCGGAATATGTGGATGTTGCTGAAAAACATGCGCGGTCGCGGAACAAGAAGGTTCGGGCATCTATCGAGAAGGCTCGTGCAAACCGCTTCAAGCCGAACTTTGATGGATATGCTCCAACCAAGCCTAAGTTCATCGGCACTAAAACATTTACCAATGTCTCCTTGAAGGAATTGGTGAGGTACATTGACTGGACACCTTTCTTCTCCACCTGGGAGATTAAGGGAGCCTATCCTGCAGTGCTGACAGATGACCGCTATGGTCCTGCAGCTCAGGCGCTTTATAATGATGCGCAGGAGATGCTGAAGGAGATCGTGGACGGCAATCTGTTGCAAGCGAATGCTGTGGTTGGTTTCTGGCCTTGTGCGCAGGATGGTGATGATCTTGTGCTTTACACCGACGAGAGCCGTACAACTGAGCTGAACCGTCTCTATACCCTTCGTCAGCAGATGGACCGGAGTTCCTCTGATCGTGGGAACGTTGCTCTTGCGGACTTTGTTGCACCGATTGACAGCGGCATCCCGGACTATGTTGGCGGGTTTGCTGTGACTGCGGGTATCGGTGAGGATGAAATTGCCAAGCGCTACGGCGAAGCTGGTGATGACTACAACAAGATCCTCAGTCAGGCGATTGCTGACCGTTTGGCAGAAGCGCTTGCAGAGCGGATGCACGAACTGGTTCGTACTGAGCTTTGGGCCTATGCGCCGAATGAAGGTCTGTCCAATGTTGATCTGATTGCAGAGGACTACGATGGTATCCGCCCAGCACCGGGTTATCCAGCGCAGCCAGATCATACTGAGAAGGGTACTCTTTGGGAGCTGCTTGATGCGGAAGCGCAGACAGGTATCTCATTGACCGAGAGCTACGCGATGTGGCCGGGATCTGCTGTGTCTGGTCTCTACTTCTCTCATCCTGACAGCCACTACTTCGGCATTGGCAAGATTGAGCGGGATCAAGTGGAAGATTATGCAAAGCGTAAGGGTTGGGAACTGGCAAAGGCGGAGCGCTGGCTGGCTCCAATCTTGAACTACAACCCGATGGCTCGCGAAGCTGCGGAGTAACGCTTTGGAGCATTGAAATTTAGAGGGGCTGCGGATGTTTTCGCAGCCCTTTTTCTTTGTCGGATTGTCGCTGAGACGTGCAAAGACTGTTTCCAAATAGTGATCTAATCATTCGCTGTGGTTCCATTATGTATGTTCAGGAGAAGACAATAGCTCCTGTTTGGGGCGTAGGAGACGACCGATGAAAAAGACAATTTTGAAAATCCATAGCTCAGCGGCAACTGCAACATCCGTAACCCGCCAGCTTTCTGATGAACTTGCTTCCAAGATCTTCAATAATGGTGACACCGTTATCGAGCGTGATCTGAATTCCCCGATTTCGTTTATCAACGAAGCATGGATTGGTGCTGCTTACACCCCTGACGAGCAGCGCAGTGAAGAGCAGAAAGAAGGTCTTGCGCTTTCTGATGCACTCATTGCGGAGCTGAAAGCGGCAGATGTGCTGGTTATTGGTGCGCCGATCTACAACTTCTCTGTGCCTGCTGTTTTGAAGGCATGGGTTGACCAGATTGCACGTGTGGGTGTGACCTTCAATTACACCGAATACGGCCCACAGGGCTTGCTGACGGGCAAGAAGGCATACATTGTTGCGGCAGCTGGCGGTGTGCCTGTTGGCTCTCCAGCAGACTTTGCTGTGCCTTACCTCAAGCAGGTGCTTGGCTTTATTGGTGTGAGCGATGTGGACGTTGTTGCAGCGGAAGGTGTTGCAGTTGACCGTGATGCAGCAATTGCACAAGCGCAGAACACAATGGTTGGCCTGACATCTGTGGCAGCGTAACTGATACGCAAAAGCAATTAAACAACTGGAGCCCACCTTGGTAACAAGGTGGGTTTCTTTGTGCGTCTGGTAAGTCTTGCCTTCGATTTTTGTTTTGTGAAGGACTTTGTCAGTGTGGGGGAGGGGGACTATAGCAAGCCGATAACGACAGCACCAACAAATGCAAATGCAAGTGTGATTGCGACGGCGTTAAAGCTTCGTGTGACAGTCATGGATTTATCTCCCGTTACTCACTAGCTGTTTAAAGCTTATGTGACGGAAGCCACGTTAGGAAGCAAAAAAATGCCATTTTTCATGGCACTGCTAGAAAAGCACCTAGGATCACTGAAAATTTCTGTAGCGAATAATATGTGTAAAGCCGGAGGATACTTTCTGGTTGTTTTGTGAAAGACCAAGGGAATTCTTGCGTTTCCTCTGTCAAATCAATATGCAGGTTTTCTGCAGCTTCGCGAATATTCGTCGGGCTATACTCATGCTTTTCCTGGGGTGAATTGGGCGTGGATAGTTTAAAACATTCATGACAATTCAGGCGGGAAAACGGAAATATTCAGCATTGAATCAGGAACAGCGCCGGGCAAACGCCTGTTCAAATCGGGGATTTCGAGGTGGGTTACAAGACAGGTGGGAACGCTGCCGGAAGACTTTTGTCTGCCGTTTTGGTTATCGGTATGTGCATCGGCGCTGCACACGTTAGTGCTGCCCCGATGCCCAAAGCTCGTCCTTATGTGGGCAATGTAACCTTATTGCCTCCGATGCCTCTTCCTCAGAGCAAGGTGAGTGTTCAGCCTTCACGTGTTCCTGCGGGCAAGCCGCTTTCTCTCGTTCCTGTGCCACTTGAAAACCAGCGTGTTTTTCCTCCTGCAAGCGATGCGAGGATGTGTGTGCTCCGTGGTTGGAGTGTTGAGATCTCAAACGCTGTTGACGGGCCGGGCGGATGTGGGATTGATCAGCCTGTTTCTTTGCGGTCTGTGGTTGGTGGTGGCCAAGAGATTGGCCTGACGATGCCAGTGCAAATTGAGTGCGAGCTGGCACAAAAGCTGGATGGCTGGTTGCAGGATGTGGCAGTGCCTGCTGCTCGGCGGGAACTTGGTGTATCCATCACGCGCATTCGCACGGCTGCAGGGTATGCTTGTCGTGGCCGGAATAACAAACGCGGCGCGAAGCTCTCAGAGCATGGCAAGGGCAACGCCATCGATATTGCAGCCTTCTATTTGTCTGATGGACGAGAAGTGACTGTTGAAGAGGGCTGGGACGGGTCTTCAGCTGAAGTGCGTTTCCTGAGCAGCTTACATAAAGGAGCCTGTGAGCGGTTCACGACCGTACTTGGCCCAGAGGCCGACAAGTATCACCGAGACCACTTACACTTCGATCAGGGCTGTCACGGCAAGGGCTGCAAATATCGCGTCTGCAAATAAAGGCGCGGGCTCACAGTCCTTTTTTCAAAAGCATGATGTGGGAACGCCCACCTGATTGAGACGGGGCTTTATCTCTTTCAAGCGGGCGTGTTCTGTGATGACAGGGCTTACTGGCAGAAACGGTTTTTGCCAGAGTACGTGCGATAGGTGCCGGTGTTCGGGTTAAAGCTTCTGTATTTGTTGGTGCAGTAGGCAAACCAAGCCGGGGACCACGGGGCTGGGGCTACAGCCTGAGCGTGATAAACCGGTGCTGGCTGATGCACCACTGGCGGACGGTAGGCTGGTGGGCGATACGCTGGCGCTGGTGGACGGTAGGCCGGGCGTGGTGGTGCAACGTACTGAGGTTGCGGTGTCACTGCATTGCCGATGATGAGACCTGCCGCCAGACCGATAACGCCGATTGCAGCTGCTTCACCTGCATTGATGCCGTGCTTCTTATGCTTTCTCTTCTTACGCTTATGGTAATAGTTGTTTTCAACGTAAGTGTTGTTCTCAATGTACGTATTGTTTCGCGGGCCTGCCTGAGCTGCAGAAACGACTGGCAACATCATTGCCCCTGCAAGCGCTACTGAAATTACTGCTGATGCTTTAGCCATTTTCGTCTCCGTAAACGGTATTTCGTGTTTGTTGAGACTAATTAACCAGAAGTGGCCTGAACCTTCTTTGAGAGCGCCATTCATCTTCTGTTCATGTAGATGAATGGGCTAGAAAAACTATATAAATCAATTCATTAGATGTTTGAAAAAATGTTTAAGACGCTGGTTTCTTGCCGAATTTTAAGTTGAGTACGTTATCCATCTTACTTAAATCAGTATGTTGTCCTCTCCAGATTATGGAGACCACTTTTCGGGAATACGCTTAAGTGGAGATAGACAAGAGCCAAGAATCTGAGCAGGGTCAGATTGGGAAAAGTGAGGTTGGTATGGAAAAGAAGATAGATCCAATTCGTGAAACCACCGATGAAGCACGCGCTCTTGCCAAGAAGCTGATCAGGTCTGTCAGATTTGCTTCTCTTGCTGTTCTGGAGCCAGAGACCGGCTACCCTATTGTCAGCCGTGTTGGTGTCAGCTCGGATGTTGTTGGTGCGCCGTTTATGCTTGCCTCCAGCCTTTCCAACCATTCTCAATGCCTTGTGCAGGATCAGCGGGTGTCTTTGCTGATTGGTGAGCCCGGTAAAGGGGACCCACTGGCTCATCCGCGGCTGACCGTTATCGGGCGCTTTGAGCGACTGAGCAAAGGGGATCCGCTGTGCACTGAGCTACGCAACCGCTATTTGATGCGGCATCCCAAGGCAAAGCTCTATGTCGATTTTGCTGATTTCGACTGGTATCGCCTGCATGTTGAGCGGGTGAACATGAACGGCGGCTTTGGTAAAGCGTTCCTGCTGGATACCGAGGATGTTCTGTCTTCTGATGAGGGACGCGAGCAACTCGCGGCTACCGCTCATGACCTTGTTATCCGCATGAATGAGCGCCGTGCTGATGATATTGGGGTGTTTGCCTCGAAAACCTTCAAGGTTGGCGCTTCAAAATGGGGGTTGGTGAGCGTTGATGGTGAGGGGGCTGATTTCTTTGATGGAGAGGCAGTTTACCGTCATTCCTGGGATCAGGAAGTGTCGGTTACGGAGCTAGAAAAGCTGCTGATGCAAACTCTTGGTTGTTCTGTGTAAAACCATGACGTAGGGTTTTGCTCATGTTGTTGTTCTAGTATGGCAACTATGCATGCGTGAAGCAAAACAGGATTGGTGCGGAAATGAACAAAGAGAATTTGGATAGCGCGGCAGGGGCAGAGGTCTACTCCGATAAAACTCTGCGTATTTATGACCTGTTGGTTCTGCGGTTCTCCAACACGTTTCTGTGGCGCTGTTCCGCTTCAAAGGCACTGAGCTTCTTCAACCGCAATGTCAGTGCCAATCACCTCGATGTAGGGGTTGGCAGTGGTTACTTTCTGGAGCACGGGCGCTTTCCGGATAAGACGCGTCTGGTGCTGATGGACCTCAACCAAACCTGTCTGGAGTATGCCAAGGCGCGCTCTGTGGTGGCAAATGTCAGCGTGACACAGACTGATGTGCTGGAGCCGATTGAGTGGACCGACGCCAAGTTTGACAGCATTAATCTGGGTTATCTGCTGCACTGCCTGCCGGGAACCATGAAGCAGAAGTATATGGTGTTTGAGAACCTCAGACCGCTGCTGAATGACGGTGGGATCTTGTTTGGCTCAACCATTTTGGGTGAAGGGCAGAAGCCAAACTGGGCAGCGCGCAAGCTGATGGGCTTTTACAACAGCAAGGGCATCTTTTCGAATTCTGAAGACAACCTTGATGATTTGCGCTCCAATCTGGAGACGTATTTCAGGGATGTGACGATTGAAGTGGTTGGCGAAGTTGCGCTGTTTAAAGGGCGTGTGTAGTCACTTCTTGCGGGAAGAGCACAAGGTTATCCTCGGGTGACCATGGCTTCCATTTCATACCGAATACGGTTTTAAAATCCGGCTGGTCGATCCGTTCGAGCAGCCATTTTTTTACGCTTGTAGGGGCTTCTATCTCAAAGCGTTCTTTATCTGCATTGGCGAACTGGCGCACGAATGGGAAGAGTGCCTGATCTGCGAGAGCTGGGCGTTTTCCGAACAGATACGTTGAACCTTCAAGGCGCTCAGAGAGCTTGGAGAGTTCTAGGATGGCGAGGGTGTAGTGCTCGTCCGGATCCGCGCCTTCGTAACGTGTTGAGTACTTGTATCTGTCCAGATTACGTTTGAAGTCGCCGTCCATCTCTTCAATCAGCTGCAGCATTTCCTCCAGCGTACCCACCTCAGGTGAGAGCCAGCTTTGAGGGTCGTTTTGCTGCAAAGCCCAGAGCATGATCTCAAGGCTTTCCTCAATGACGGTTCCATCTGCCAGTTGCAGGACAGGAACCGTTCCTTTTGGTGAGATTTCCAGCATGTGGGCTGGCTTGCTGCGCAGCACGATTTCGCGGAGGGCAACGGTTGTCTGGCTTGCGACCAATCCCAGTCTTGCGCGCATTGCGTAGGGACACCGACGAAATGAATACAGGATCGGGAGGGAGGTCTGCTCAGCCATGCTTTCTGTTGTCTGCCTTTGATTGATCGTTTTCAGCAGCTGGTATTTCTAATGAATCTACCGGAGCAATGCCAGCGGATTTGCGCTCATAAGCCTGAATTGCCTTCTCTTCTTTCAAAAAAGCTTCGATATGCGGCTGTAATGGGAGTTTGGTGGCCTGCGTTTCGGTCTCTTCCAGCACCGCTGAGGTTGGGACAAAAGCCTTCTGTGCGCGGTCGTACATGCTGACGCGCACCAGACCGGTTGCGGCAACAATGCCTTTCTTCGGGCCTTTGGTGAAGATAAAGCGTTGTTCCATCACACAGGCCTCATCCGTCCAGTACACAATCTCGCTTTCCAGCTTGAACGGCTCGCCAAACGGGAGCTCGCGCCGAAAACGGACAGTGGCGTGATTGGCCAGTGGTGTCCATTTGTTGCGGAAAATTGCTTTGCCGAGCTTGGTGCGGCTCATGTGATCCACACGGCCAAAATCCATCATGGCCAGATAGCGGCTGTTGGTGAGGTGGATGTTCATGTCAATGTCAGAGGGGAGAACGCGCAATCGGACGACAGACTTGCTGAACATGTCTGCTAGTTTTTCCTGAAAAGGGAACTTAATGAAATAAAGTATAAGTCTAAACCAGAGTTGCATTTCTTCTCCACGTGATAGCTCACGGGCTTTCACAAAAATCTAATGGATTTTCCAATAGGGAATTAGGTTTCCTATTAGGTTAGGTGTGTTGTGCCAGATGTTTGAAGATATTTCTAGTTATCTCTTTGTGTGGGAGATTGCGTATAGCTCAACGGAACTTGCTGCTGTTGCGGGCGCTTTTTTCTTTGCAGCTTTCGTTAAAGGCGCAACAGGCCTCGGGTTTTCAACGACTTGTCTGCCGTTTCTAGTTTACGCGGTGGGGTTGAAAAGAGGAATTCCGCTCATCTTACTGCCCAGTATTACCAGCAATATTCTGGTGATGGTCGATGCCGGGTCTTTCAGGGAGATGGTGGTTCGCTTTCGCTGGATGTTGCTTGCAACGGTGCCGGGGATTCTGCTGGGCCTCTGGTTTCTGGATGTGGCGCCCGCTCAGGAAGCTGTTGTGGTGCTGGGTTTTGTGCTTATCAGCTATGCCTTGTTTGCTTTTTTCACGCCGCACCTGAAACTCTCCTATGAGATGGAGCGCTTTTTGGGACCAGTCAGCGGCTTTATTACGGGCGTGGTGAATGGCATTACCGGTTCGCAGATTATGCCTGTGATGCCCTATCTGCTGTCGCTGAATCTCAACAGTGAGCGTTTTGTGCAGGCGATCAATTGCTCCTTTACTTTGTCCTCCTTTGTGATGGCGGGCGGTCTTTATTATCTCGGACTGCTTGATCTGAGTGCGCTGGGTGTTTCTGCACTTGGGCTGGCTTTTGTCTATCTGGGCACCAAGCTGGGCTCGGTGGTGCGCCAGCTGATGTCGCCGTCGGTTTTCAGGGCGTCTATTCTGCTGCTTTTGTTCGGGCTTGGGTTGAGCTTGTTGGTCAAAGGATTTTAGCGGCCATGCTCTAAGCTAACTGGTGGTTGATGGATCCCTTCAGTTTGCAGATGGAGATGTTAGAGATTGTTGCAGGTTCACGCCTAGGCTCTGCTGCATGATGGATATGGAAGCAGACATGGCAATGGCGGCGGAGTATCTCGGCTATACGGCCTTTGAGATTGCCATCATCATGTTCACGTTCTTCTTTGCAGCTTTTGTGAAAGGTCTTGCAGGGCTTGGGTTTACAACAATCTGCCTTGCTGTTCTCGCTTACACGGTGGGTTTGAAGAAGGGTATTCCGCTTATTGTGATTCCGGGGCTCATCAGTGATCTCATACTGGTTTATGAGGCCGGGCATTTTCGGGAATCTTTTTCTCGCTTCTGGCGGATTTATCTTTATTCGGTGCCGGGCGTTGTCATTGGCCTTTGGTTTTTGGGGTGGGCGTCCACGCATTGGCTGACAATCCTGCTGGGATTCATCATCATGGCATTTGTGGGATATGCGCTGCTCTCCAAGAACCTGAAGCTGAAAACGCATTGGGAGAAAGCTGGGAGTTCGCTGTCTGGATTCTCAACCGGATTGCTGACAGGGATGACAGGCTCACAATTGATGCCGATCACACCGTTTCTGGTGTCGCTCGATCTCCCGCGCAGCCATTTCATTCAAACGATCAATAGCTTCTTCACAGTCGTGACAGTCATGATGATCCTTGGTCTGACATATATGGGCCTGTTGCATCTTGGTGCTTTTGCGATTTCGATCACCGGGCTGGTTTTTGTCTATATCGGCACCAAGAGTGGTAACTATCTTGGCCGGCGCTTCAGCCCGATCCTGTTCCGCTATTGCGTGCTGGTGATGATGCTTTTTTCTGGTCTCGGCCTCATTATCAAAGAGGTTTGGCTGAATGTAATGTGATGACCAACCTTCTTGCAATCTGATTGAAGGATACCCAATTGCACATCAGTCTAAACCGCAAGCGCGAACTGCGCTTAAGGAAAGTTTTCAGAAAATGGTGATCCTTCAATTGGTTGGGGGGCTTGTGCTGCTGCTTGTTGGCGGCGAAGCACTGGTGCGCGGCAGTGTGGCTGTTGCGACGCGTCTGGGTGTTTCCAAACTGTTTATCGGGCTGACACTTGTTGGCTTTGGCACATCCATGCCGGAGCTTGTAGCCAGTTTGCAGGGCGCGCTTGCTGGTTACCCCGGTGTTGCCATTGGCAACATTGTGGGCAGCAACATAGCTAATGTGCTGCTCATTTTAGGCATTACGGCAGTGATCTTACCCATTGCGGTGAACCGGGAAGCTTTTCAGCGTGACGGTGCCGTGCTTGTGCTTTCAAGCCTGATTTTGCTGGGTGTCATCCTGACGGGATATCTGTCCCGATGGGCTGGTTTCGTTCTGATTGGCCTGCTGCTGGCCTATACACTCTTCAGCTATTGGTCGGAACGCAAAGCGGGAAAAGCAGCGGCTCAGATTCATGAGGCTGAAGCTGATCAGGCGAGCTATCCGAACCTTTCCATTTGGGCGGGGCTTGCAATTTTTGCTGTCGGTGTGGTTGGCATCGTTATTGGGGCGAGTTTGCTGGTGTCATCCAGCGTTGAAATTGCGCATCAATTTGGGGTTTCCGATGCGGTGATTGGCTTGACGCTGGTTGCGATCGGCACTTCTCTGCCAGAGCTTGTCACCTCGGCGATAGCTGCGGTGCGAGGCCATGCTGAGGTTGCGTTTGGCAATATTGTTGGCAGCAACATCTTCAATATTTTCGGCATTGGCGGTGTGACAGCGCTTGTTGTGCCAATCCCGGTGCCCTCTGAGATCGCGCAGGTGGATATCTGGGTGATGGTGGGTACGGTCGTGCTGATGGCTATTGCCTGCATTACCGGCTGGCGAGTGAGCCGCAGGGAAGGCGTGTTCTTCCTGTGCTGTTACGCAGCTTATATGGCTTTTCAGCTTATGCCCGGCCTACGTGCTGCAGCTGGTATTGCGTGATGCTGCAAAGCGTTTTTGGAAAAACTTATTCCCCTCCTGAATTCCTCCCATACTGTGAACCTATGCCTACGTAACGGGCTGCTGGCGGAGCGACCGTCAGTTTGTCGTAGGTTGGGCGGGGCTATTGGGAGACGTAACGCACCTTTCAGTGGTCCGGTGAACCGAACTTCAAACGTGACCGCATGGTTTGAGGGGAAGGGCCCAGGACTATAGGGTATCACGCGGTGACAGGTGCAGATGTACCGGCAGTAAAACCTGCTTTTGCAGATGTGTTTGTCAAAGACGGAGGAACTGTTTGGGCATGGAAACGTGTCTGGATAAGCCATTGTCTTTCCGGGAAACCGGCTATCGTGCCTTATAGGCAAAAGAGGCGATGTTGTTCATTATAAAAAGCCCGGGCAAGGCGTGTAGCTGATGCCGAAGACTCATTACTAACAAACAGCGCAGGCATTGCCTGCCGCCTTGCTCATCCCGACTTCCGGGAATCCTAGCTCAACACTGCCGGATCATCCCGAGCGGTGCCACTGGTGTTTGTGGGCGCTAGATTTGCAGATTTCCGCTCACTGAGGTATGTTTAGCTAAGTTTAGCTAAGGTGAGATGCCATGAAGGTCAATATGCATGAAGCGAAGTCTAATCTATCCAAACTTGGCGAGAAGGTTTGGCAGGGAGAGCGTGTCGTGATTGCCAAAGCTGGAAAGCCTTACCTCGACCTAGTGCCACATAAGGGCGAGCTGAAACCTCGTGAACCTGGACGCTTCAAGGGGCAGATCAAACTTGCCGCTGATTTCAATGAAGAGATTAAAGAGGTTACCTCTGGCTTTGAGGGTGACGAATGAGACGTCTTCTCCTTGATACACACGCACTTCTTTGGTGGCTTGCCGGTGACCCGCAGTTAGGGACTAAAGCGCAGGCAATTATTGCAGACCCTCGCAATGATGTTTTTGTAAGTGCGGCAAGTTCATGGGAAATCGCGATAAAGCAAAATCTGGGAAAGCTTACAGCACCAAAGGGGTTGGCTGGCATCATCGAAGAAGAGGGGTTCTTGGGCTTGTCAATCTCACTCTTCCATGGTGAGCAAGCTGGTTACCTCCCAGAGCATCACAAAGACCCGTTTGACCGAATGTTGATCGCACAAGCACAGGCGGAAGGTTTGGAGATTGTGACCTCTGACGAAAAGTTTGAGGCTTATGGAGTGCGGTTGGTGGGAGCTTCATCATAAAAACGCCCAGCTATTTAAGCCGGGCGTTTCTGTTGTTTGATCTTAAACTAGCCTATTTTGGGGTGCCCCAGCCGCCGCTGGTTGGGGGGACGACTGTGATGGCTTCGCCGGCTTCCAGAATTGTTTGGTCGCAGCCTTTCAGCTCTTCCATCTGGCCGGAATTGCGGCGCACGTAGGTGCGGCCTTTCTGACCATCTTCGCCGCCTTGCATACCTTTTGGCGCGATGGTTCTGTGGGAGGCCAGGATTGCGCAGTCCATCTTTTCCAGAAAGCGGATGGTGCGTTTGGTGCCGTCACCTGCATGCCACTTGCCTTTGCCGCCTGTTTCCTTGCGGATGTGGAAGTCTTCCAGCAGCACAGGATAGCGGAACTCAAGCACTTCAGGGTCGGTGAGGCGAGAGTTGGTCATGTGGACGTGGACGCCATCAGTACCGTTGAAGCCCGGACCTGCCGGAGAGCCGGAGCACAGGGTCTCATAGTACTGGTAGGTGTCATTGCCGAAGGTCAGGTTGTTCATGGACCCTTGCGAGTTTGCCATTGCACCAAGAGCTGCGAACATCGCGTTGGTGATGTGCTGTGAGGTTTCCACGTTGCCTGCCACAACAGCTGCCGGATAATGCGGACGCAGCATGGAGCCTTCCGGCACCACAATGTTGATTGGGCGCAGACAGCCTGCATTCATCGGGATGTGACCTTCGACCATGACGCGGAAGCAATAGAGAACAGCAGCGCGGGTGACGGGTTCCGGTGCGTTGAAGTTGTTTTCTTTCATCGGGCTGGTGCCGGTGAAATCAACGGTTGCTTCGCGCTTGTCCTTATCAACGGTGATCTTGACCTTGATGGTTGAGCCCTGATCCGTTGGGTATTCGTAGGAACTGTCTGCCAGTGCTTCGATCACGCGGCGGACGCTTTCTTCAGCATTGTCCTGCACGTGGCCCATGTAGGCCTGCACGGTTTCCAGACCGAAGTGGTCTGTCATCTTGCGCAGTTCCTGAACGCCCTTCTCATTAGCGGCGATCTGGGCTTTCAGGTCGGCCACGTTCTGGTGAACGTTGCGGACCGGATATTTGTGGTTGGTGAGCAGCTCGACCAACGCTTTTTCGCGGAAGTCGCCCTGGTCCACCAGCTTGAAGTTGTCGATCAAGACGCCTTCTTCATCCACCTTGGTGGCGAGCGGGGTCATGGAGCCCGGAGCGGAGCCGCCGACATCAGCATGGTGACCACGGGAGGCCGCCCAGAACAGGATTTCCTTGCCGTCGTCATCAAACACCGGAGAGACAACGGTGATATCCGGCAAGTGGGTGCCGCCGTTGTAAGGAGCGTTGAGTGCGAATACGTCGCCCGGTTTGATCCTGCCTTTGTTGAGGGAGATGATCGCCTCAACGGAACGGTCCATGGAGCCAAGGTGCACCGGCATGTGCGGTGCGTTGGCAACCAGCGCGCCGTTTTGGTCAAAGACCGCGCAGGAGAAGTCGAGGCGTTCTTTGATGTTTACGGAGTAGGCGGTGTTTTGAAGGGTTACACCCATCTGTTCCGCGATGGACATGAAGAGGTTGTTGAACACTTCCAGCATCACCGGATCTGCGGTGGTGCCGAGAGCGACTTTCCTCTCCAGCGGAATGGTGCGGGTTAGAATGATGTGGTTCTTGGCGTTGACTTGCGCATGCCAGCCCGGTTCCACAACGATGGTGGCGTGAGGCTCCATGATGAGGGCAGGGCCTTGCAGCTTCATACCCGGCTGGAACGCATCGCGCTTGAGGATGGACGCATCCTGCCATTTGCCGTTTGCGTAGAATTGGGTCTGCTCTGCAATTGCCGGGGCATTTGCTGCCAGTGCTTCGTCTGGTTCCTGAAGGCCAGCGCCACCACCAATGGCTTCCACTTCGAGTGCTTCGACCACGATGGTCTTGTTCTCGTAGGCAAAGCCGAACTGTTTGATGTGGTTCTGGGTGAAGGCGGCGACCATGGCATCGAGATCACCGGTGTTCAGATCCACCGCGATTGGGGTGTCGGTGCCGTCATAACGCAGGTGCGCACGCGGAAGGATGGAGAGCTCGTCTTCTGCAACGCCCTGATTTTCGACTTCTGTTTTCGCGTCTGTTGCAAGGCGCTGAGCGAGGTCTGCAAGAGCTGTCAGATTGTCGGTGTCCAGCTCTTTAACGACCGCTTGCTGACGGGTGGCGCGGATATCCGCAAGGCCCATGCCGTAAGCAGAGAGGATGCCGGAGAGCGGGTGCACGATGACGGTTTTCATGCCGAGGCTGTCGGCAACCATGCAGGCGCTCTGGCCGCCAGCACCGCCAAAGCAGGTGAGGGCGTATTCGGTGACGTCATAGCCGCGCTGAACGGAGATCTTCTTGATGGCGTTAGCCATGTTCTCAACGGCGATCTTCTGGAAGCCTTCTGCGACTTCCTCGCCAGTGCGGCCATCACCGATTTCAGCGGCGAGCGCGTTGAAGGCTGCTTTGACTTCTTCGATTGCCAGCGGCTCGTCCTGATCTGGACCGAAGATTTTCGGGAAGTAGGAGGCGTTGAGCTTGGACGTCATGACATTGGCGTCGGTGACGGTGAGTGGGCCACCGCGGCGGTAACACTTCGGTCCCGGGTTTGCTCCAGCGGAATCTGGACCAACCTGGAAGCGACCGTCTTTGTAATGGAGGATTGAACCGCCACCCGCCGCAACGGTGTGGATCATCATCATCGGCGCACGCATGCGAACGCCAGCCACTTCGGTTTCAAAGGCGCGCTCAAACTCGCCGTCGAAGTGGGAGACGTCAGTAGAGGTGCCGCCCATGTCGAAGCCGATGAGTTTTTCGAAGCCCGCCATTTTGGAGGTTTCGACTGCGCCAACAACACCGCCAGCCGGGCCGGAGAGAATAGCGTCTTTGCCCTGGAAGAGGGAGGCGTCGGTCAGACCGCCGGAGGACTGCATGAACATGAGACGGCAGTCGGTGTTCTGGATGTCGAGTTCACCAGCAACCTGATCCACATAGCGGCGCAGGATTGGGGAGAGGTAAGCGTCAACAACAGTCGTGTCACCACGGCCTACCAGCTTCATGAGCGGGGAGACTTCATGGCTGACGGAAATCTGCGGGAAGCCGACCTGCTTCGCGATGTTCGCCAGCTGCTTCTCGTGCTCAGGGAAGGCATAGGCATGCATCAAGACGATAGCGATGGAGCGTGTGCCGTCAGCGTAGGCTGCTTCGAGCTGGGCTTTGATCTGGTCAAGGTCCGGAGCGGCTTCAACGGTGCCATCAGCGCGGACGCGCTCATCAGCTTCCAGTACCTGATCGTAGAGCAGCTCTGGTTTGATGATTTCTTTGGCGAAGATGTCCGGGCGGGCCTGATAGCCGATTTCCAGAGCGTCGCGGAAGCCTTTGGTGATGAGCAGAAGGGTGCGGTCACCCTTACGTTCCAGCAGTGCGTTGGTGGCGACTGTGGTGCCCATCTTTACCGCCCGGATCTGGTCGGACGGGATGCGGGTGTCTTTGGCAACACCCATGAGGTCGCGAATGCCCTGAATGGCGGCGTCTTTGTAGGCCTCAGGGTTTTCGGAGAGGACTTTATGGGCGCGTATTTCTCCTTGAGGTGTGCGTGCAACGATATCTGTGAAGGTGCCGCCGCGGTCGATCCAGAAGTCCCACTTGCTCATTGTCATGTTTTGTCCCACCTCGATTTGAAATCTTATTCTGTGATACATCTACAAAATGTAGACATATTGTCAATGTGAATATGTGAGAGTCAGGAGAAACGCGGCGATTGGTATTGAAATTTACGTGGATCGGTCTTTTAAGAGAGGTTGTGTGATCTACGTAAACTCTCGACATTATGTTGCGCGAGATGGTGCGAATCTGCGCAATTCTAACTTGGTGGTTGTGAGGTCAAAAATGAGTGATGCTTTAGAGCAGAAAAATACTGGTGGGCTGGGCGTTGGACCGGTCGTGTCCTCATCGCACCTTGCATCGGGTGAATTGCCCGCACTGTCTGAGGTGGAATTTGCGGTGACAATGATGGTGAATGCCTATCATCGTTGGATGGTGCGCTGCATGGCTGCTGCAGGGCAGGAGGGCTTATCTCCTCTGGAAACGCTGGTGCTCCACTCCGTCAATCACCGTGAGCGTTCAAAAACACTGGCTGATTTATGCCTTGTTCTGAATATCGAAGATACTCACACGGTGTCTTACGCTCTGAAAAAGCTGGAGAAGGCGGGCCTTGTGCAATCCGGTAAGCGGGGCAAAGAGAAAATTGCCGAGATTACTGAGGAGGGTCGTGCGCTTTGTGATGCTTACAAGCAGCTGCGTGATGCCTTGCTGGTGAAGCCTGTGAAAGAACTTGGGCTTGATGAAGCTGAGCTGTCCCGGCTTGCATCTGTTTTGCGCAGTGTGTCAGGTCATTACGATCAGGCTGCTCGTTCTGCCGCTGCAATGTAATGTGATCGCAGCGGGAACCTGCTATCGATTACTCAATCGACATGCTCATTGTGGGCGAGGCCTGTGTCTCCCATGAGCAGTTTGATCCATCCGGGCATTTTACCGGTTCTGCGCAATGCACCATCTATGGAGAATTCTCCCCCTCCTGTGGTGGTGAAGCTAAGATAAGACGCAAACAGGATCAGCGGCAGCTCCCATGAGACGGCTGTGGCGAAGGAGACGAAACCGTGCTCCAATGCTCCGCTCAGCGTGGCTGCAAACAAGATATAGGCTGCAGCGAAGAAACAAGAGAGACGGGTGAGCAACCCGAGGCCGATGCCAATTGCAATGGCCAGTTCTGCCAGACCTGCTGCATCAATGATCATGGCAGGGTCGGGATAACCGAGCAGGGAGAAGAATTCCACGTGCTCCATGTAAGGGAGAGACCCGGCAAACAGCTTGTCGGTGAAGTGTGGCACCATCACAAAGCCAACCAGAATACGGAAGAAGGTGAGTTGCCATTGCCAAAGCGTGAGGCCACGGCCTGCTGTCTCAAATGAGTTGCGCTGGATAGTGCTGAGGAACCAGATGAGATTGACGAAGAAGGCAAAGGCCAATGGCCAGCTGAGCAGATAGGCATAATAGAGTGAGGCAATCCGCCAGGCGACAAGTTGGCAAAGCAACATGCACAAAAAGCCGAGTGTGAAATTTTTCGGCACGACGATCACGACAAAGAAGAATGCCAGTGCAAGCCAGATCAGCATGGGCCGTAATGCAGATTCTGGAATGGGTGACATGAGCACTTCCAGAGAGATGAGTGCTACGACGCCCAGCAATAGGGCTGTAATGAGGGATTGAAGCAGCTGGAAGAAAGACAAGTAGTGGAAGGGCCGTGCAATCTCTGCAAGATCCTCCTCTTCGCTCATGTCCTCAGTATTTGCATTGCTCTTGTCTGCCATAGCTACCTCACAGCGAATCCCAAGCGCGGGTCATTTGTGTCAAGGTAGCGTGCAGCGCCTAGCGAGAGATATCCTGCTATTCTCGCTAGGCTTATTTGAGAGGTTATCCGACGTAGGCAGCTTCAATCTGCTTGGCCTCTTGTGTTCCAAGCGTGCAGCGGACATTTGCGTGCGGATTGGCCGGATCAACGTTAGATGGTTTGCCGAAGTAATAACCTTGAACGATATCGCAGCCGCCGGCTCGCAGGATTTGGGCCTGCATTTCTTCTTCAACGCCTTCTGCTGTGATCAATACGTCAAGTGAACGGCCAAGACCGATAATCGCAGCAACGATTGCGTCGGTGTGGGCATCCTTGCCGATGTTCATGATGAAGCTGCGGTCGATCTTAATTTTGTTGAACGGGAAGCGAGAAAGGTAGCTTAGGGAAGAATAGCCCGTGCCGAAGTCATCCATGGCGATGGAAACGCCCATGTTCCCGATCTTCTTGAGTGACTTCACCACGCTGGTGGTGTCGGCAATCAGGAGGCTTTCGGTGATCTCGATCTCAAGGCGCTCTGGTGCCAGACCGGATTCTTCGAGGGCTTCTGAAATTTTCTGCTCGATCAATCCGGTCTTGAACTGTGCAGGCGAGAAGTTGACGGCGACTTTCAAGGTTGGGTCAGCCCAGCTTGCAGCGTCAGTGCAAGCCTTTTTGAGCACATATTCGCCGAGCGCTTCAATAAGGCCGGTGTCTTCGGCAATTGGGATGAAGACTTCTGGTGAGATACGGCCTTTTTCCGGATGCACCCAGCGGAGCAAGGCTTCAAAAGCTTTGAGCTTGTTGTCTGCTAGGCCAACCTGAGCCTGATACACGACTGAGAATCCGTCTAGCTTGAGCGCACGGATCATCTCTGTTTCCAGCTCACGGCGGCGTTCCAGCTCTTCATCCATGCTGGACTCGTACCAGGTGTAAGTGGAGCGGCCACCGTTCTTGGAGCGGTAGAGCGCCAGGTCAGCGCAATGGAGAAGGCGGGAGGATCGCCAAGCAGCATCGGTCGCCTGAGCGATGCCCATAGATAAGGAGATCTGGATTTCTTTGCTGTCGATGACGCAGCTGGAATTGGTGGTTGCCATGGCGCGCTGGGCGAGCACGGTGATATCGTGACTGGTGTATTCCCCCTCGATCATCACAGCGAACTCATCGCCAGAAAGACGCGAGACGAGGTGATCAGTGAAGACGAGCCGCAACCGGTCTGAAATGATCTGGAGGAATGTATCGCCAGCTGCATGGCCGTGGTTGTCGTTTACTTCCTTGAACTTATCAACGTCGATGGCAATGACGTAAACATTGGAAGCTGTAATAGATGCTTTGCGGAGTGCCTTGTTTAACTCGTCAGAGAAAACAGCGCGGTTTGGCAAGTGGGTCAGTGGATCGTTGTGCGCGAGGAAGCGGATCGTTTTGGAGGTTTTCCAGCGATCATGCAGTCCTTTCCAGGCGAACATAATAGAGGCAATTGCCACGACGAGCACCAGCAGGAATGCAAAGGCCGACCCAAAGGCGATTGCGTCCATAAACACGACGGTGTTGAGCGTTGGTTTGGTGGTGAAGATAAAGCCGCCACGCGCTTTGTTTTCGTCATTTACATAAGGAATGACGACGCCAAATTTTGGTATCCGCCATTCAAGCCAGTTGAAGTTGGAGTAAATCACCAACTGTCCTGAGTTGAGTGCAGAGTGCCAGGCGTCATAAGCAGAGGGATCGGACAGAATTTCGTTTACGCGGTCATTGGTCATATTCCGCGGATGGACAGCCAATGGACGACCGGGAGCGTTGACGACCAGAAGTTCGAACTCTTCAAACTGTTCTACCAGTGCCTGCTTGACTGCGGTGGCTTTGGTTGCAGGCAGCTTCCAGCTTGAAGAGATGATTTCTGTGGTTGGGGCAGAGCTGGACCCGCGCAGGCCGAAGTTTAACGGGGAAGAGGAATCCTTTTGTCCCGTGTCTTCATTGGAAGGGGCCTCGAAAGGGTGGTGTGAATTGATGATGTTGTTCGCAGTATGGAATTCTTTTTGAGCTTCACTCTTGAATAAATAATATAAAGTCGCTTGATCAATGGCATAAAAGCTTGTGGCAATGGCACCAATCACAGCAAACACTATGCCGGCGTAAAGTAATTTACGATGTGGAGGTATCGTTTCCACTTGAAATCCCCATCCCGAAACGCACGAAATAATGTGCGCTGGCAGCAGGCAACTGAGAAGTTAGTTGGCGCTGTCGCCTGTATGTGTACTTAATTAATAGCGAATATATCTGTAAAACATTACCCATGTGTTTCATGGGGCGATATTTTGAGATCAAGCTTGACTGAGGCTTGAACTGAAATCATGCAATGGGCACTTATAGATAGCAGTGGGCAAATAAAACCCAAGGGAAACAAACTATTCAGATTGATAAATAATTTGTTAGGTATAAACCTGATTTGCGGTGACTAATTATTTTGCTGTCTTTTCCGGCGAAATTGTCAAGCAGATTGAACTAGAGAGCAGGATGCCAATGAATTTTTGGGGCAGCTTTGACAAGATTGTAGGTGCACTGCAAACCGGTGGTGCCCAGTTGGTTGACCGGCTGCAGCAGCTTGTTCAGTCAGTTGGTGAAGCGCGCCGGAATGTTGCCTTTACAGTCGCTATGATCGCCTTGTCTGCGAAAATGGCAAAAGCTGATGGTGTTGTGACCCATGACGAAGTGATCGCATTTTACGATCTGTTTGAGATGCCAGCGGGTGAGGAGCGCAACGTTTCGCGCCTCTTCCAACTGGCTCAGCAGGACGTAGCGGGCTTTGAGATCTACGCTTCCAAACTCTCTGTGTTGTTTGCTGAAGATGAGACGACGCGTACGGATGTGCTGGATGGCCTCTTTTATATAGCCAAGGCAGATGGCGTTATTCATGAGAGAGAAGTTGCCTACCTGAGCCGGATTGCTGAAATCTTTGGAATCGATGCTGTTGGCTTTTCGCAGATTAAAGCCCGTCATATAAGAGGGGATGGAGATCCCTATCTGGTTCTCGGCATTGATATGGTGGCGAGTGATGAAGATGTGCGCTCCTGCTATCGCAAGCAAGTCCGGGAGACACATCCTGATCGGTTGATTGGTCGAGGTGTCCCCGAAGAGTTCGTCAAGATCGCCAGCGATAAGCTGGTTGCATTGAATAAAGCGTATGAGCAGATCTGCGCGGAACGAGGAATATGAGCGTTAAAACTGAATGCGCAGTGCCTGCGCGTCTTCGTCCATCTCCCAATCACAACGAGCGCCGCGTTCCTGCCGTTGATATGCTGATCTTGCATTACACGGCGATGGAAAGTGCTGAGAAGGCTGTTTCCTGGCTGTGCGATCCGCGCTCAGAAGTTTCCTGCCACTATCTGGTTGATGAACTGGGCATGGTTACGCAGATGGTGCCGGAAAGTCGCCGGGCCTGGCATGCCGGTGTTTCCAGCTGGAAAGGTGAGGATGACCTTAACTCCCGCAGTATTGGAATCGAGATTTCCAATCTGGGAGATCAGGAAGCGGGTACGCAAGGCTATCCTGATGTGCAGATTGAAGCTGTGATTGCTCTCGCCAAGGATATCTGTGAACGCAACAATATTTCACCAGAGCGGGTGCTTGGACATTCTGATGTTGCTCCGTCCCGTAAACAGGATCCGGGCCGTCATTTTCCATGGGCGCGGTTAGCTGAGGCTGGTGTCGGGCATTTTATTGAGCCGGTGGTGCTTGAGGCTTCGAGCTTCTTTCAGGAGGGGGACGAAGGACAGCCGATTGAAGCTCTACAGTCGCTTCTGGGGCTCTATGGGTATGATGTGTTGGTCAGTGGCGTGTTTGATGAGAAGACCAAATATGCTGTTGAGGCGTTTCAGCGCCACTTCCGTCCTGCAAAAGTCGATGGAATTGCTGATGCGCAGACCATTGCGACACTGCATAGCCTGCTGAAAAAGCTAAAATCCTTCTGATTGTGATAGATGTCATTGAAATATCAGTAAAATAGGGTCTAATACGTAATATGAATACGATTTGATTACGTAGGGGAATGACTCTGTTTTGCTGAAAAGTTTCCTTAAGTAAGGCTGATGTGCCCTGCATCAGCCCTTTTTGTGCCATAAACTAAGGTTTATGCCAGTTTTTAAACATTAAAATTGTAACTTTTCGTGATCAGACCTGTCTGATTTTCGTCTCATCTTCTGAAGATAAACACTCCTGCTCAAAACATGATTGCCAGGAAATGAAGATGAACCTTACAAAAATAAAAAATAACGTAGTAATCCCCGTTCTTGCTGCAAGTGTTATGCTCGGCGGTGTTGTGAATACCAATGTCTTCTCTGATGAAGCTGCAGCGGCTACTAAAAAGGGTAGCTACGTTAAGCTGAT
Organism: Pseudovibrio sp. Ad46; assembly: GCF_001623065.1. Lineage (NCBI taxonomy): Bacteria > Pseudomonadati > Pseudomonadota > Alphaproteobacteria > Hyphomicrobiales > Stappiaceae > Pseudovibrio > Pseudovibrio sp. Ad46. Next base: position 103,997 of record NZ_LMCG01000080.1, on the reverse strand, counting down.
CGAACAGAAAGCCAAGAAGCACGGCGTTCCGCACCACATTGCGAAGGCTGTTGTTGAAGTGGAAAGTAACTTCAACGCAAGAGCGCGTGGCCGTGCCGGTGAAGTTGGTCTCATGCAGATTAAGCCATCTACCGCACGTGGTATGGGTTATCGCGGTTCGACCAAAGCTCTTTATAAACCAGAGAACAACATCGAATGGGGCATGCGATATCTGGCTGGTGCTTATAAGCGCGCTGGCGGAGATCTGTGCGGAACCATTTTGCGATACAACGCTGGCCACTATGCCAAGCGTATGAACCGGATTAGTGCCAAGTACTGCAAGCGCGTTAAGGATATTATGGCACGCAGCTAAATGCATCTTGCATATTCGGGCGGGGGACTGTAAGTTCCCATTCAAAGTTTCTTAGAATTTTATGAATGTCTGACCGACGGTCAGTCTGTCTGCAAGGACATATCAGGGTGGTTGACCGGGCAAAGTCAACCACCCTAACTCTTAAAATTTTAGGCGAATTCCCCGAAAATTAGGCGAACTTTCGAGCTGCATTTGTTGGCGAAGCGGGCACCTTCACGCCATCCAGTAGTTTCCCATCATCAATCGGTTGACCGAGTGACGTTGTGACCGGAACAACGCCAGCCCAATAGGGTAGCGCGTAATCCTCCGCATCGTCGACCGGAGCGCCCTGACGGATTTTTGCTGAGGCGTGTTCGATCTCGATTGCGATGACCCCAGTTGAGATCTGTTCCTTCTCCGTCATCGGGCGGACCTCATCCCATCTGCCAGGCAAAAGGTGTTCGGTGATTGCCTTGAGTGAGTCCCATGCTTCCTGATGGTCGGTGACAAGGCGGGCCGTGCCGTGAATGACGGCGGTTCGGTAGTTGACGGAATGGTGGAAAGCTGACCGCGCAGCAACAATGCCGTCAATGAGTGTGAATGTGAGACAGACTTGGGAGTCTTTGCTCATCTTCTTCACGATCCGCGCTGCTTTCGCGCCGTGAATGTAGATAGTGCGGTCCATAACTGCAAAAGCCATGGGAATGACCATTGGGCGGTCTTCATCCATGAAGCCGACATGGACGACGAGGGAGCTCTCCAGAATTGGGAGGATTGTGTTCCAATCATAATCCGCGCGCAGACTTGTTCTGACACGAGCAAATTTAGGTGGCTTGGTTTCACGAGTGCTAGTGCTTGGCGCTGCTTCAAGTGTCATTTCTGCTGTCATTGTCTTAACCGTTTCTGGTCCCCGGTTTTGAGCGAAAACGGCAATATGGGACCAGTTAGCCCGGCAAGTGGTTTGAGTTTGTGCTCTGACTGCTTGCCGGGTTTTCTGTTTCATTTGTGCACGTTACCCCCGCTGCGGGGCGAAGAAGTATTGTGCTGATCTGTATTCTCTGCAAAACTGGTTCCTCATATAGATCCGCTTAATCAAATTGTGGGGTGCCAGTTGTTTGAGTATGTTGTGATGATCAATCGCGAGGTCAGCACTCCGCTGTCGAGCCAGATTTATCAGCAGTACCGGGATGCAATTCTGAAGCGGCGTGTTCCTGAAGGAGAGCGGTTGCCCAGCTCACGTCAGTTGGCGACCAGCCTTTCCGTTTCTCGCAACACAGTGAACACGGCCTATGATTTGCTGCGGTCCGAAGGGCTGGTGGACGTGCGGTCTGGTGCTCGGCCTGAAGTGGTGGCCTTGCCTGAGGTTGAAGGGGCTGTTGTTGCAGGTCCTGTTCGTGAAACGACACCTCCGCTTTCATCGCGTGGCAAGCGATTTTCTTGTAATCACCGTTACACGAGCCCGTCGGGAAGGGGCGTTTCCATGCAGCCGGGTGAACCTTCGCGAGAGCTGTTTCCCAAAGAACAATGGGCACGGAGTTTGCGGCGCGCAGCGCGGTTGCTCAACGGCAATGCACTGGGATACGAACACACTTCTGGCCTGCCTGAGTTGCAGCGGGTACTGGCACAGTATCTGGCACAGGAGCGCGGGGTGATCTGCTCTCCTGAGCAGGTTCTCGCCTTTCCGACCACACAATCAGCGCTCTCGCTCATGTCTCAGTGTTTTTCTGAGGAAGGGGACGTGGCACTGCTTGAGGAGCCGGGATATCTGGGTGCGCGATCAGCCTTTTATGCTGCTGGGTTGAAGGTGCAGGCTTTAACTGAGATTGATCAGGTTTCACGTGCCTCTTTGATCTATGTGACGCCTTCGCACCAATACCCAACTGGCCGGCGCATGGAGATGAGTGAGCGACTTATGTTGCTTAAACAGGCTCACGACAAAGGTGCGGTGATTTTAGAAGATGATTACGACAGTGAGTTCTTGTTTGAAGGGCGGCCGATTGCAGCGCTTCAGGGGCTGGGTGATCGTCACTCTGTGATCTATATCGGTACCTCAGCAAAGTCGCTCATGCCGGGTATTCGGCTTGCTTATGCGGTTGTTCCTAAAGAGCATGTGGTGGGATTGGAGTTGGCGCAGCGGGCATCGGGTGCACTGGCTAATGTGCATGTACAGATGGCCTTTGCAGATTTTATTGAGAGTGGGCACTTTCGGGCGCATCTGAACAAGATCCGCAGTGCTTACCATGAAAACGGTGTTGCGCTGTGCCAGTTGGTCGGGGAGCGTTTTGGCAATCAGGTTGGTGTTTCCATGCCAACCGGAGGCTTGCAGACTTGCCTTTATCTGCCGGAGACCTGCGATGATGTGGCTGTTGCGGACCTGATGAACCAGAAGGGCTTTGGGGTTAATCCGCTTTCCGTATTTTATCTTGGCGCACCGCAGAAGGGGCTTGTTGTTGGGTTTGCTGAGGCGAATGAGAAGCTGCGGAGTGGCTTTGTTCAAGCTCTTGAGCAAGCAATGGAACTGAGCGGAGATCGTGTGCAAGCGTAATTCTTTGCTTGACCTTTTTCCTTAGGCTCCGTAGTTCAGGTGCACCAGTCGGCCGGACGGTTGCTGCTGCAAGTGCCGAAAGGCCGCAGTGGAGGAAAGTCCGGGCTCCATGGAGACACGGTGCCGGATAACGTCCGGCGAGGGTGACCTTAGGGAAAGTGCCGCAGAAAGCAAACCGCCAGTGCATGCATTGGTAAGGGTGAAAGGGTGGGGTAAGAGCCCACCGCGTTTTTGGCAACAAAAACGGCATGGTAAACCCCACCGGGAGCAAGACCGAATAGGGGCGGCGCGGAAGTTTACTTCCAGTCATGTTTCCAGACCTGACCGCCCGGGTGGGTCGCTAGAGGTGTTCAGTAATGGGCATCCCAGATGAATTGCCGTCGCGTACAAGGGTAACACCTTGTGCCTTACAAAACCCGGCTTACAGGCCGACTGGTATTTTTCTTTATACATCGCTTGTCAGCAGCTTGTAGCCTGCAAAGGTGAAGAAGCTGCCGAGCAGTCCTTCGATCCATCTCCGAGCCTTTCGGTAGGCGGTGATCATGGTTTGAGTTGAGAATGCATAGGTGTACGTGAGATGCCCGACAGTCGACAGGATTGATGTTCCTGCGATGACGGAAAGGCCTACCCACCATGGTGCAGCGTGATCCAATGCTAGAGAAATAACTGCAATCCAAGTGAACGCTGCTTTGGGATTTGTCATCTGAATTACTAGACCTCGCCGGTAGTAAGCCCAGTGATTGTTTCCTAATGATATGGAACTCAGCTCTTGTCGTTTACTTCTGCCTGCAGACCTAAACGCCTTGAACGCCAGCCAGAACAAGTAGCAAGCTCCTGCAATCTTAATAATCGTCATCAATGAGGCGTAGAATGCGAGTAGACTTGTAAGACCGAGTAGTGTCAGTGTGCCCCATAAAAATGAACCCGTGGCAATCCCAAGTGCAAGCGATTTGCCGGCGGGCCTGCTGTTGGCCATTGATGTGCCAATGATCGACATAATGTTGGGGCCGGGACTAAATAAGCCGATGGCAAACGCTGCATAGGCCAATAGAATACCGCTTACATAGGTCTCTTGCATTTCTATACTCCCCTCAACACAGCAAGTTAGGTGATTTGAGTTCTTGAGACAATGCAGTGACGCTGTATCGAAAGCTTGAGGCAAAAAGAAAACACCGCTGTTGTTGGCAGTGCTTTTGAAGGCGTGGCAAATTTAGAGCGGATTGTAGCCCGTTAGCGGTGCTGTCGTATGATCAGCCAGATTGCCGTGTTGCTGTGATAACCAGTTCGCGAATGTTTACGGTTTGGGGCTGGTTGTAGGCAAATAGGGTCGCGTCGGCCACGTTTTGTGGGTCAAGTGCACCACCGATTTGCCGTTTCTGTTCTTCGTAGTCTTCGCGGATTTTTGCATCGCGTGTGCTGGAAGGGAGGGGTGTTTCAACCAGACCTGGTACGATGGTGATGACACGGACGTTGTGGCCTGCCACCTCTTGTCGTAATGCTTCGCTGAGGCCGTGGACAGCGACTTTGGTGGCGCCATAGGCCGCACGCATGGGGAAGGGCTTTTTAGCAGTCATGGACCCTATGTTGATGATGGTGCCAGAGCCTCGTTGGTACATTGCTGGCAGCACTGCGTGGATGCCGTTGAAGACACCGCGCAGGTTCACGTCGATCATTGTCTCCCAATCTTCTGGATTTTGATCTTTTAGCTCGCTCAGGAACATGCAGCCTGCGTTGTTGATGAGGGCATCTGCCGGGCCTAAAGCTTGCTCGGCATGACGGATGGCCTTGATCATGTGCTCGCGATTTGTGACGTCGACTTTGCTGCAGATCGTGTTGGGAAGGTCCATCGCCATCATGGGTTCCGTGCGTCTTGCCAAGAGCAACAGAGGGTGCCCGTCTTTGCTGAAGGTTTTTGCAAGGGCTGCGCCGATGCCTGAGCTGGCACCTGTGATCACAACAAGAGGCTTCGTCATGGGTCTGCTTATGTTCCGATCATTGTGAGCGGGATGATCTTTCAATTCATTAGCCAAAATAGTTTTCTGAAGCTTGTTGGGAGCGCGTAAAGTTTGCTTCTATTCGTTGGTGTGCCACACTCGGCGCGTTGGAGCTTATTGGTTTGTTGGAATGCTGTTGGGGGAGTTGAGTTCCACTTTGATACCGGAAATGGTGACGATCCCTGCCGGTGTCCTTCTTCAGAAAGATGATCGTAAAAGGGAGCGATGGACAGCTCAGGTTCAGTCGTTTGATACTTCGAAATATCTGGTTACACAGGCGCTGTATGCGTCTGTTCTGGATGAGCGGCCCTCTCAGTTTACTGGTGATGATTTGCCCGTTGACTCTGTCAGCTGGTTTGATGCGGTCAGGTTTTGTAATGGCCTTTCTGAGCGGTATGGCCTGAAGCCTTACTACCTTGAGCATGGGGACGGGCTGGTTGATCGGTGCGCCATAAACGATGGGTATCGTCTGCTGACAGATGCTGAGTGGGAGTATGCGTGTCGTGCTGGTTCTCAAGGACCGCGCTATGGTGCGCTTGAAGATATCGGGTGGTTTGCCGAAAACTCAGCTGGAACTCCGCAGGCAGTAGGGTGCAAAGACCCGAATGAGTTTGGGCTCTACGATATGCTGGGCAATGTTTGGGAGTGGTGTTGGGATCTTTATGATCCAGCTGTTTATGGAGAGTACCGCGTGTTTAAAGGTGGTGGTTGGGCAGATGATGAACGGGGTTGCCTTGTCACCAACAGACGGCGCAGTCACCCAACCTTTCGTGTTGAGGACCTGGGTTTTCGTGTTGCGCGGTCAATAAAGTAGGTTGCTTGCTGGCAAGGAAGCCTCTGTCCAAGAAAAACACCGGTATTGTCTTGCAAGCTTGACTGCACCAACGCAATCAATTACCCAAGATTTGATTTGTGTATACAGTGGAATACAAAATGGATTTTTGGGTTTGGGTTTCTTTTGTGCTGATTTCTGCGGCGAATATTGTGACGCCGGGGCCAGCGATCCTTAATACCCTGCGACGGGCTGCGCAGCTGGGGATGGGGCGGGTTCTTCCGACTATTCTCGGCAATACACTTGGGCTTGCGATTGCGGGTGCATTTTGCGCGGGTGGTGTGGTGAGTTTTGTGCTCACCTCTGAGATTTTGTGGAGTGTGTTCCGATGGATGGGTGTCGGTTATCTGGTCTGGCTCGGGCTTAAGTTTGTCTTCAAGCGTGAGGAGATTGATTTATCAGGGGATGTCAGCGTTTCTGTATCTGGATTGACACTGTTCTGGGAAGCGTTTTTGCTGGCGGTGACCAACCCAAAAGCGATCCTGTTTTTTGTTGCTCTGTTCCCGCAAGTTATGAGCTCTGAGTTGGCCCTGCTGCCACAGGCGAGTATTCTTGTTGCAACGTTTTGTGGGATCTCTGTCCTATCTTTAAGCGGGTATTCTGCGTTGGCCTCGTTGTTGCGAGCGCGCTTTATCACTCAGGCTCGGTATCGCCGGTTCCGTGTGTTGTCGGGCTTTGTTCTTTTTGGGTTTGCAGGGAAAATTGCGAGTGAGGTGCGGTAAAAGCGGTTTGCTTTTGCTCCTATGGCAGTGTTCCAACTTGAAAGTTGATGGGGCTTCGCGCAGATAGAAGGTAACTGCAAGGAGATCTTCTATGAGAACAGAATTTGATCAGGAACTGGAAGAGCGCCTCGTTCGCTATGCGGCTATTGATAGCCAGAGCGATGAGACGTGCCCGGAGTCCCCAAGCTCTCAGATCCAGCTTGATGTACAAAAGGTGGTGCGTGCTGAGCTGATGGAGATTGGTGCCAGTGACGTTGAGCTGACTGAATACGGCGTTGTTCTTGCCACTATTCCTGCGACTGTCGAGACTGATGCGCCTGTGATTGGCCTGCTGGCGCACGTGGATACCGCCCCGGCCTACCATGCTGAGGGTGTGAAGCCACGCGTTCACCGTGCTTATGATGGTTCTGCAATTTCCTTCCCGGATGCCTCTGAGTTGTCCCTGTCTCCTGAAAACTCCCGTTATCTTGGTGAGAAAATCGGTGATGACATTATCACCGCCAGTGGAAGTACGTTGCTGGGTGCGGATGACAAGGCCGGCGTTGCGATCATCATGTGCCTTGCACGTCATTTGCTGAGCAACCCTCAGATTCCTCATGGCAAGCTTCGTATTGCGTTTACGCCGGATGAAGAAATCGGGCGCGGTGTGCATGACAAGTTGCCTGGCGCTCTGGGTGCGGATTTTGCTTACACGCTGGATGGCGGCAAAGTGGGCGAGCTGAACTATGAGAACTTCTGCGCTGATGGTGCGACAGTAAAGATCACTGGCGTTTCCGTGCATCCTGGTTATGCGAAGGATAAGCTGGTCAACGCGTTGCATCTGGCAGGCAAGATCATCACCATGCTACCGCATGCGACGATGACACCTGAGACCACTGATGGTCGTGATGGCTTTATCTTTATTGCCGACATGGTGGGGAATGCAGCTGAAGCGGAACTGCATTTTGTGCTGCGTGATTTTGAGCTGGAAGGTCTGGAAGCGAAAGCTGATCTGCTGGAGCAGGTATGTGCTGCAGTTCAGGCTACTGAGCCGCGTGCTTCCATCTCTTGTGAGGTCAAAGAACAGTATCGCAACATGCACCATTGGCTGCGTGATGATATGACCCCAGTTGAGCTTGCTAAGGCAGCTTATGAGGACATGGGCTTGAGTGTATCTGCCAAGCCGATCCGTGGCGGAACCGATGGTTCTGTGCTGACCGCGAAGGGGACATCCTGCCCGAACATCTTCACCGGCATGCAGGAAATCCATGGGCCGCTGGAATGGATCAGCGTGCAGGACATGGCATGTGCGATGCAGGTGTGCCTTAAGCTTGTTGAGCGCGCTGCGAAGTAAGAGGCCCCTAAAAACCGCTTCATGAGAACATGGAACCGTCGGCTATTTGGTCGGCGGTTTTTTCTTTGCTGGTTTCCGCCTGTCCGATGCCTTGAGCATGCGTTGGAAGGAAGGGCACTCCATATGGCTCGGGGCAGGGCAGTCGGCCACGTGGTGCAGGACATCGCGCAGGGCTGTGAGTTCCTTGATTTGCTCATCAATCAGATCGGCACGTTCACGGATCTGCTCTCGCGGGATCTGGAGCTGACCCTTTTCAGAAAACATGCCTGCAATCTCTGTCAGTGAAAATCCACCAGCCTTGGCGAGTGTGATCAGAGAGAGTTTCGTTAGGATTTGCGGCTCGTACTGACGTCGGAGACCGTGCCGCGTTATGGATTGAATGAGCCCGACTTCCTCATAATATCGCAGTGTGGAGGGCTTCACGCCTGAGCGTTCGGTGATCTCTCCAATATCCAGCAGTTTCATACTTGACCTCAAGTTGACTTGAAGTCGTATCCTGATCTCAACAGGGTAATTTTGCAAGAGGATAAGCAAATGAAACAAGTGCACGTGGAGCCCGAACAACAGGTCTGGAAAGACCCCAGAGCGATTGCTCTTTTAATGGCGGCTACTTTAACGGTCATGGCGAACGCGACGATCAGTCCTGCTCTTGCTGGATTGGAGGAGATGTTCCGGGATGATCCAAATGTTCTTTGGTTGTCCCGGCTTCTGGTCTCAACGCCTTCGCTGACTGTTGTTATCTGTGCCCCGCTGGCTGGAGTGATCGCAGATCGCTATGGTCGGCGGGCACTGTTGCTTACAGGTGTCCTGCTGTTTGCTGTGATGGGAAGTGCCGGCATGATCCTGCCGGACCTGACGAGTATATTGATGAGCCGATTGGGTCTTGGCATTGCAGTTGCCATGGTGATGACGGCGCAAACAGCTTTGATCGGTGACTACTTTGTCGGCAACCAGCGCAGCTCTCTGATGGGGCTACAGACGTCGGCTCGTAACTTTGGCGGTTTTCTCTTTATCTCAATGGCTGGCTTGCTGGCTGTTACTTCTCCGCGGTTACCGTTTGCGATTTATGGGCTTGCGTTGCTCATGGTGCCGTTCTTGTGGCGTTATATCAGCGAACCGGTGAAGCACTCTGCAGCTGCAAAGAAGGCTGCAAGTGCAGAAGACGACGGATCTCCGGCTTGGGTCTGGCTGCTGGCGGCATTGGCTTTACTGCAAATGCTGACCAATATGATCTTCTTCCTTATGCCGACACAGCTGCCGTTCTTTCTGGATGCTCAAGGTTATGACAGTGCGACTATGACAGGTGCTGCGCTGGGTGCGTTGATGCTGACTGGTGGCACGGCAGCTCTGCTTTACGGGCGGATTAAAGCGCGTGTTGGTTACAGTGGGGCATTTACGCTGGCCTACGGATTCATGGCGATTGGGCTGATGTTGCTGACCCTTCAGAAAACCTGGAGCGTGTTCCTGGGGACCGCTGCGATGGGTGCTGGGTATGCGCTTGCGATGCCGAACTTTCCAGCTATCGCCCTTCAGGTAGCTCCGAGCTCGCGGCGTGGTATGGCAGGTGGGGTGCTGACTTCCTCTGTTTTCCTTGGTCAGTTCCTTTCTGTTTTTGTCAGCATTCCTTTGATTGCTGCGGTTGGATTTGCCGGGACGTTTCGGATTGTGGCTACTGCGCTGACCTGCATGGCGCTTATCGGCTTACTCGTCTTTATCTGGCGCTCGGTTCGTAAGGCAGCAACGGCGTTTGTGCGGATGGAAAACTGAGTGTGATGAACTTACGAGAGCGTCAGCTTTTGAGCGTGTTAAGCGCATTTTTTGTTGATGCTCTCGATCGCTCTGGAATAGTACGTAGACCGTGCAAAACGAAACTGTCATGGTGCTCTGATTGCCGCAAAATATATGCGGCGGGATGAGCGCTTAAAGCAGTGAGAGCGAGCCGGAACAAGGTAAGCAGCTTTAGGCGATGTAATGCCTTTGACATGCAAGACATGTAAGAGCAAAGGCATAACTGAAAGCAGTGCCTTTTGAGGCCTTATCTTGGAATAGCCGCATGAGTGATTTGCCGGTTTTAGGCGCAGCAATGTGCGTCAAACATCTTCCCCAACATCGTGAATGGTTGCTGGAGCTGCCTCGGGATCTTGAGCTTCAGGATTTCTATAATTGGAACTTGCTGGACAATGGGTGTGATGACTTGGTCGCAGAAGCAAAGAAGCTTCTGGATGGACATGAGGGGCGCCTCGGTCTGCATGGCCCGTTCTGGAATCTGGACCTTTCTGCGGCTGATCCGCTGTTTCAGCAGGCTGTTCGCAAGCGTCTGGATCAAGGTATTGAGTTGTGTGCCAAAATGGGTGCAGACCAGATGGTGCTGCACAGTCCTTACACGATCTGGGATCACAACAACCTCGATCTTTATGACAATGGTCGTCAGATGAAGCTGGAAATGATCCATGCGAACCTGAAGGACGTTGTTGCCAAGGCGGAGGACATGGGTTGTGTCATCGTGTTGGAGAACATCGAAGATCTGGACCCGTCCTATCGGTTGGAGATCCTGAAGAGTTTTGAGAGTGACTCTCTAGCGCTTTCGATTGATACCGGGCACGCGCATTACATGCACTCCTGTTATGGCGCGCCGCCGGTTGATTACTTCATCAAGTCAGCAGGCGATGCTTTGCAGCATGTGCACATTCAGGACATTGATGGTCATGCTGACCGTCACTGGAATCCGGGTGAGGGTTCTATTCCGTGGGAGCCTCTGTTTGCAGAACTGGCAAAACTGAAGAGCAACCCACGCCTGATCCTTGAGATCATGGATGAGACCACTTTGCGCAAAGGCGCAGACTATCTGGTTGGGTTGGGTCTCGCCAGATAACGGGAGGTTTGCTCCCTGTGATGAGATATGGGGTCGGCAGTGCTGCCGACCTCCTTTGTTTGAGCGATCAAAGTAACCAACAAAACCAATTGTGATCGCAGTGTGTGACGTGCCTTCCCAGTGGGATTTATCGACTCGGGACAATCGTGGGTAGGTATGGGAAACTGCCCCACCGTCCTCAGAATGGGCATGGAATTTCATGGCCCGGCATGGGAAAACCGGGGTTTAGCCAAGGCTAATAGGTTAAAATCACTAGAGCCAATCGGCGAAATTCTTTCTTCGACCTCTGTAAAAACTGTGAGTACTTCTGGTTGTAATCGTATTTTAGATGCGTGTAACTCGCAGGAATCCCTGCGTAAACTCCTATCAATACTTCGTTTACCATAATTGGTGATAACTAGCAGATGTTAAGGGGCATTCTTTTCGGTTTGGGCTGGTGGGTTCATTGACGTCCCATGCTATCCCATGGTATCCCATAGGCTCCCGGGATATTCCGGTTTGTACTTCAGTAATCTTGTTGTTTTTGCCTGATTTGAGCGCTGGCTCTCCAAGGAGTGGAGAGTTGTTTGATGTGCCGCTGACAGATCAAGAAGATCTGGCTCATTAAAGAGGGGACCAATGGCTGGTTTTGTTTCGCACTTCACCAATCGGGTGGATGCAAAGGGTCGTGTATCGATCCCTGCACCCTTTCGTGCGGCGTTGGCGAAAGACGGCTTTGAGGGACTCTACTGCTTCCCATCTCCTTTTCAGGAGGCGGTTGATGCAGGCGGTAACGGACTTACAGCGGAAATCCAGAAACGACTTGATGCGTTTTCAACGCTCTCAATGGAGTACGACGCTCTGTCCACGGCGCTTTACGGCGCAAGTGAAACCCTTAAAATTGATCGGGATGGCCGGATTGTTCTTTCTGAGATGATCCGCAACCACACCGGCATTGATGGTGAAGTCACGTTTGTTGGGCAGGGGTTTAAGTTTCAGATTTGGGAACCGACAAGGTTCTCCAAGCACCGCGACGAGGCCATGAAGCGGGCGCTTGCAGTATTGTCTTCCGGCGGTGCGCCGGGGACAGCAGCCGGAGGGGCACTATGATGACGGGCGGCGACGGAGATAAATCCGGTATCGCTGGCGGACCAGCGCGTCACATTCCAGTCCTTCTGGAACGGGTGCGGGAGGCAATGGCCCCCGCGCCGGGTGATGTGATTATTGACGGCACGTTCGGTGCCGGTGGTTACTCAAGGGCTTTTCTTGAGGCTGGAGCCAGTGTGATTGGCGTTGATCGGGATCCAGATGCGATCCGTGACGGTCGCGTTTTGGAGCAAGAGTCCGATGGACGCTTGCAGCTGGTGCACGGACAGTTTGTTGATCTTGAAGACCATGCACGTGCGCTTGGCTATGATGCTGTTGACGGCGTGGTGATGGATCTTGGCGTGTCTTCCATGCAGTTGGATCAGGCGGAGCGCGGTTTCTCGTTCCGGTTTGACGGACCGCTGGATATGCGCATGGAGCAGGATGGTCCAAGTGCGGCGGACGTGGTGAATACCATGGAGCGCCAGCATTTGACGCGCATCATCGGGATGCTTGGCGAAGAAAAGCGTGCTTCCAGTGTTTCACATGCCATTTGTCAGGCGCGTGAAGAGAAGCCTTTTGAGACAACGCTTGAGCTTGCTCGCGTGATTGAGAAGGTGGTGAAGCGTAATCCGAAAAAGGCCAGCATTCATCCGGCAACGCGGACCTTTCAGGCGCTGCGTATCTATGTGAATGGCGAGTTGCATCAGGCGGCTGGTGCTCTTGCAGCAGCGGAACGGATTTTGCGTCCGGGTGGGCGTCTGGTTGTTGTGACGTTCCATAGTCTGGAAGATCGTATTGTAAAGCGGTTCCTTGCGGATCGCTGCAAGACCCGCGGTGGCGGATCCCGCCATATGCCGGAGATGGATATTCCTCCTCCGACTTTCGAATTTATCGTGAAGGGCAATCAGGATGCCAGCGTTGAGGAGATTACTGATAATCCTCGCGCACGTTCTGCTCGTTTGAGAGCTGGACGGCGGTTGGATACGCCTTCGCGGGAGTTAGATATTCATGCGGCAGGCGTTCCGCGCCTTGCTTCATTCCACGGTCTAGGAGGCTAAGCTATGCTGCGCTTCGTAAATCTGTTCTTTATTGTTGCGGTGGTTATTGGTGCTGCGCTCGTTTACGACATCAAGATGTCTAACGAAAACCTTGCCGATCAGGTGCGTCAGCTTTCTGCTGAGATTGCCAAGGAAAAAGACGATATCCGTTACTACAAAGCCCAGTGGAGCGTGCTTAATCAGCCGGGGCGATTGCAGGGAATCGTTGATCGTTACAATGATATTTTGAAGCTTGAGCCACTGCGTGCGGAACAGATCACGACACTGAAGGCGTTGCCGGTTAGACCTGTTCTGATGGAGCCAGTCTCTGCTGATGCGATGAGCGGTTACGCCAGTCGCGTTACATCCGTGCAGTAAGGGAGGGGCTCGTGGCCAGGAAAGCTGATAGCTCCTTTTTGCGGCGGTCTAATGTGAACCAAAAGCATGGCACAAGTGCGATCCGGCTACGTGGTCCGGGACGCTCGCGCATTTTCTTTGCGATGACTATCTTTGTGTTTGTGTACGGAGCTATTGCCGGTCGTCTGATCCTGCTTGGTTTGCAGGATGGGGACCCTGCTGAGCGGTTCCTTGCTGCGCAGAGTTCTGTTGCTCAGGCGCGCCCTGATATTGTTGACCGCAATGGTGAAATCCTCGCGACCGATATCAAGAGTGCTGCGCTTTATGCTGAGCCGCGCAAGATTCCTGATACAGATGAAGTCTTTGACGGGCTGATCTCTGTTTTGCCGGAGCTGGATACGCCATCTATCAAGAAGCGTCTTGAGAGCAATGCGCTGTTTACGTGGCTCAAGCGTGAGATCTCCGTTGAGCAGCGACAGGCCATTCATGCGCTGGGTCTGCCGGGGGTTGGCTTCCGTGAGAGTAATAAGCGGTTTTATCCGGGTGGTCAGACGGTCAGTCATATTCTTGGAACTGTGAATGTCGACAACCAGGGCCTCTCTGGCATGGAGAAGTATGTCGATCAGGCGTGGCTGAAGGATCTGCAGGATCTTGGCTTTACGCAGGATCGGACCATGGAGCCTGTCAAGCTTTCTGTTGATCTGCGTGTTCAGCATGCGGTGCGCGATGAGCTGCGCCGTTCCATGGAATACTACAAGGCCAAAGCGGCCATGGGTGTGGTGCTGAAAGCGGACACTGGTGAAGTGATCGCCATGACGTCGCTGCCGGACTTTGATCCGAACAATCGTCAGCAGGCGCTTGAAAAAGCACGCATGAACCGGGTGACTGGTGGTGTGTTTGAGATGGGTTCCATCTTTAAAGGCATTACCATTGCGATGGCGCTGGATAGCGGCAAGGTGAAGCTGGAAGACGGCTTTGACGCTACCAAGCCTATCCGTGTTGCAGGTCAGAAGATTGATGACTTCCACGGGAAGCGCCGTGTTTTGTCCGTGCCTGAAGTTTTCATTTACTCCTCCAATATCGGCACCATCAAGGTCATGCAGAAAGCAGGCATTGAGGAGCAAAAGGCATTCCTGAAGAAGGTTGGCCTGACCCAGAAAATGACGACCGAGATTCCTGGCGTTGCGCGGCCTCTTCTTCCACCGAAGTGGAATGACCTTGCTGCAATGACGATCTCTTTTGGTCATGGTTTGGGTGTAACGCCGCTGCAGATGGCCGTTGCGGGTGCAACTCTGGTCAATGGCGGCAAGTATCTTGAACCAACGTTCCTGCCTCGCAGTGAGGAAGACGCTGACAAACTTGCTAAACAGGTTCTGAAACCAGAAACCAGCGAGATCCTTCGGTATCTCAACCGTGAAAATGTCCTGCGTGGATCCGGGCGGCGTGCTGCTGTGCCGGGTTATGATGTTGGCGGTAAGACTGGAACAGCGCAGAAGGTTGTGAATGGCCGTTATGCTGAAGGTGTTTATCTGAACTCCTTTATGTCGGCGTTCCCGATGTCCAATCCTGAGTATCTCGTTTTGATTGTTTTGGATGAGCCGCAAAAAGTGGAGGGGCAACGTTATTCCACCGCAGGGTGGAATGCTGTGCCAACCACTGCATCTGTTATCCGCAGAATTGCACCAATGCTCGGCGTAGTGCCTGATTTCGCAGATGACGCAGAAACAATTCCGGTTTCCTATCAGAACCGGAACTAAACAGGAGAATTGAATGAGGCAATACACGGAGATTTTGGGGAAATATGAAGACAATTGTTCTCCAAATCTGGTTTGCCACATTCATGTCTCATAGGCCGGACATATCGACGCTATGTTGCTTAAAGACCTTACAAAACAAGAGATAATCTCCGCCGAGGGCGATGGGCCAGACGGGGTTGATACTCTTAATATTTCGGGGCTTACTGCTGATAGTCGAGCAGTGGAGCCCGGTTTTGTTTTTGCTGCTCTCAAGGGCGCGAAAGTTGATGGTGCAAAGTTTATCGAGCAGGCCGTAGACGCTGGTGCTGCTGCCATTTTGATTGATGTGGACAGAATTTCTGATGATATCCGCAAGCAAGCCAAACAGGTTCCGCTGGTCGCTGCACAAGATGCGCGCCGGGAGCTTGCTTTGATGGCGGCTGTTTTCTCTGGCAAACAGCCTGAGAAGATGGTTGCTGTGACAGGCACTGCGGGCAAAACGTCTGTTGCTGTTTTCGTGCGTCAGATCTTTGAATATGCCGGGCTGGTTTCTGCAAGTCTTGGAACCATTGGTACTGTCACATCGACAGGGCAGAGCTATGGCGGCTTGACCACACCTGACCCTGTGTCTTTGCATGAAGACCTTAAGCGACTGGCCGAGGATGGGATCACCCATGCTGCGCTGGAGGCGTCCAGTCACGGGTTGGACCAGCATCGTCTTGATGGTGTGCACATTGTTGCAGCTGGTTTTACCAACCTTGGCCGAGACCACATGGACTACCACCCAACGGTGGAAGACTACCTTCAGGCAAAATTACGTTTGTTCCGCGATCTTTTGCCAGATGATGGTGTGGTTGTTGTTGATCCGGAAACGCAATTTGCTGACCGCGTTCTGGCGATTGCAGAAGAGCGCGGCCTCAAGACGTTTACGACTGGTGTTTTTGGCGATGATCTGAAAGTGCTTAGCGTTCAGCCAGAGGGCTTCAGTCAGGTTCTTGAGCTGGAAACGGCTGAGGGTGTGTTCTCTGTCGCCTTGCCGTTGGCAGGTGATTTTCAGGTGAGCAATGCCCTGATTGCTGCGGGGCTGGCTATTTCTGCTGGTGTGGAGCTTCAAACTGTTCTTGAAGCGCTGACTGTGCTGCGTGGTGCACCGGGCCGGATTGAGCATGTAGGTACACGTGAAAACGGCGCTCTGGTGTTTGTTGATTATGCTCATAAGCCGGAAGCGCTGGAGAATGTGCTTGCAGCCTTGCGCCCATTTGCGGCTGGTCGCCTGATCAGTGTGATGGGGTGTGGCGGTGATCGGGATGCGGGTAAACGTCCGTTGATGGGCGAGATTTCTGCTCGTCTTGCTGATGTTTCCATTGTGACTGATGATAATCCGCGCACGGAAGATCCTGACAAAATTCGTGAGGAGATTGTTGCTGCCTGTCCTGCCGCGCTTGAGATTGGGGATCGTGCACTTGCCATCCGTCAAGCGGTGAAGATGCTGCAGGAAGGCGATGTGCTTTGTGTGGCCGGTAAGGGGCATGAAACAGGGCAGATTGTTGGAACGGAAGTTCTGCCTTTCTCCGACCATGAAGAAATCCAGAAAGCGCTTGCAGAAGCTTCTGCTGAAAATGGTGGGTCTCCTGTTGCTGAGACTGATCTGCCTGAGATCTCTCTTGATCTGGATGAGATGGACCTGCTGGCTGATGAAGGTGATGAGCTGGCAGCTGTAGAAGCGCTGGATGATGATGATCTGTTGGCTGCGGTGCAGGCTGGCGTTGAGGAGCTGGAAGCTACTCTGCCGGAAAATCCTGATGATGCGCGTGATCAAGAGGAAGAAGACTGGCTGGCGCTGGAAGAAGATGTCCTGGGCGCTGATGATCTTGCCGATGCGGAACTGGCTGATGTTGAAAGCCATGATCCTGATTTTGGCAAGGATGGCTTCCCCAATGTTGCGGAAGATACACCGGATGCACTTGAAGACGAGCTGCTGGGTGATCTAGCGGCTATCGAAGCCGAAGCCGAAGCCGAAGCCGAAGCCGAAGCCGAAGCCGAAGAGAAACCTGAAGTCGCGGCAGAGAGTGCTGTTGAGCCGGAAGAAGCACCAAACGCGGATGCGGATGCATTTCTTGCGGATGAAGGTCTTGAAGAGGTTGCTCCGGAGGTCACGGAAGATGTATCGCAGTCCACTCAACCCGATGAGCAGGACGGCACTGAAGCAATAGGTGGGTTACCTGCTTCTGAGGAACCTGCTGAGACGGCTGAGACTGCTGCTTTTGAGCGTAAAACCGAAGAAAAACCAAAGCTCAAGTCAGCGATAGACAAGCCTGAGTGGACTATCGTCCCCCATATCAACCTATTGGACCCGGACATTAAGTCGGAATATGAGCGGCAAATGATTGAACTGCCTGAAATAGACCGTGGGCCGCTGTGGCTGCTTAACGATTTTCTGGAGGCAGTAGATGGGGATGTTTACGGTGATCTGAGTGATGACATAACCGGAATCTCCATTGATAGCCGGGTGATCCAACCCGGTGAAGCCTTCTTCGCGATCAAGGGCGAAAATTTTGACGGTCATGCGTTCGCAGGAACAGCTGTTGAGGCTGGTGCTGCTGTGGCTGTTGTTGCGCGTGAAAAGCTTGCTGAGCTACCGGAAGATGGCCGCTATGTGGCTGTTGATGATGTGCTTCAAGCGTTGGAGCGCCTTGGTGTGGCTGCTCGCGCGCGCTCGAAAGCTCGGATCATCGCGGTTACTGGTTCTGTTGGAAAAACAGGCACGAAAGAAGCTTTGCGTCTCTGCCTGTCAAAGTCCGGTATCACCCATGCACCTGTGGCGAGCTTCAACAACCATTGGGGTGTGCCGCTGACATTGGCGCGTATGCATGCTGATACTGAGTTTGGCATCTTCGAGATTGGCATGAACCACCGCGGTGAGATTACTCCACTGGTGAAAATGGTTCGTCCGCATGTGGCAATAGTGACCACTGTGGAGCCCGTGCATCTGGAAGCCTTTAACTCCGTTGAAGATATCGCGCGTGCGAAGGCTGAGATCTTCACTGGCATTGAAAAGGGTGGTGTGGCGATCCTGAACCGGGATAACCGCCAGTATGATTTGCTTCGTTATCTGGCAGCTGTGGCCGGGGTGCGGAACATTGTCAGCTTTGGCATGCAGCCGGGTGCTCAGTCCATTGCCAAAAAAGTGGCTGCAAACCCTGATTGTTCTTGTCTGAATGCCAATATTCTTGGGCAGGAAATCTCCTACAAGATCGGCGCTCCAGGCGCACACCATGTGATCAACTCACTGGGCGTGCTGACTGGGGTTATGGAGCTGGGAGCCAATCTGGCGTTTGCTGGTCTGGCTCTTGCAGAAATGTCTGCACCGAAAGGGCGCGGTGCGCAGACCGTTCTTGATGTGAATGGTGGCACGGCGTTGCTTGTTGACGAGAGCTATAATGCCAACCCGGCGAGTATGCGCGCTGCGATCAATCTGATGGCTGATCTGCCAGTTGCGAAGAATGGCCGTCGCATCGCCGTATTGGGAGATATGCTCGAATTAGGTGCAGATTCCGACAAGTTGCACGCAGACCTTGCGCGTGAACTGGAGCGCGCAAAGATCGACGTGGTTTATTGTGTGGGTACTCACATGAAGGTGCTCTGGGACCTGTTGCCTGCACAGACCAGAGGCGCCTATTCAGAGACCTCCGACAAACTGGAAAAAGACCTGTTGTCGGAAGTGCGTCCCAACGACATCGTGATGGTAAAGGGCTCCCTTGGAACCCGTATGGGTCCACTTGTGGATGCCTTGAAGAAACGTTTTCCTGAACCGGCTGCAACCGGTAAGTCCTGAGGTTGACTAAATGCTATATTTGCTGGCGGAGCTTTCAGAGGTTTATCCTTCCCTGTCTGCGCTGAATGTTTTTAAATACATTACGTTCCGTACCGGCGGCGCGATTATGACTGCTTTGCTGTTTGTGTTCCTGTTTGGCCCACGCATCATTGATGCGTTGCGTTCGCGTCAGGGGCATGGGCAGCCTATTCGTGAAGACGGACCTGCAAGCCATCTGCTGACAAAAAAAGGTACGCCAACCATGGGCGGCCTGATGATCCTTTCCGGGATGATTGTGGCGACGCTATTGTGGGCTGATCTTCGTAACCCCTACACCTGGATCGTTCTGGGTGTGACTGTTGGTTTCGGCCTTATTGGTTTTTATGACGACTATCTGAAAGTCACCAAGTCTTCGCACAAAGGCTTTGGCGGTAAAGCGCGTTTGGGTCTTGAGTTCCTGATTGCGGGTCTTGCGGCTTTTGCTGTGACACTGCTGGATGCCGAGCCATTTTCCACCAGCATCGGCTTTCCGTTCTTTAAAGAGCTGACGCTGAACCTTGGTCTGTTCTTCATCCCATTCGCTGCCTTTGTTGTTGTTGGCGCGGGCAATGCGGTGAACCTGACTGATGGTCTGGACGGCCTTGCGATTGTGCCGGTGATGATTGCTGCTGCCGCGTTTGGTCTGGTCGCATACCTGACTGGTAATGCTGTGTTCTCCAGCTATCTACAGATCCACCATGTCGCGGGCACTGGTGAGCTTGCTGTTGTGTGTGGTGCGGTGATTGGAGCAGGGCTTGGGTTCTTATGGTTCAATGCTCCACCTGCTGCGATCTTCATGGGTGATACGGGTTCTCTGGCTCTGGGCGGTATGCTGGGCGCGATTGCTGTTGCGACCAAGCACGAGATTGTTCTGGCGATCATCGGCGGTCTGTTTGTGCTGGAAGCGGTTTCAGTGATTGTACAGGTGGCGTCGTTCAAACTGACTGGCAAGCGCGTGTTCCGCATGGCGCCAATTCACCACCACTTTGAGCACCTGGGCTGGACTGAGAGCCAGGTGGTTATTCGGTTCTGGATCATTGCTGTTGTGCTGGCCCTTGTTGGTCTTGCCACACTGAAGCTGCGCTAGGAGGTTCGACACATGATCCCTATCCGTCATCTTGCAGGCAAAGAAGTCGCGTTGTTCGGGCTCGGAGGGTCCGGGCTTGTGACTGCGCGTGCGCTTGAGGCTGGCGGGGCTCGGGTTGATGTGTGGGACGATAATGAGGCCAGTGTTGCCACGGCTGAAGAATACGGGCTTGCTGCGATTGATCTGCGTGAGGCGGATATGTCCCGCTACGCAGCGCTTGTGGTTGCGCCGGGTGTTCCGCTGACGCATCCGACGCCGCACTGGAGTGTGGAGCGGGCGAGACAAGCTGGTATTCCGGTGATTGGGGATGTGGAGCTTTTCGTCAATGAGCGAGAAGCGGTTTGCCCTGAGGCACCGTTTGTTGCCATCACTGGTACCAACGGCAAATCCACCACGACTGCTCTGATTTCGTATGTGCTTAAAGAATGCGGCATGGATGTTCAGATGGGGGGCAATATTGGCCGTCCGGTTTTGGACCTAGAAGAATTTTCCGAGGATCGCGTCTATGTGGTTGAGGTCTCCTCCTACCAGATCGATCTTGCCCCAAGTCTTGTGCCGGATATCGGGGTGGTGATGAACCTGTCGCCGGACCATCTGGACCGGCATGGGAACATGGAGAATTATGCGTCCATCAAAGAGCGGATTGTTAAAGCGGCGCGTTTGGCTGTTGTCGGCGTGGACGATGAGTACAGTGCTGCCATTGCACAGCGCCGGGCGGAAAGCGGTGAGCCGGTTGAGCTGATCTCTTGTCTGGGGCCTGTTGAGTTTGGTGTTTATGCTGAAGACGGCAAGGTCTTTGAGGTTTTTGATGAAGAGCAGGTGGTTGTGACTGACCTGTCCTCCTCCAATACTTTGCGTGGCTCTCATAACGG
This sequence comes from Pseudovibrio sp. Ad46, assembly GCF_001623065.1. Taxonomy (NCBI): domain Bacteria; kingdom Pseudomonadati; phylum Pseudomonadota; class Alphaproteobacteria; order Hyphomicrobiales; family Stappiaceae; genus Pseudovibrio; species Pseudovibrio sp. Ad46. The sequence goes on along the minus strand of NZ_LMCG01000080.1, from coordinate 83,358 downwards.
GCAGAATGCATCTGCTGCTGTTGCGGTTTGTGCAGCGCTTGGGCTGGAACTTGATGAGATTGCAGCTGCGCTTGCGACCTTCCCGGGTCTTGCGCATCGTTTGATGCTGGTTGCTGAAGCAGGCAAGGTTTTGTTTGTGAATGACAGCAAGGCAACCAATGCGGAAGCTGCTGCCCACGGGTTGGCGGCATTTGACCGGATTTACTGGATTGCTGGTGGTCGTCCGAAGGCGGGCGGGATTTCTTCGCTTAAAGCCTACTTCCCGAAAGTCGTGAAGGCTTACCTGATTGGGGAAGCGGCGGAAGAGTTTGAGCAAGAGCTTGCCGGGGCTGTTGAGGCGCACAAGTTTGGCTCTTTGGAGCTGGCTGTTGAGGCAGCGGCGCAAGATGCTGCACGGGACAAAGGCAGTGAAGCGGTGGTTTTGCTGTCTCCGGCCTGCGCCTCGTTTGACCAGTTCAAGAGCTTTGAAGTTCGCGGGGATGCATTTGTGAGCGCGGCAGTTGCTGCAGCCAAAATGCTGAAAGGTGAGGGAGCACGCTGATGGTATCACGTACGGATCGTAGTGCATTTGCAGAATGGCTCTGGACGATTGACCGTTACATGCTGATCGGCATCTTCACGCTGATGGTGTCTGGCTTGGTTTTGTCCCTTGCCGCGAGCCCTCCTGTTGCCGAACGCCTCGGGCTTGAGAGCTTCTACTTTGTGAAGAAGCAGGCGCTTTTCCTTATTCCAAGCGCTGCCGTGATGCTGGGTGTTTCTGCGCTTTCACCACGCTATATACGCCGGGTGGCACTGGTGGTGTTCTGCGTGATGCTGGTGCTGCTGTTGGGCACGCTGTTTTTCGGGTCTGACATTAAAGGCGCGCGGCGCTGGGTGAGCTTGTTTGGTATTTCCATTCAGCCGTCAGAGTTTATCAAGCCAGTGCTGGTGGTAATCATTGCGTTTCTGTTGTCTGAGGGGCGTAAAGCCCAGGACATTCCGGGGCAGCTGATCTCCATTCTTCTGTTTGGCATTGTGGCCTCCATGCTCGTGGCGCAGCCTGACTTTGGGCAGACCATGCTGCTGACCATTGTGCTGTTTGCGCTGTTCTTCCTGAACGGGTTGTCCTGGCTGGCGATTGTGCCGCTTGGGATCATGGGCATTCTCGGCGTTGCAGCGGGCTTTACTTATCTGCCGCACGTTCGCGGGCGTATCATGCGTTTTCTGGATCCGTCTTCCGGTGACACTTACCAGATCGATAAAGCGATCGACTCCTTCATTGCCGGGGGGTGGCTTGGCCGTGGTGTGGGTGAAGGTACGGTGAAACGAATTTTGCCCGATAGTCATACGGACTTCATTTTTGCAGTGGCTGCGGAAGAATACGGCATCATTGTTTGTGTGGTGCTGGTGACCGTGTTTGCATTTGTCGTGCTGCGTGGCCTTTACATGGCAACACAGGATCAGGATCCGTTTGGCCGTCTGGCGTCTTCCGGTCTAATCGTCATGTTTGGCCTGCAAAGCACCATCAACATGGCGGTGAACCTCAATCTAATGCCTGCGAAGGGGATGACCCTTCCATTGATCTCATCAGGTGTGTCGTCGTTGATGGCGATTTCCCTGACGATGGGTTTTGTGCTGGCGCTGACGCGCAAACGTCCGCAACCGCGTAAGAACCCGATTATTACCGTTACCCGTGCTGCCCCTGTGCAGCCTGCCTAAAAGAGTTTTGCCTGTGTCGGAGAGTGAAATGAAGCCAAAGATTATGCTCACTGCTGGAGGAACGGGTGGTCACCTGTTTCCTGCACAAGCGCTGGCCTGCGAGCTGAAGCGCCGTGGGTATGGTGTTGAGCTGATCACGGACAGTCGCGCAGACAAGTATGGCAGCGCGTTTCCGGCAGATAACGTGCATCTGGTCAAAAGCGATACCATTCGCGGCAAGAACCCGATTTCTCTTGCCAAGACAGCAATCAAACTTGGCTTGGGTACGTTGCAGGCCATGAAAGCAATCCGCGCAGCTAAACCTGCTGCGATTGTTGGCTTTGGCGGGTATCCGACCTTTCCGCCAATGTTTGCTGGCCGTCTCTTAAGCGTTCCATCCATTTTGCATGAAGCCAATGCTGTGATGGGTCGGGCGAACCGGATGCTGGCCAAGGGTGCAAGTGCGGTTGCGACCAGTTTTCCGCTGAAAACACTGCCTGCTGATCTGGCTGCTAAAGCGACGATGACCGGCAATCCACTGCGTGACAATGTGATTGCGGTGTGTGGTCAGACTTATAACGCACCTGAAAAAGGCGGCGCTTTTCATCTGCTGGTGTTTGGTGGCTCGCAGGGAGCGCGTGTATTCTCTCAGATTTTGCCGGCTGCGTTGAAGCTGATGGCGCCGGAAGATCGCGAGCAGCTGGTCGTTGTGCAGCAGGCTCGCCCTGAAGATCTGGAGGGGCTTGAAAGCTCTTATCGCGAGATGGGTGTTGCCGCGCAGGTGGCGTCCTTCTTTACGGATTTGCCTGAGCGCATTGCGGCGGCTCATTTGGTTATCAGCCGTTCTGGTGCTGGTACTGTATGCGAGCTGGCAGCGATTGGGCGTCCTTCAATTTTAGTGCCTTTACCGGGTGCTCTTGATAACGATCAGGGCATGAATGCGAATGTGCTTGCTGAGGCAGGCGGCGCATGGCCGATCCCACAAAAAGAACTTGATCCGCAACGACTGGCCCGTGAGCTGAAAGAACTCATGGATAATCCGGGCCGTCTTGCACAGGCAGCACACGCAGCACAGGCGCAGGGCGCGCCGGAAGCTGTACAGCGCCTCGCGGATCTGATCGAAACACTTGTTGGTGCTGCACCGGCAACTGAACAGAAAGAGATTGCCTCATGAAAATGCCAGTAGACATTGGGGGAGTACACTTCGTCGGTATCGGCGGCATTGGCATGAGCGGTATTGCCGAGGTGTTGCATAATCTTGGTTACCGTGTTCAGGGCTCTGACATGTCTGAGAATGCAAATGTGCAGCGTTTGCGTGATAAGGGCATCAAGGTCATGGTGGGTCATGCTGCCGAGAACCTTGAGGGCGCTGATGTTTGTGTCATCTCTTCCGCAATCAAAGGCAGCAATGTTGAGCTGAAGGCTGCACGCGAAAACAACATGCCTGTTGTGCGCCGCGCTGAAATGCTGGCGGAGCTGATGCGCTTCAAGCAGGCGATTGCCATTGGCGGTACGCACGGCAAGACGACGACGACCTCTATGGTTGCGGCGCTGCTGGATGCTGGCCATATGGACCCGACTGTTATCAATGGCGGTATCATCAACGCTTACGGCACCAATGCCCGCATGGGTGAGGGTGACTGGATGGTGGTTGAGGCGGACGAGTCCGACGGGACATTCGTCAAGCTTCCTGCTGATATTGCTGTGGTGACCAACATCGATCCTGAGCATCTTGATCACTACGGCGACTTTGATGGTGTCCGTGCTGCGTTTGCCCAGTTCGTTGAGAACGTTCCGTTCTACGGCTTTGCGGTTATGTGTCTGGATCACCCAGAAGTGCAGAGCCTAGTGGGCCAGATTGAAGACCGCCGCATCATCACTTACGGCACCAACCCACAGTCAGATGTTCGCTTTACTGATGTCTCCACCAAGGGTGGCAAGTCCATCTTCACCGTGATCATTCATGATCGCCGCGGGGACAAGGTAACTGAGCTGAAAGATCTGGTGCTGCCAATGCCGGGTCTGCACAACGTGTCCAATGCGACGGCTGCAATTGCTCTGGCGCATTCTCTCGGTATTTCTGATGCGAACATCCGCAAGGGGCTGGCAAGCTTTGGCGGAGTGAAGCGCCGCTTTACGCACACTGGCTCCTGGAACGACGTAGAGTTCTTTGATGACTACGCGCATCATCCGGTTGAGATTAAGTCCGTCTTGCATGCGGCGCGTGAAGCAGCTGAAGGTAAGGTGGTTGCTGTGATGCAACCGCACCGTTTTACGCGCCTGCAGAGCCTGTTTGAAGATTTCTGTGCCTGCTTCAATGATGCAGACAAGGTTGTGATTACACCTGTGTTTGCGGCTGGTGAGCAGCCGATTGAAGGGGCTGGTCAGGCTGATCTGATCTCTGGTCTGCGTGCTGGTGGTCACCGTTCGGTTCACAGCATTGCTGGTCCTGATGAGCTGGCTGGTAAGATTGCGGAGCTGGCGGAGCCGGGTGATCTGGTGATTTGCCTTGGTGCAGGGAACATTACCCAGTGGGCTTACAAGTTGCCTGTAGAGTTGGAAGCGCTCTCTCCCAAAGGAGAGACTGTATGAGCCAAACTGTAAGCTACCCTGATCTCCTGCCGCTTCTTGGTGATGCTGTCGAAGACATTCGCGGTCGCATGATCCCGAACCAGTTGCTTTCTGCTGTGACATGGTTCCGTGTGGGAGGTCCTGCGCAGTTGATGTTCCAGCCTGCTGATGAGGCAGATCTGGCTGTGTTCATGAAAGCACTGCCAGAGGATGTGCCGGTGACTGTGGTTGGGCTTGGTTCCAACTTGCTGGTGCGTGATGGTGGCATTGAAGGTGTTGTTATTCGTCTGCCAATCCGCGGGTTTGGGCAGGTTGAATACCTTGGCAGCCATAAGTTGCGGGCAGGGGCGTGCGTTCCTGACAAGAAGCTGGCGGAAGAAGCGGCCAAGACGGGCACGGGTGGATTTGCATTCTACACCGGTATTCCAGGTGCTGTTGGTGGCGCCTTGCGCATGAATGCAGGGGCTCATGGGACAGAGACAAAGGACCGTGTTGTTAACGTTAACGCGGTGACACGATCCGGCGAAATCCTAACTCTTTCCAATGAGGAAATGGGCTATGCGTATCGCCATTCTTCTGCGTCAAAGGACCTGATTTTTACCAGTGCGGTGTTTGAAGGTTTTGCGCAGAGTGAAGACGAGATTCGCGCAGAAATGGCTGAAGTTGTTGCTCATCGTGAGAAAGCACAGCCCATTCGCGAGAAAACCGGTGGTTCCACTTTCAAAAATCCTGACGGCAACAGTGCCTGGAAGGTGGTTGATGCGGCTGGATGTCGTGGATTGCAGATCGGCGGCGCAAAAATGTCGGAATTACACTGCAACTTTATGTTGAACGTTGCAGACGCTACCGCTCATGATTTGGAAATGCTTGGCGAGACCGTTCGCCGGGATGCTCTGGCAAAGACAGGGACGCGTCTGGAATGGGAAATCAAGCGTCTTGGGGCGTTTGTGGACGGAGCGGCGATTGAGCCGTTTTTGGGTAAAGCGGGCTAATTCCGTTCACGTGTTGTTTTAGGCGTTTAAATCAGGATTGGGTTTTGTGATGACCAAGCATGTTGCAGTTTTGATGGGTGGATGGGTTGCTGAGCGGCCTGTTTCTCTGTCTTCAGGCAAAGACTGTGCGGACGCTCTGGAAGCGGCTGGTTATCAGATCACGCGTGTGGATGTTGACCGCAACATTTCTGCTGTGCTTCAGGAGCTGAAACCGGACGTGGCATTCAACGCGCTGCATGGGCCGTTTGGTGAAGACGGAGCTATTCAGGGTATTCTGGAAGTGCTCGATATTCCCTACACCCATTCCGGGGTGATGTCGTCTGCGCTTGCCATGCATAAGGAAAAGGCGAAGGCCGTGATGAAGGCTGCCGGTGTTCCGGTTGCCAATGCCATTGTGGCCAGTCGCGCTGATGCTGCGCGCCGTCATGTGATGGAGCCGCCTTATGTGATCAAGCCAATCAACGAAGGATCGTCCTTCGGTGTGCTGATTGTGAAGGAGGGGCAAGAGCATCCTCCGCAGGAATTGACACGCGAAGATTGGCAGTATGGTGATTTGCTCATGGTCGAGCGTTACATCCCAGGCCGCGAATTGACGTGCGCGGTGATGGGTGATGTGGCGTTAGGGGTACTAGAAATTGTACCGCTGGGTCACACTTATTACGATTATGATGCAAAATACGTCCCAGGCGGTTCACAACACATACTTCCTGCGGAAATTTTACCATCTGTTTACCAAGAAATACAAAAATCAAGTCTCAAGGCACATCAGGCTCTGGGGTGTCGCGGCGTTACACGCGCCGACTTCCGTTTTAACGAAGGACCCGGTGGCCTAGGAGAACTGATTTGTCTTGAGGTGAACACTCAACCCGGCATGACGCCAACATCACTGCTCCCGGAAATCGCGGCACATGCCGGACATGATTTCCAAGAATTGGTGAGTTGGATCGTGGAGGACGCAAGTTGCGGAAGATAAAGGCAAAATTTGATGCATTGCGGGAACGCACAGGCATCTGGAGCTATCGCTTCAGAAGTCGTGGCGTATCGCGTTTGCACCAGAGACCCGCTTGGGGGGTCACTGGATTTTTTGCACTTATCCCATCCTGGGCACCAACTGCGAGTGCTTTTGGCTTCCTTGCTTTGTCCGCTGCCTATGGCATTACGCTGGGTGGACACGCCCGTAATGTGAGCGAATCAGTTACATCCTCCGTCGGTTTCGCGGTGAACGAGATCAAAATGGAGGGTTTGCAGCGTGTTACCGAGTTTCAGGTGCTGGAAGCGCTTGAACTTCACGAACGTCCTTCTTTGATGTTGTTTGATGCGGCTGACGCGAAAGAGCGTCTGGAAGGTATTGCCTGGATCCGGAATGCGGCCATCCAGAAGTTCTACCCCGGTACGCTGCGTGTGATGATCAAAGAGCAAGAGCCTTATGCGCTCTGGCAGCGTGGGGACATTACGTCTGTCATCACCAAAAAAGGCGAGGTCATCACCGATGAGGTGGATGGCCGTTATGCGAATTTGCTTCGCGTGGTCAATCACGGTGCGCAGCTGCGTGCTGGTGAGATCATGAGCGAGCTGGACAATTTCCCAGGTATTCGTGCCCGGGTGCGCGCTGCAAAGCTGCGCTCCGAACGACGCTGGGATCTTGCCCTGGAAAACGGAATTACAGTGCGTCTGCCAGAATTTGATGTTGGCGATGCGCTGGCGGAACTTAAGAAGCTGGATGATCAAGGTGGTTTGCTCTCCCGCGATATCGTCGCGGTGGACCTGCGTTTGCAGGATCGCGTTGTGGTGCGTCTTTCGGATGACGCCGCCATTCGCCGCAAAACCACCATCGAGCAACGGGGTACGCCCTCCAACTCCGGGAGGGACACATGAGCTCGAATAAGAACGTGATTTTTCTGCCGCGGATGCGGCCTTTGCCGAGCCGCAGATCTGTTGTGGTTTCTGTGCTGGACGTCGGCTCCACGAAAGTGTGCTGTATTATCGCGAAATTGGTGCCTGGCGACGAGGAAGACCTGATGCCGGGCCGTTCGCATGGCATTGAGGTGCTGGGATACGGGTATCAGGCGTCTGCTGGCATGAAGTCCGGCGTTGTTGTGGACATGGATCAGGCTGAGCAGGCGATCCGCCGCGCGGTTGATCAGGCCGAGCGTATGGCCGGTGTGATGGTGGAAACGCTGCTGGTGACTGTCAGCTGTGGCCGTCTGCAGAGCGAGATCTTCTCCGCCACTGTGCCGCTTGGAACTGAAGGTGTGACTGAGGCCGATATTCAGCGTGTGCTGGCGGCGGGTTCTACCCATACGGCGACCGAGGGACGGGCGGTGATGCATGCGCTACCGATCTCCTACGGGCTGGATGGCAACCGCGGCATTCGTGATCCGCGCGGCATGATGGGCCGCAAGCTGGGCGTGGACATGCAGGTGGTTTCTGCAGAAGTACCGCCAGTGCGTAATCTGGAGCTTTGTATTGAGCGTGGACACCTGCAAGTGGAGTCACTGGTTGCGACGCCTTACGCAGCAGGCCTTTCCACGCTGGTAGAAGACGAGATTGAGCTGGGTGTTGCCTGTATTGATATGGGCGGTGGCACAACCACGCTTTCGATTTTTGTTGATGGTCAGATGGTGCATCTGGATGCGCTGGCTGTTGGCGGTAATCACGTCACCATGGACGTGGCGCGCGCGCTCTCCACTCGGATGGAAGCTGCTGAGCGTTTGAAAGTTTTACATGGGTCTGCGCTGCCAAGTGTGGTGGATGACCGTGATTTTATTCAGGTGCCGCCCGTGGATACGGATGGCGATCTGCCAACGCAGATCCCCCGGGCGATGCTGACGCGGGTTATTCGCCCGCGCGTTGAAGAGATATTGGAGATGGTGCGAGACCGGATTGTCGCTTCTGGTTTTGCAGGCCGAGTGGGTAAACGTGTTGTGCTGACAGGCGGGGGCAGTCAGTTGACTGGCCTTTCTGAAACGGCACGACGCATTCTTGGGCGCAGTGTGCGTCTGGGGCGTCCGCTGGGTATCTCCGGTTTGCCAGAGGAAGCCAAGGGTCCGGCGTTCTCGGCAGCTGTGGGCCTGCTGATTTATCCGCAGGTAGCACAGATTGAGCAATTCGAACCCCGGCACCAACGCCGTGGCCTTAAGGGGCGCGGGAGCTATCTGGCTCGGGTTGGTCAGTGGATTAGAGAAAGTTTCTAGTGGGGATCGCATAACCCCCACTATCACGAGTTTCGCCAGATGCGGCGGACGCACGAGAGGAAGAACGACATGCCCGACTTCGGGCATGTTATTAGGGTCGCGAGGTTAATATGACAATCAACCTGAAAATGCCTGATATTCAGGAATTGAAGCCCAGGATCACCGTATTCGGTGTTGGTGGCGGTGGCGGAAACGCCGTAAATAACATGGTAACGAGCGGTCTTCAGGGCTGTGACTTTGTTGTTGCTAATACGGATGCACAAGCATTGGCTCTTTGCCAGGCTGAGCGTGTTATCCAGATGGGCGTTGCTGTTACGGAAGGCTTGGGCGCTGGTTCCCAGCCTGAAGTTGGTGCAGCTGCTGCAGAAGAAGTTATTGACGAGATCAACGATCACCTGTCCGGCTCGCATATGGTGTTTATCACCGCGGGTATGGGTGGTGGCACCGGTACCGGTGCTGCGCCAGTTGTTGCTCGAGCTGCGCGTGAACAAGGTATACTGACCGTCGGTGTGGTTACCAAACCCTTCCAGTTTGAAGGGTCCAGACGTATGCGTGTTGCCGAAGCCGGCATCGAAGAGTTACAGCGTAATGTTGATACTCTTATTGTTATTCCAAACCAGAATCTGTTCCGCATTGCGAATGCACAGACCACCTTTGCTGACGCCTTCTCCATGGCTGACCAGGTGCTGTATTCCGGTGTAGCGAACGTCACTGACCTGATGGTCAAAGAAGGTCTCATCAACCTCGATTTTGCTGATGTACGCTCCATAATGCGTGGCATGGGTAAAGCGATGATGGGTACCGGTGAAGCATCCGGCGAACAGCGTGCCATTCAGGCTGCTGAAGCTGCGATTGCGAACCCGCTGCTTGACGAGACTTCCATGAAGGGCGCGCGCGGTCTGCTTATCTCCATCACTGGTGGTAACGACCTGACGCTGTTTGAAGTTGATGAAGCTGCAACTCGTATCCGCGAGGAAGTAGACCCAGAAGCGAACATCATTCTTGGTGCGACCTTCGATGAATCTCTGGACGGTATTATCCGCGTTTCTGTTGTTGCCACCGGCATCGACAAAGAGCTGCGTGAAGATATCTCTCCTGCAGAGGTTCGTATGGCTGAACTCACAGAGCGTCTGCAGAGCGCTACTACGCCTACGCCCAGTCCAGCGGTAGCTGCGCCGGTAGAAGTAGCTCCTGCACCCACCCCAGTTCGTGCGATGCGCGCGATGGGCTCCGCAGCAGCCGAAACACTTATGCACTCTGAGCCGGTTGCTGTTGCAACTGACCCGGAAGTGGAAATTTCTCCTTATCAGTCTCGTCGTTATGAGCCTGTGCAGGAATATGATGCACTTGAGGAACCAACGCAGGCTTTTGATGAGCCTACCAATATTCCTGAGCCATTTATTCCACCTGTTGCACAAAAGGTAGAGCCTCAGACACGTATGCCACGTGTTGAAGACTTTCCGCCAATTGCACAGCGTGAAATTCGTGCGCGCACGGATGCTCCTGCTGCAGCGCCTGCACCACAGCCGGCATCTGCAACTCCTCAGCCAGCACCAGCCACTATGGCCCAGCAGGTTGAAGAGCATGATGAGCATCACATGGAAGAAGAGCGTCGCCCAATGGGTCTTCTACGCCGTCTGACTGGTGGTCTTGGCCGCCGTGAAGACGAGCACATGGAGCACCATGAGCCAGTACAGGCAGATGCGTTTGCTGAGGCTCCACGCCAGCCAGCAGCGCCTCGTCCAACCGAGCCTCAGAATCACGGTGCAGCCGGGACTCTGGACGCTGGTGGACGCCCTGCGCCTGCACGCTCACAAATGATCGAAGATGATCAGTTGGAAATCCCGGCGTTCCTGCGCCGCCAAGCCACCTGATTATCAACAGAACTCGCGCCTCTCGAGCAGCAATCCGGATTTTTCCGGGTTGCTGCTTTGCGTTTTTAAATGGAATTGTCGGTAAATGTACCTAAAATTTTCAGGACGTTACAAACCGTAATAAAGCTTTATTTTATTTGGTAAGCTCCAAGAGCTATGTTCCAGCCAACCCGCAGAGGGTATTCGAAAGTAGTGGCTCGTGAGGTTCAGTATGTACCTGGAGCGGAATGATAAAGGCTGGAACAATATGGGAATGCGTGTCGAAAAACAGACAACGCTTGCGGACAGTGTAACCTTGAATGGTATTGGGGTTCACTCTGGCGGTCCAGCTTCCATTACACTTCACCCAGCAGACGCGAACTCCGGCATTGTTTTCCATCGTAGCACCAAGGGTGGCTACGTGCAGACGGAAGCAAACTGGAAGGAAGTCACTGCAACATCTTTGTGCACCGTACTTGGTGATCCTCATGACAGCGGCATCTCTACCGTTGAGCACCTGATGGCTGCTCTGCGCGGTATGGGCGTTGACAATGTGACCGCTTATATTGACGGACCTGAGATGCCAATCATGGATGGTAGCTCCGAAGCATTCGTTGAAGCTATCGACCGCGTTGGCCTGAAAACGCTCGGCACAAAGCGTCGCTTTATTCGCATCAAAGAAAAAGTTCGTTACGTTTCCGGTGATCAGTGGTGTGAACTCAACCCGTTTGACGGCACCCGTTTTGACATCACCATCGATTTTGATCACGAGAAAATTGGTTGTCAGCAGCTCAAGTTTGACCTAACACCTGATTACTTCCGTGATGAAATTTCCCGTGCCCGTACCTTTGGTAGTGTGCAGGATGTTGAGAAGCTCTGGAAGCTTGGCTTTGCCATGGGCTCTTCCTTAGAGAACTCCGTCGCTCTTGACGGTGATCGCGTTCTGAACCCTGAAGGAACCCGTTGGGCAAACGAATTCGTACGTCACAAAAGCCTTGATGCGATCGGTGATCTTGCTCTTGCTGGTCTGCCTATTTTGGGTGAGTACCGCTCTTACAAAGGTGGTCACCGTATGAATCACTGCATCCTTGTGGAGCTTTTCAAGAACCCGGATGCTTTTGAAATTGTCGAAGCTGATGTTGCTCTGGTAGATCGTCATGCACGCGAAAAAGGTCATGCCGAGTTGATTGGCGGACTGCAGGCTGCAGCATTTGGCCCTAACGTCTCCTGAGGCTAAAATAGTTATTCAACGGTTTTTGCCTCTATTCCGACATAAATTCGAGGCAAATGCTGTGGTACTACGTGACGTTATCCAAACATTGAGATAGAAGCGTGAACTGGGAGGGATTTTACCCGAATCCCAACACGATAGGAGTCGGAAACATTGCTGCGTTCAGATGCTGCCGGGACTGCTTTGGGGGCTAATCGCCTCAAAAGAGCGATTAGATATACCTCTTTGGCGATGGCACTCGTTATTGCGGGCTGTGCAACCAAGGATGATGTTGATGATCTTGCGCTGGATGAAACTCCTGCGGAAGTGATGTTCAATGAAGCTTTGGCTCTTCGTGCATCTGGCGACGTTCAAGCGTCTGCGAAAAAGTTCTACGAGCTTGACCGCATCTATCCTTACTCCGAATTCGCGCGTAAATCGCTGATCAACATTGCTTACCTGAACTTCAAAATGGGTAAGTATCCTGAAGCGATTTCCGCTGCTGAGCGCTTTACCTCGCTTTATCCTGGTAACGATGATTCCGCCTACGCGCTCTTCATTATTGGTGAGTCCTACTTCCGTCAGATCCCAGATGTGGGTCGTGACCAGGCTGTGACCGCCAAAGCATTGGATGCAATGCGTGAAGTTGTTCAGCGTTATCCAGATTCTGAATACACCAAGCAGGCTCGTCAGCGTATCCGCGCGACGGAAGATCAGCTGGCTGGTAAGGAAATGGAAGTTGGCCGCTACTATCTGGCGCGCCGTAACTACCTTGCCTCTATCAACCGCTTCAAGACTGTGGTGAGCAATTATCAGACCACCCGTCACGTTGAAGAAGCGCTCTATCGACTGACCGAAAGCTATTATGCACTTGGTGTGACGAACGAAGCACAGACAGCTGCAGCGGTGTTGGGACACAACTTCCCGCAGAGCCAGTGGTACAAAGATGCGTTTTCTCTTTTGAAAAAGGGCGGTCTGGAGCCTCATGAGAACAAAGGCAGCTGGCTTAGCAGGGCATTTGGGGATATGAAACTCCTTTAAGCCTTTCAAGGAATCGGAGTTTCCTAGACTACCATGCTGGCATCGCTTTCTATTCGGGATATCGTTCTCATTGATAAGCTGGATTTGCATTTCAGCGACGGCATGAGTGTTCTGACGGGTGAAACCGGTGCAGGTAAGTCTATTCTTCTCGACAGTTTAAGCCTCGCCCTTGGTGGGCGAGGAGACGCCGGACTGGTTCGGCATGGTCAGGACCGCGGTCAGGTGAGCGCGGTTTTCGACGTTCCAATGGTCCATCCTCTGCGCACCCTTCTTCAGGAAAATGAACTAGAGCACGACAGCGACATCATCTTGCGCCGTGTTCAGGCGTCTGATGGACGTACCCGTGCGTTTGTGAATGACTCGCCCGTGAGTGCTGGTCTGCTGCGGCAGATCGGAGAGTTGCTGGTTGAGGTTCATGGGCAGCATGACGACCGCGCCCTGATTGATCCTGAGAGCCATCGTCAGCTGCTGGACAGCTTTGGCGGTTTGGAAGGTGATGCTGCAAAGGTTGGGCAGAGCGCGAAAGCGGTCCGCACTACCGAGAAAGCCCTGAAAGATCATGTTGCGCGCATTGAAGAAGCCCGCCGTGAGGCGGATTATCTACGCTCCAGTGCTGATGAACTGAGCGCGCTTGATCCTCGTGACGGAGAAGAGAACGAGCTTGCTTTGCGTCGTCAGGATATGATGCAGGTGGAGAAGATTGCAGGCGATCTGCGCGAGGGCTATGAGGCACTTGACGGACCAGCCTCTCCAATCCCTGAGCTTTCCAGTTTGTTGCGCCGTCTTGAGCGTAAGGTTGATCTGGCGCCCAACTATCTGACAAGTGTGGTTGAAGCCATCGGCGGGTCTCTGGACCAGCTGGAGGAAGCGCGCGGTGGTTTGGAGCAGGCGCTGCGTGACACGGATTTTGACCCGCAAGAGCTGGAGCAGACGGAAGAACGTCTGTTCGCATTGCGGGCTGCGGCTCGCAAGTATTCTGTACAGCCGGATGACCTTGCTAAACTGCGGGCCCAGATGGAAGGTGACCTTTCTGATCTGGATGCAGGTGAGGAGAAATTACAGGCGCTGGAAAGCGCTGTAGAGGCTGCCAAGCAAACCTATGACAAGCTGGCGGCGGCGCTGTCAAAGAAGCGTCAGAAAGCTGCTAAAGGCCTTGAGGCTGCGGTTCATGCTGAGCTTCCGGCACTAAAGCTGGAACGGGCGCGGTTTATCATCAATATCGAGAGTGATGTTGAACAGCGTGGGCCGTCCGGTATCGACACTGTCGAGTTCTGGGCGCAGACCAACCCGGGTACTCGTCCGGGGCCTATGTTCAAGGTTGCTTCGGGTGGTGAACTCTCCCGTTTCCTGCTGGCGCTGAAGGTGTCGCTGGCAGATAAGGGCTCGTCTCCGACACTGGTGTTTGATGAGATCGACACGGGTGTTGGCGGTGCCGTGGCTGAAGCGATTGGCGTGCGTCTTGCCCGCCTTGCGAACAGTGTTCAGGTGCTGACGGTGACGCATGCACCGCAAGTGGCAGCGCGTGCCAATGGTCACTTCCTGATCCGCAAGGATGAGGTGGAGAAGGACCGTGTGGCGACACGTGTGACTGAGATCGCCGAGGGTGACCGACACGAAGAGATTGCCCGTATGCTCGCCGGTTCCACCATCACCGAAGAAGCCCGTGCCGCTGCAAAACGCCTGATGGGCCAGGAAGAGCTGATTTAAGCCTCCTACTTTGATCGGAATTCCTGCAACGCATAAGGGTAAACTTGATCCTCTCCTATGGTAAGTTATTGACTTACTTATAGTCTCAGGTGCCTGGAATCTCGTCTCCGACGATGCACAGGTAGACTGTCACAAAGTAATTGCCCGTATGTTGGCTCATTCCATCAGACCGAAAAAGCTCAGGCCCTCCCGCAAAATCGCTGATGGCCAAGAATTGCCGGTGTAAGACTCTTTGTCTCTGATCACTCGTACTCTGGCTCCATATAGATGGTGAAGCGGAGGGCGAGGATGATGGCGAGGGTTTGGGTTGCGGAGATGCCGAGCATGATGGCGATCTGGTACTGGACTGCCTCGATCGGGTTGAAGCCGCCGAGAATCTGACCTGTCATCATTCCCGGCAGCGAGACCAAACCCAGTGTTGCCATGCTGGCGATAACGGGGGAGGCGGCTGCGCGCAGGGAGGCTTTGACGAGTGTTCGCCGGGCTTCCAGTTTGGTCGCGCCCATGGTGGTGAGCAGCTCGATGTGTTCCTTATCTTCCGGTGTTCTCAAGTTGAACCGGCGCAGGGCGATGACCAGTGACCCCAGAGCGTTGCCGAGCAGCATGCCGGCGATTGGGATTGTGACCTGTGCAGAGTACCACGGCACAGGACGGCTGAAGATTACGATGAACATCAGCAGCACTGGCAGCATGGCAATGAGTATAGCTGCCGTGAGCGGGGCTGTTGATTTGAGGCGGGGCATTTGTGCGCGGCCAGCCGAGGTGATTGCAGCAATTGTTGCCATGGCAACCAGCCAGAGCAGGTTAAGGGCCAGATTGTCCAGATCGAAGACGGTTTGCAGATAGAACCCGATAACCAGCAGCTGAATGCTCATGCGGGCAATGGATATTGCCAGATCCCGTGAAAGGTCCCTCAGACCCATGGTCCACAGCAGGGACAGTGGGATGATTGCTATGAGATAAAAGAGAGCCAGATCACTCCATGCGACATTTGAGGTCATTGCACGCGCTCCTGTGAGCCTGGCTGTGCTGGTTCTGGCAGTTCAATTACCTGATCAATCTTGCTTTGAAGGTGGGCGTCGTGGGTGACAGCCAGCAGTGTCTTGGTGTTTTCCATCAAAAGGTCACCACAGGCGAGGGCATGGGCTTTGTCGAGGGCTGCTGTGGGTTCGTCTGCAATCCATAAAGGGCGTTGCAGAAGCAGCGCGCGGGCGAGCGCGAGGCGTTGACGTTCGCCGCCAGAAAGGCTGCTTGTCGCCTGATCGAGTGCTGCGTTGGGCAGGCCCGCTACGTTAAGAGCCTGAAGCATCTGAGTATCTGATGGCTTGCGTTTGTGATTGGCTTGCAGCTCAAACGGTGCCAGCAAGGCCTCGCGAATATGGTCTGCCAGAGGGCTCACGCGTTGAGGGAGCCAGTTAAGCTGTTTGTGGAGCTGCGTTCGTCCTCCCGCTGTGTAAGAGAGGCCATTGAAGAGCAGCTCGCCTGCCTCCGGTTTATCCAGCCCTGCGAGAATGCGCAGGAGAACCGTTTTGCCACGACCGGAAGGGGCACGGAGGCACAGTTTATCGCCTTCATACAGCTTGAACGAATAGGCGTGAAAGAGCTGGCGCCCTTGCTTGATGACTGAGATATTTCGGGCCTCGATAAGAGGCACACGCTCTGCGTCCTGAGGGGCGGCCATTGGAACTCCTGATTGCAGGAGCGAGAGTTCCCTAGTTGCCTTGGAAAATCAAGGAGGGAGTGGTGGCCATGGTGTTTTGAGAGTGGACCTTATTTGGGTGAGCCAAGGTCATGTGCTGCTTGTGCTCTCATGGAGCTGTTGAATGTAAGGGGCATGGTCTGATCCGATGCCCCTCACTGACGTTGCCCGATTAAGAAGTCGGGGTTTTCGCCTTGTTCATCAGTTTGATCTCAGCAGGGGTCAGCTTACGGGAGCCTTTGCCGCGCTTGAGATTGAAAGTAACCGGGTTTGGATAGTGATCCAGAGTTGCGCCTGTTACTGCGTCAACACCAACACCAATAACACCACCAAGGATAATGTTGCCAGCCATGCCTGCTGCACCCTTGCCGCTGACGCGGGTCTGAACATCGATAACCTGAGACTGGTAGCCCGGTGCAGATGCAGTCAGAGTGAATTCTTTTTTACGCGGTACGTTGATCACGCAAGGTCCAACACAAGTATGCGCTGTTGTTGATGTGATTTTCGCGTTCGCTGGCTTTACATCGATTTTGATGTCTTCAGATGTGCCGCGAACAACTGTGCCGCAACCGGCCAAGAGAATGCTGGATGCTACGACGCCAGCTACAAAATAGGATTTCATTTCCCAACTACCCCAAATTTACGTTGAGGCTAATTAGGCAGATGTCACAATTCAGTCAAATTCCTTAATGAATTTTTCTGGTGATATCTTTACCGATAGGTTGCATGTTTACAATCTGTTAAATTTTTAGGAGACTCTGAAATAAGTAGAATTTCTCATCCTTTTCTCGCGAACACTGTTTCATTTCCCTAAAAGAATCTTAAATTACGTAGCGTATTCAAATAATTAACTTGGTATCTTCTAAACTCTCCGGCAACCAAGACTTTATACTTGCGCATATTCTCATCCGAAAACCGGAACCACTTACGGGGATATGCATAGATGGAGGCCGGTAGATGTTTATCTCGTTCGCCCGCTTACAGATCTATTTTGTCATCGCGCTGCTGCTGATTGTGGTGGTTTATCCGCTGTATCTGTTTGGATCGGTGATGGGCCTTGACGGATTCGATCTGCGCAGGGTGGGGGGCGACTTCTACCAGTTCCTGCTTGCCTCTCGCATGGCTGTGGCGGGGCAAGCTGCGCAGCTTTATGACTTTGGCTGGTTTTATGATGAAGTACAGCGCAATGTTGCTGGTGGCTCCGGCTTTTACGCGTGGGTGCATCCGCCAAGTCTGCTGGTCTTTCTGGTTCCGCTGTCTGGGTTGACCTACCTGCAGGCTTATAGCCTTTGGATGGGGATGGGAGCTTTGCTCTCGTTGTCTGTCGCCTTTAGCCGTAAAGCGCCCATTCGTGCATTCACCTTTTTCATTTTTGCTCCTGCAACACTGGTGAACCTGTTTTACGGCCAGTTTGGCATGCTGGCGGGCGGGTTCCTTTATGGCGGGCTGCGCTTGCTGGACCGGCATCCGGCATGGGCGGGTGTGTTGCTTGGCTGTGTTTCCATCAAGCCTGAATTGTTCATGCTGATCCCGATCATATTGATTGCCCATCGCAGTATCATCGCGCTGTGCGCGTGTGTTGCGACAGTGGCGTTCCTTGTTGATGCCTCGGCTGTGTTCTTTGGGTCCGGTCTTTGGTGGATCTATCTGGATACGGTTCCGTCCTTGCTGGCAACTGTCATGGACCAGGGTGAGGGCAGCTTCCTTTATCTGATCCCATCTGCGTTTGGGGCGATGCGGGCTCTCGGGTTTTCTGCGACGGCTGGATATCTGGTGCAATTGCCTTTCACTATTCTGGCGTTCGTGGTGGTGTTCTGGCTGTTTATGCGTGAGCGTGAACCGATTGCCCGCAACCTTGCTGTGACGCTGTGTGTTTTGCTTGCAACGCCTTTCCTGTTCCTCTGGGACTATGCAGTGCTTTCTCCGGCGCTCTACCTTTATGCGACACGCACTGGTCTGTTTGATGATGACGCGAATTCTCCGTTTGTAGCGCCGCTCTTATTGTTTGCGGTTTATCTTTTGCCAATCGTCAATATTGCGCTGGCGGCTCATGGCTTCCCGGTGGGGCCAATCTTCACGGCGCTGGCGTTGGCTGCTGTGTTAACGCGGATGGTTGGTATTGATCAGATGCAAGTTAGTGTAGGGGATGAACCAGAGGAGGGGGATAACTCCCTTTCTGATGAGCGTGAAAAGGATGAAGGGCTCGGGACAACCTGAGCCTTGGCCGTCCGTTACTTAGGAACGCAGGTTTCACGTAAAAAACGCAGATCAACGCAAAATCACACAAAGCAACGCAAACTGCGCAAAGTCATGGACCAACTTTTCTCGGGTCCAGAGTAATTCCTGTCTAAATCTTAACTGTTCTGGCTGGTGTGTTATTCCCGGTGGCGATAAGACTAATGCCCAGTTGATGATTAAACAGGTGAGTAAACCGGTGAGCCTTGCTGATACCTCTCAAAAAGAAATTGAAGCCCTGAACGCGGACGAAGCTGCGCTGGAGCTGGAGCGGCTGGCGGGGCTGATAGCTGAGTATGATGCGGCCTATCACACCAAAGATGCGCCGATTGTTGATGATGCGACCTATGATGCGCTGCGCCGCCGGAACGAGGCTTTGGAAGCTGCTCATCCGGAACTGGTGCGTGCTGACAGCCCGAGCAACCGGGTTGGTGGTGCTGTTGCGGAAGGCTTTGGCAAGGTCACTCACGCCGTGCCGATGCTCTCATTGGACAATGCGTTTTCTGATGAGGATGTGCAGGACTTTATTGGCAAGGTGCGTCGCTTTTTAAAGTATGATCCACTGATGGGCGCCCTTGCAGTGACGGCTGAGCCGAAGATTGATGGCCTTTCCCTTTCCTTGCGCTATGAGAGCGGCAAACTGGTTTATGCCGCAACCCGTGGTGATGGCACCACGGGTGAGAATGTGACAGCTAATGCGCTGACCATTAAGGATATTCCGCAGGTGTTGCCTGCGGGTGTGCCGGATGTGGTTGAGGTGCGCGGTGAAGTTTACATGAGCCATGCGGACTTTGCGGCGTTAAACGCCCGAATGGAAGCCAATGGTGGCAAGGTGTTTGCCAACCCGCGCAATGCAGCGGCAGGATCATTGCGCCAGCTGAATTCTGAGATCACCAAGACACGTCCGCTCAAGTTCTTCGCCTATGCCTGGGGCGATATGAGTGAAGTTCCTGCTGATACGCAGATGGGCATGGTGGAACTGTTTGGCAAATGGGGTTTCCAGATCAACCCGCTGATGAAGCGTTGCGAGAGCGCTGAGGAACTGTTGCGCGTCTATCATGGGATTGAGGAGGATCGCTCCGGTCTTGGCTATGATATTGACGGCGTGGTTTACAAGGTGGATCGGCTGGATCTGCAGGGGCGCCTTGGCTTTGTATCGCGCTCACCGCGTTGGGCGATTGCTCATAAATTTCCAGCAGAACGCGCGTTTACAACGCTCAATGCCATTGAAATTCAGGTGGGACGAACGGGTGCTCTGGCTCCGGTTGCAAAGCTAGAACCTGTCACGGTTGGCGGTGTTGTGGTCTCTAATGCCTCTCTTCACAATGAAGACTACATCAAAGGCATTGGTCAGGATGGTGAACCCATCCGAGATGGCAAGGACATCCGTGTTGGTGATACGGTGATTATCCAGCGTGCTGGTGACGTTATCCCACAAATCGTGGATGTGGACTTGGGTAAGCGGGCTGAAGATGCAGCTCCGTTCGAGTATCCCGTGAACTGTCCGGCCTGTGGTTCTCATGCCGTTCGCGAAGTCAATCCGAACTCTGGCAAGGTTGATGCTATTCGCCGTTGTACAGGTGGATTGATTTGCCCAGCGCAAGCGATTGAGAAGCTTAAGCATTTCGTTTCCCGTAATGCCTTCGATATTGAAGGACTGGGCGAGAAGCAGGTGGAAGCGTTTTACGAATATGACATGGATAAAGGTGGGATCCGCACACCAGCGGACATCTTCACATTAGCGGAACGGGACAAGAGCTCGCTCAACAAACTGCGGTCTCGTGAGGGGTTTGGTGCTGTTTCTGCGCGCAAGCTGTTTGAAGCTATTGATAGCAAACGGCAAATTGAACTGAACCGTTTGATTTTCGGGCTTGGTATTCGTCATGTTGGAGAGGGAAATGCCAAGCTGCTGGCTCGGGCGTACTCTTCCTGGAGTGCTTTTTCTGATGCCATGATTGCAGCAACTGATGCAACTTCAGAAGCTTACCGTGAACTCAATGACATTGACGGAATTGGCGGTACGGTTGCCAATGCTCTGGTCGTGTTCTTTGCAGAGGAACATAACCGCGACGCGCTTGCTGCGTTGATTGATCAGATCACCCCGCTTGATGTGGTTGTTGCTGATAGCTCTGACAGTCCCGTTGCTGGAAAAACACTTGTGTTTACAGGTAGTTTGGAGCGCATGAGCCGGGATGAGGCGAAGGCACGTGCGGAAAGTTTGGGTGCGAAAGTGTCTGGTTCTGTTTCCAAGAAAACTGATCTGGTGATCGCGGGTCCTAAAGCCGGGTCCAAACTCACCAAAGCGCAAAGCCTTGGTGTTCAGGTCATTTCAGAGGATGACTGGTTCGAGTTGGTCGGCGATCAATAAGAAGAGAGCGAGGGAGTTGCTAGGCTCCTCTCGCTGCATTGGTAGACTTGCGGCGAGCCTACTTCTGCGCCAGTGTTGCTCTTAGGCGGACAGATGCTTCGGCGCGTCCGCCGATATAGAGCATCATGTTCTTGCCATCTGTCTGCACGCTCATGGGGATGGTTTTCTCGATCTGCTTTTTCAGTGGGTCGTAGTCTGCTTCAGCTTTTTCAAGTGCTTTCAGAGCACTGTCGTATTCCTGGATCTTCTTTTTGACTGCAGGCTGGAGCTTGAGCAGCTTTTTGAGCTCTTTCGCTGTATCGCGATAGTTGGGATCAGTTTTGGGGTCTTTTTCCTGCTGCTTCAGCTGGCTTTCGAGCACTTTGAGCATTTTGTGTTTTGTCGAGATATCCTCTTCCAGTGACTTTGAGGCCTGAACAAAACGGAAGGTTCTTGCTTTCTCTTTTTCAAGTGCGGCAATGTTCGTTCTGGCTTTCTTCATATCCGGTGCGTCTTCAACATGATTGTCGTAGGTCAGTCGGATGGCTGCCTTGCCCTGGAAAATGAGTTTGTCGAAGCTTGCAGTGTCCGTCGCGTGGATGTTCATCCGACGTCTGATTTCAGCCCAGATGCTTGTGCGGTTTTTATAGAAATCATCGTAGTTCTTATATCTGCAAATGACCTTCGGCATATCTCAAGCTCCATTCCAGTTGCGGTCAGATGTTCTCCAGAAGCAACATCCTTGGCTAAGAGAGTGGGCAGGAAATCTTAGCAAGATCTCTCGGGAGACAGCGATAATTGAGCCAAATTTGAAGATGTGATCGTTGGGTTGGCTGAATTTGACAGGAAAACACCAGTGGGGCCGGAGCGCACCACTGGTGTTTTCTGAGATGTTTGAAGGAGTTGCCTAGCCGATTTGCTTGCGGATCTCTGCCAGCATCGCCAGATGGGTATGAATGAAAGCGACCAGAATGGTTGCTGTAGCCACATCCACGTTCACAGGTTTTTTACCGGATTCCGGTGATTGAACCTTCAGCAAGTCCTCATGACCAGTGATTTCAGCGGAGATGTACAGACGGTCAAAGTCCTCACCGTTTTCGGCCTCCAGCTTCTTGTAGATGTCTTCCAGAGCGGCGGGACGCGGGGGAGGTGTGGCGCCTGTGGATTCAATCACTTTTGAGACCGCAGTTTGTTCTTCGCTTTCCAGCTCTGCAAACTGGCGCACCAATGGATTGCTGGCCTTCATTGTCGCCATTTCACTGATGGCAAGTGAAAAGGGGCTGATTGTCAGCGTCTTGTTGGTGTAATCGGTGGAGCCGTGGTGGTTGGCCTGGGCGGAGGAAACCAGAGCAGGTGCTGCCAGTAAAGAGCCGGAGATGCCAATGAGGGCGTTTCGGCGTGTCATGTGTAACTTACCAGTATTCATAGTTTTTCTTTCAGGTTGTTACAGTGTTGTTTGTCTTTCGGAAGTGAAGATATTCCCATTGCTAAGCTGAGTTATTCTCGTTGGCAGGTATACGCATACTTCCTCTTTAAAACACTAAAGGGCCTCCCGGATTTCAAGTAACTCAGAACAAGCTTGATAAAACATCACAGAGCAAAGCTGGCGTGAGGCAAGAGTTACTGAGTGAAGATGCCTTGCCCTACAAAACGATGTGTATCTCTTTGCTGATGCCTCGCTTCTTCAATGTTGTTGCTATATTGTTCCTCGTTAAGTATTGGAGATTCTCCCTCTGATTTGAGAGGGGTATGCGTTCAAAGGATCTAACGAGCTCAATGGCAAACTCTTCTGGCCCACTTCATCGCGGAATACCTGCTCACCCTGCTGATCCTCTGGCTGCACCACAGCCCAAGGCAGGTGGTATCGCAGCGAGGGCCATGGCTGCACGGCAAACCAACG
This sequence comes from Pseudovibrio sp. Ad46, assembly GCF_001623065.1. Lineage (NCBI taxonomy): Bacteria > Pseudomonadati > Pseudomonadota > Alphaproteobacteria > Hyphomicrobiales > Stappiaceae > Pseudovibrio > Pseudovibrio sp. Ad46. The sequence continues at coordinate 60,932 of NZ_LMCG01000080.1, read as the reverse complement.
CCCCAGCCTACATGGAAGGATTGAATGCAGAACAACGACTTGCTGTTGAGACGATCAACGGACCAGTGCTCGTTCTTGCAGGTGCTGGCACTGGTAAGACACGTGTTCTGACAACGCGTATTGCACATATTCTGGCAACGGGTCATGCCACTCCGGGGCAGATCCTTTCTGTGACTTTCACCAACAAAGCTGCCCGCGAGATGAAAACGCGCATTGGCGCTTACATTGGTGATGGCGTTGAAGGCATGGCCTGGCTCGGCACGTTCCACGCCATCTGCGTGAAGATTTTGCGCCGCCATGCTGAGCTTGTTGGATTGAAGTCGTCCTTCTCAATTCTGGATACGGACGATCAGGTTCGTTTGATCAAGCAGATCATTCAAGCGGAAGGACTGGACGAAAAACGTTGGACTGCAAAGACATTTGCCGGGCTGCTGGACAGCTGGAAGAACCGCGGGCTTACACCCTCTCAGATTTCAGCTGGTGACGCACAGGCCTTTGCTAATGGCTTGGGGCGCAAGCTTTATGAGACCTATCAGGAACGACTTAAGATCCTGAATGCCTGTGATTTTGGTGATTTGCTGCTGCATTGCATCACGATCTTCAAAGAGCATGATGACGTTCTGAAGAGCTTCCAGCATCGCTTCCGTTACATGCTGGTGGATGAGTATCAGGATACCAACATCGCGCAGTACATGTGGTTGCGTCTGCTGGCGCAGGGCAATCCGAACGTGGCCTGTGTTGGCGATGATGACCAGTCCATTTATGGCTGGCGTGGTGCTGAGGTTGATAACATCCTGAGATTTGAGCAGGATTTCCCGGGTGCTGTTGTGGTTCGTCTTGAGCGGAACTATCGCTCGACCAGTCACATCCTATCTGCGGCTTCTCATCTGATTGCGCACAATCAGGGCCGTCTTGGTAAAACCCTTTTCACTGACCAGATGGGTTCTGACGAAGAAGAGAAGGTGCAGGTTACCTCGGCCTGGGATTCTCAAGAGGAAGCCCGCTCCATTGGTGATGAGATTGAAGCCCTTCAAAACCATGGGCATTCTCTGAATGAAATGGCCATTTTGGTGCGTGCGTCCTTCCAGATGCGCGAGTTTGAAGACCGGTTCGTTACGCTCGGTTTGAACTATCGTGTCATTGGAGGCCCGCGCTTTTATGAGCGTATGGAGATCCGCGATGCATTGGCTTATTTCCGTTGTGTGATGCAGACGTCAGACGATCTGGCTTTTGAGCGTATCGTGAATACGCCGAAGCGCGGGCTTGGTGAAGCGACGCTGAAGATTGTGCATGCTTATGCGCGAGAACGCGCTATTCCGCTGATGATCGCTGCGGAAGAGTTGGTGCAGACCAATGAGCTGCGTCCGAAAGCTCGTGCTGCGCTCGCGGATGTTCTTGGCATGTTGGAGAACTGGCGTAATCAGGTTGAGACCATGAGCCATACGGAGCTGGCGGAGATCATTCTTGATGAGAGTGGTTACACCCAGATGTGGCGTCAGGATCGGTCGGCTGAAGCGCCGGGGCGTTTGGACAACCTGAAAGAACTTATCCGCTCGATGGAAGAGTTTGAGAGCATGGCTGGGTTCCTTGAGCACATCTCGCTGGTGATGGATAAAGACAGCGATGCGGAAGAGGATGCGGTCTCGATTATGACGCTCCATTCTGCAAAAGGCCTTGAATTTGATAGTGTTTTTCTTCCCGGTTGGGAAGAGGGTGTGTTCCCGAACCAGCGGGCATTGGATGAAACCGGACAAGCTGGTCTGGAAGAGGAACGGCGCCTTGCCTATGTGGGTCTTACCCGTGGCCGCAAGCGTGTGAAAGTGTGGTTTACCTCTAACCGCCGCATTCATGGCTCGTGGCAGTCCTGCATTCCTTCGCGGTTTCTTGATGAGCTACCTGCAGATAGTGTTGAGGTTGTTGAGGCCTCCAGCTCTTACGGTGGGTATGGTCTGAATAGTGCTGGTGGTGGTTATGGCGCCAGCCGGTTTGACAACAGTGATCCCTTCCAGAGCAAGTACTCTACGCCGGGTTGGCAGCGGGCGCGTAAGGCGCAGGCGTCTGGTCAGCAGTATGGCAAAATGCATGGCGGGAACCAGAGCCGCCGTGCCAAGAAAGCTGGTCCGATGACTATTGAAGGAGAGCTGGTTGCCAAGAGCGTTAATGAAGCAGGAAGCGATTTTGCGATTGGTGAGCGGATTTTCCATATGAAGTTTGGTTATGGATTAATCGACGACATCGAGGGGAACAAGCTCACCGTCGACTTTGAAAAAGCTGGCCAAAAGAAAGTGCTCGATAGCTTTGTTGAGCGGGCATAAGCTGCAACGCAAGCGTTAATTACCTTTAGGGTAGATTGTGCTATCTCTCTTCTAAGTTGTGTTGGGAGGTGGCAATGAATGAGGTGGTTCTCGCGCTTGCAATGATTGGTGTGGCGGGCGTTGGTGCACAATGGCTTGCCTGGCGATGGTCTTTGCCTGCGATCGTTCTTCTGCTTGTTGCTGGCTTTCTCATTGGTCCTGCCACGGGTGTTCTCAGCCCAACTGCGTTGTTCGGTGATTTATTGCGTCCAACTGTTGCGCTTGGTGTTGCCGTTATTCTGTTTGAAGGCGGTCTTTCTCTTAACTTTCAACGTATTGGCGGTGTTGAGAAGGCGGTTTGGCGGCTCGTTCTTTTGGGCGCTTTTATCGCGTTTTTGTTGGGCGCATTGAATGCCCACTATATCGCAGAGCTGAGCTGGCCTTCGGCGCTGGTGTTTGCTGCAATTCTGATTGTTACCGGTCCTACTGTTATTATTCCCCTTCTGCGTCAGGCGCGGTTAGAGCGACGGGTGAGTTCGCTGCTGCGCTGGGAAGCAATTCTTGCTGATCCACTTGGTGCGCTGCTCGCGGTGTTTATGTTTGAAGGGTATCTGGTTTATCACGGCGACCATGGTTTCTGGGTCCTGGCGATCCGGGCTGTGGCTGGGCTGCTAATTGGCGGTGTTGGTGGCTGGGCGCTGGGGCGTGGATTGATCTGGCTGTTTGTTGGTGGTCGCGTTCCTGAATTTCTCAAAGTACCGCTGATTTTTGTGAGTGTGATGGGCGCTTATGCGCTTTCTGATCTGGTGCTGGAGGAATCCGGTCTGCTGACGGTGACGGTTCTTGGGCTGGTGCTTGGTAACTCTCGTCTTGCCAGTCTTGAAGAGCTGAAACGGTTTAAGGAAGCCGTCACGATCATTCTGGTGTCTTCGGTATTCATTGTTTTGACGGCTTCAGTTCAGCTCGGCAGTCTTGCGGAGTTTGGGTTGGAGGATTTGGCATTTATTCTGGTGCTGTTGTTTGTGATCCGGCCTATTTCGGTTTGGGTTGGAACCATTGGTGCTCACTTGAGCTGGAAAGAACGTTTGCTGGTTGGGTGGATTGCGCCACGCGGTATTGTGGCTGTCGCGGTTTCTGGCTTGTTTGCAAGGTCGCTTGTTGAACATGGGGCTCCTGATGGAGAGCGGTTGGCGGTTTTGTCGTTTGCCGTTGTGGTTGCAACTGTTTTTGCGCACGGGTTTTCGCTTGGGCCGTTTGCGCGGTGGCTCGGGCTTTCCAGTCATTCCGGGCCGGGTTTGCTGATTGTTGGGGCGAGCCGGTTTAGCGTGGCGCTTGCGACCAAGCTGAAAACGCTGGATGTTCCGAGCCTTACCGTTGATCGCAACTGGGGTAAGCTGCGGATTTCGCGCAATGCCGGGCTGGCAAACCATTATGGCGAGGTTCTTTCCGAGGAAGTTGAGAATGAGCTTCCGCTTGAAAATTACAGCGTTTTGCTCGCCGTGACCGACAATGATGATTACAACGCGCTGGTGACTACAAACTTTGGACCGCTTATGGGACGAGGGGAAGTGTATCAGTTTGCACCCTCAGAAGAGCAAAGCGAGAAGGAAAAGTTTCGCCGTGTTGTGACGCTTGGCGGTCGTCCCTTTCTGACACCAGAGCACAGTTATAATGACCTTGAAACGAAGATCCGTGAAGGCTGGTTCATCAAAGCCAGTGAGTTGACAGATACTTATGGCTGGACCGAGTTTCAGGAGGCTTTGCCGGAGACGGCTATTGTGCTGATGTTGATAGACCCGACCAAGAAGCTTCGACCGCTGAATGGCACCAAGCCTGCGATGCCGATTGCTGGTTCAACAATACTTAGCCTTGTTCGCTGCGAATATGCGGCAGAGCGCGAGAAAACCTCGTGAGTACTGGCTTTTCGATGCTGCACCTTCTATACGCCTAGGCAAAGGTTTTCACTGAGTTTTGATAGCTCATCGTAACTAAGGGATTTTGCATGGACACGATCCGGGTTCGCATTCCGGCACCTGAGGCTGAAGCAAAAGCACTCTCCGATATTATGGAGGCACGCTTTGAAGATGACGGGTTCCCAGTTGCCGTCTTTGAAAGCTCCAAGGACGGAAAAACTTGGACCGCAGAAGTGCTGGTTCTGGAATCTACGGTTGATGACGCAATCAATCTGGTTGAAATGCGTTTGTTTGATCAGTTTGAAGGCGGCGTTATTCCAAGCTTTGCTGAAGTTGAGGCGCTGCCTGACATCAACTGGGTTGCCAAATCCCTTGAAGGTTTGAAGCCGGTTCGTGCGGATCGGGTTATCGTTCATGGTGCGCATGATCGTGATGCTGTCGGCCAGTCTGACATTGGTATCGAGATTGAAGCAGCACAGGCTTTTGGTACCGGTCACCATGGTACGACTGAAGGTTGCCTGTTGGAGCTTCAGCGCTTGTTGAAGCGACACAAATACCACCGTATGCTTGATTTAGGCACCGGAACGGGTGTTCTGGGCATTGCACTTGCTAAGCTGACCAGCTCTGAAGTTCTGGCGACCGATATCGATCCGATTGCAGTGGAAGCTGCGATTGATAATGCGCGTAAGAACAATGTAGGGCCTCACTTCAAAGCTTTTACCGGTGCTGGTGTAGATGACCGCCGCTTTAATGAGTTTGGTCCGTTTGATCTGGTTGTTGCCAATATTCTTGCAAGACCATTGATGCAGATGTCCGCTAAACTGTGCGCTCACCTTGCGCATAAATCTACGCTGGTTCTGTCCGGCTTGCGGATTGAGCATGGTCCACGGATCATCTCGGCGTACGGACAGCAGGGATTGAAGCTTGTGCATCGCCGCGAGATTGAAGGATGGCTGACGCTGACCTTTGCCAAAGGCAATTGGGACTCGTAAGGTCTGACAGATTGCTAAAGCAGTTCGCATTTAAATGGAAATACATGAACTGCTTTAGCCTTTGTTTTTGCATATCTTTCTCCGAAAACCGGTTTCCACTTTTCGGAGATACGCTGCAATAATTCTGAACCCTCATTGCTGATGCAGTGAGGGTTTTTTTGATGTCTGATTGAAATGCAAAAAAACAAAAAACCTTTGCTTCCTGATCCGGCAAATTGGGAGGAAATTGCCGGGGAAGCAAAGGTTTTTTTGTGTGCCAAGCAACTGGGAGGAATTTGCTTAGCTTGCTAGATACTGGGAGGAGGTATCCAGCTATATGAGTGGCATTTCTAGCGCTTTATCAGCAGCTGATGGATGCCGGCCATTTTTGTCGTGCAGATCACTTTGGGAGGAGGTGTGATCCACCGGTTTGCTTTGGGAGGGAAGCGCCCCGTCGACAAGAGGAGTTATCTATTATTTTAGTTTGTAAAAAAAGAGATAGTTTCGCATGACACTTATGCGTTTTTTGCATGTCTCTGTATTGTCATGATCTGAAATTGCATGGAGAACATAGCAGATCTGCGTATAACGCATGGATTGTGTACTTCTGTATCCCCATCGTCTGAATTGAGAGTATAAATTCCTCTTAGGAGCCGTGTTTGTGTGGTTGAGTTGCGTGACGATCGGCATTAGCCTTCCGGCATGTTTCAAAGCTTTGACACAGTAAATGATAAATCTCGTGGGCCGGTTCGGTTGGCCGCTCTGCGAGACGAGCTGGCCTCGCGTGGGCTTGATGGCTTTTTGGTGCCGCGGGCAGATGCTCACCAAGGTGAGTATGTTCCTGATAGTGACTGCCGCCTTGAGTGGCTGACGGGTTTCACCGGCTCTGCTGGTATTGCTGGTGTTCTCAGTGACAAGGCAGCTGTTTTTATTGATGGCCGCTACACCATTCAGGTGCGAGATCAGGTAGATGAAGAGGCGTTTGCCTATCGTCATCTGATTGATGAGCCGCTGACGGGCTGGCTTCGTGAGAATGCGGCAGAAGGCCAGAAGATCGGGTACGATCCGATGTTGCATCCTGTTCGTCAGGTGCGCTCCCTGAAAGCTGCCTGTGAAAAGGCTGGTGCACAGCTGGTTGCTATTGAAAGCAATCCTGTTGATGCCGTTTGGAGTGATCGCCCGGAAGCGCCGCTTGGTGCCGTGAAAATGCACGGGATGCAGTTTGCTGGTGAAAGTGCTGCAGACAAGATCAAGCGTATTGGTGAGTTGATTGCTGGAAAAGAGGCGGATACAGCGCTTCTGACACAGCCAGACTCAATTGCGTGGCTGTTGAACATTCGCGGTAGCGATGTGATGCATACGCCGCTGCCACTGTCTTTTGCTTTGGTACCGACCAACGGCAAGCCATCGCTGTTTATTGATGGACGCAAGCTTTCCAATGAAGTGCGTGATGAGCTGAGCGCTCTTGCTGATATTGCAGGACCGACAGAACTTGCACCTGCATTGAAAGCATTGGGTACTGAAGGCAAACGAGTGCTCATTGATACCGGTCTTGCGGGTCAGGCTCTTTATGATGCGGTTGCTGACAATGGCGGCCATGTTGTGGAAGGGCAGGAGCCAACTCTGCTGCCGAAGGCTGTTAAAAATCAGGCTGAGATCGAGGGCACAAAAGCTGCGCATCTGCGTGACGGTGTTGCCTATGCTGGCTTCCTTGCATGGTTTGAGAAGACGGCGCCTCTTGGTGGCCTGACTGAAGTTGTTGTTGCTGAAAAGCTTGAGGAGTTCCGCCGTGAGACGGGTGCTTTGAAGGACATTTCCTTTGACACCATTTCAGCGGCTGGTCCTCACGGTGCGATCTGTCACTACCGTGTGAGCAACGATAGCAATCTGCCGATTGAGCTGAACAGTGTGTATCTGATCGATTCTGGTGCGCAGTACGAGGATGGCACAACAGACATCACACGTACGCTTGCTGTTGGAGCTGTGACTGCTGAGCAGTGCAAACACTTTACGCTTGTTCTGAAGGGCCATATTGCTATTGCGACCGCGCGTTTTCCTGTTGGGACGACCGGCTCACAACTGGATACTCTGGCTCGTATCGATCTTTGGAAGCAGGGTCTCGACTTTGACCATGGCACTGGCCACGGTGTCGGCTCTTATCTGGGCGTGCATGAAGGTCCGCAGCGGATCTCCAAAGCTCCAAACAGCATCGCGTTGAAGCCGGGTATGATCCTTTCCAATGAGCCGGGTTATTACCGGGCTGATGAGTACGGCATCCGGATTGAGAACCTTGAGCTGGTGACGCCTGCTGCTGCCATTGAGGGTGGTGATCAGAAAATGCTCGGTTTTGAGCCGCTGACGCTGGCACCGATTGACCTGCGTATGGTGGATACCAAGCTTCTCTCCGCGTTCGAGCTGAACTGGCTGAATGCTTACCATGCTCGTGTGCGGGAATTGGTTGGGCCACTGCTGGATGGTGAGACCAAAGCATGGCTGGAAGAGGCGACCCGTCCGGTTTCTTAAACCGTTCCTGCTTCTCTTTGAGATAAAGAAAACCCCGCTTCATGGAGCGGGGTTTTTGTTTAGATGACAGTGAGTGCCATTCTGAGCACGACAACACTGACAACACCGAGTGTCATGGCTGCGAGCATTGGCAAGCGTAGGGCTGCAATCGCGGTGATGGCTGTTGCCGCGGTCTCTGCGATGCCGGTTGCGAAGGCTGTTGGGGCGACGACCGACATGAGGATCGCTGGCGGAACGGCTTGCAAGGCTGCCTCAGTTCTGCCTGAGAAAGTGACGAACTTTGTCAGCACCAGCCCTGCGATGCGGGTCAGGTAAGTTCCTGCTGCCATTGCCACAATGGTGAAGAGGACAAGCGGATCAACTGCGAAGACTTCTGACATCATGACTGAAGTGCCTCCGCAGGTTTCTGGAGCCCGTTGGTTTTTTCGTCATATTGGACTGCTGCGGCGATGACGCCTGCGATTGCGCCAGCGATTATGTACCAAGCACCTGGAACGAACTTATGGGTGAGAACTGCCGCTAAACCGCTCGCTGCGAGGACTACGCCAGTTTTGCGGCCTTGCCAGAAGCCCATGACCAGACAGATGAAGAGAGCGGTGAACGCAAAGTCCAGACCGTAGCGGGATGGGTCGCCCATGACTGCGCCTATCAGGCTTCCGACCACTGTTGCGACTTGCCAGGTGATGAACAGGGTCAGGCCAACACCGAGATAGAAGCTGAAAGTGGTGTGATGCTTGATGGCGCGCTGTTCAGACAGAGCCCAGACCTCATCGGCCAATATGAAGAAGCCAAGGTATTTTTGCAGGGGTGTCCAATGGCCGAGTTTGGGGGCAAGGGACGCACTCATAAGCACGTGGCGCAGGTTGATCAGGAAAGTGGAGAAGGCAATGGTGAGCCACGGGAGTGGGTCGGCCCACAAATCCAGCGCAAGAAACTGAGAGCCGCCTGCAAACACGAAGGAGCCCATCAGCAGGACTTCCAAAGGAGACATGCCCTTTTGTGCTGCGAGCGCGCCAAACAACAGGCCGATGGGTGTCGCGGCGAAAATCAACGGGAAGAATGTTGTTACACCGAGGAAAAATTCATTGGGACCAGCGTTGATCGCTGATTTGTTCTGATTGCTTTTCACAAAACCCTCCTAGAGCCTGTTGCGCTCATTTGTATTCACGCTCACGCTCTAATTTCTTTACTTTCAGCGAATTCTTGTCGTTTGATTGAATTCAATTAAACGGAACGCGCTCCAGAGCATGGAGTGCTTTTAAGTCAGAGAGGCCGATGTCGTCTTGAATGAAATTGCGCTTCTGGTATGCCGCTGTGATTAAATGGAAATCACAGATCGCTGGAAAGCTGCTGGTGTGGTGCCAACACGGGATTTGAACTGCCGTGTGAGATGGGCCTGATCCGCAAAGCCGCAAAGGGATGCCGTCTCGCTTGGAGAGGTTCCACGGACAAGCAAGCGTCTGGCGTTTCGTACCCGCACATCAGTCAGGTAGGCGTGCGGTGTTTGTCCTGTCGCTTTTTTAAAGGAGCGGATGAGGTGATACTTTGAGCGGCCTGAGATGTTTACCAGATCATCCAGATGCACGCTGCCCATGAAGCTTTCTTCCAGATACTCCCGCGCTCGTTTGATTGCGACGGGATCTTTTGATCCGGTGATGTTGTCAGTGAAGCTGCCGTGTTTTGCGAGCATCTTGGCGAAGATCATATAGAGCGGTTCTTCGGCTTCCAGATCAATGGAGCGGTTCTGTATGGACTTGTGCGCTTCAACGAATTCCTGACAGAGCTCGGGGTCATGGACACAGGCCTCCGGGAAAAACGGTGTTCCGCTTTGTGGTTTGTCCGTCAGATCCTCAGCGATCTTCTGCAACAGTGAGATGCTGGGGTAGGTCATCCGGTAGGTGTAGCCGTAGCCCTCCGGTATACCGTCATGAAGCTCGAATGGGTTGACGAAGACCAGATCTCCGGGACCTGCGAATATCTGCTGTCCGCGTTGCCAGTAGCACTGACAGCCCGAGAGAATGCCACCAACAACGAATGTGTCGTGGGTGTGAGGTTCGTAAACATGGGTTCTGAAACTTGCCGCAAGACATTCCAACCCATCAAAGCGAGGCGCACACCAGAATTGTGCGTTCTCTCCCGAATTGAGCGGAGTTGCTTCTAAGGCAATTTTTTGAGTAACCGGCTTCATAGACCCAATTTATCCAGCGAAGACAAGGATGTCTTGAATGAGATTGCTGTTTTTTACGGATGGGTCAATGGAGATTATCTGGGGTTTGGCTAGCGGTGCTCCTCAACATTCGCCTGAATGAGAGCTGAATTGAAGTAACGCAGAGCCTTCACGTGACTTGCGTAACCAATAACTTCCGCTGGGTTCTTGGGGTCAATGACGGGCAAGGTGGACTTGCCTGCATCATCGAAGGTTCTTAGCGCTTTTTCGAGCGTGTCGAGCGGTGCAAGGAACGGTTCTTCTGACTCTGGGTCGAAGGTGGTATCGGAGTCCGGCCTAGGTGGATCTGCGAAATCTTCAACATGAACAATGCGGACGAGCCATTTGTGGGCACCGTCTTGCAGCATGACACCGCGCATTTCCAGCTGCCAATGGAAGTAGGAACGACCATGAATTGCCTGATTGAGGCCTGTTGAAATGGAGACAGCGATCAGCAGTGCAATGGACAACTCGTAACCACCTGTCAGCTCGAACACGATCATGGTGGTTGAGATTGGTGCGCCAAGGACGGCTGAGGCGACCGCTCCCATGCCTAAAATAGCGTAGAGGCCGTGGCTGGAAGCCATTTCGGGCAGGTGATTTGCCGCGATCAGACCAAAGGCACCACCCGTCATCGCTCCCAGATACAGCGAGGGTGAGAAGATGCCACCACCGAAGCGCGAGGCGAGCGTGATGGCTGTTGCTACTGTTTTCACGACGAGTAGCGAGAGCATCAATGTGAGCGGTAGTTCTGAGTTGAGCGCTCCATCGGTTGCCTCATAGCCAACGCCAATGATTTCCGGATAAAAGACAGCGATTGAGCCAACCAATGCGCCGCCGATGATCGGGCGGAGCCAGATTGGCATCTTGATGTTTCTGGCAAGCCAGTCTGAGCCGATCAATGCAAACTGGAATGAGATGGCAACAATCGCGCAGATGATGCCGAGCAGCACAAAAGCCGGGAATTCCCAGTATGTGTTGATCTGGTAGTGGGGCAGGATGAAGGCCACGGCTTCGCCAAAATAGAGGCGAGACACCAGCGTTCCCATGGCTGATGAGAGCACGATTGGAACGAAGGCAGACATTGCGTAGTGTCCGAGGATGACCTCATGCGCGAACAATACGCCTGCGATTGGTGCGTTAAAGCTTGCAGAAACTGCACTTGCGACACCTGCAGCAAGCAGGATACGCATTGTTGAATCAGGGAGTTTCAGCTTGGAGAAGACGGAGGTGCCGAGTGTGGCGCCAAGATGAACCATAGGGCCTTCACGACCAGCACTGGCGCCACTGCCAAGTGAGATGACTGTGATGAGCGCGGAGCTGAGGCCGGGCCAAAAGGGCAGGCCGGTTCCACCATGAGCCCGTGCTTCAATCACGTCTGCTACGCCGCCGGCACGCTGCTTCTTCTGGATTGTTTGCAGAAGAAGGCCAACAATTGCGCCGCCTATTACAGGTGCCAGAACAATGACATACCATGGTTGAGCGTTTGCCGCGCTGATCATGCGTTCGGAGACAGTGCCGAGCGATAACCATTGAACCAGCCCAATGCCAATGCGAAACAGGATCGCAGATCCGCCCACAGCTGCCCCGATGATCAACGCAAGGAGCCAGACAAGCGGGAGCCGCGATGACATGAACAAACGTAAGTTAGGTTCGACCCATTTATAGGCTATGCGCATTGCGATTTTCAGCGGGTTAGCTTGGTTAGGCATAATAGATTAAGCGATACGACAATGAATGATTGGCATTGTCTTTAACGAGATTCCCCGGCAAACGCCAATCAGGATATGCTCTGATCATCTGATTTTGGATCATTATTTTCGATAAGCACTGAGAAACACTTAAGGAGCTTCTTCAGGTCCGTTGGCTTGTGTGGCAATCGTCTTGCTAAAAGCTCAATTATGCTGGCCATGCAGAATACTATAATTCCAATAAATACCGAGTCGTGTCTCGAAGTTTCGACTATATGCTTGGAGGTGTGCTTCCGGGGGGAAGTATCTGGAATATAAAGGAGGTCTGCCATGTCTCTGACGGGGATGCAGCTGAATGTTACACGCAATGCCGAGGGGATCGACAAAGCGATTGCGCTCTTGAATGAGAAATTTGGTGACCGTTGCCAGACATCCATGAGCTTGCGGAAGCAGCACGGGCATACGACATCATGGCTACCAAACCAGCCGCCAGATGCTGTTGTCTTTGCACAGTCGACTGAGGAAGTCTCTGAAATCGTAAAGCTTTGTGCTGACCTACGTGTGCCGGTCATTCCGTTTGGCAGTGGTTCTTCTTTGGAAGGGCATCTGAATGCACCGGGGGGCGGTATCTCGCTGGACCTCTCTCAGATGAATGAAGTTGTTTCAGTTCATGCTGAGGATTTGGACTGTGTGGTTCAGCCGGGTGTGACGCGCAAGCAGCTTAATGCTTATTTGCGTGATACTGGTTTGTTTTTCCCGATTGATCCGGGCGCTGATGCCACTATTGGTGGCATGACGGCGACGCGGGCTTCTGGCACCAATGCGGTGCTTTATGGGACGATGAAGGATATGGTTCTGGCGCTGACGGTTGTCATGCCTGACGGGACCATTGTGAAGACTGGAAGCCGTGCCAAGAAATCGTCTGCTGGATATGATCTGACGCGCTTAATGGTTGGCTCGGAAGGTACGCTTGGGGTGATCACTGAGATTACGTTGAAGCTGAAGGGTATACCTGAAGCAATTTCAGGTGGAATTGCCTCTTTCGATAGCATTGCGGATTGCTGCAACACGGTTATCGAAGCGGTGCAGTATGGCATTCCCGTTGCCCGTATGGAGCTGTTGGACACACTGACCGTCCAATCCGTTAACGCCTATTCAAAGCTGGATTTGCCAGAATCACCGTTGCTGCTTGTGGAATTCCACGGCTCTGAGGCTGGTGTGAGAGAACAGGCTGAGCGGTTTGGTGAGATTGCGGCTGAAAACTCTTTGAAAAAATTTGAATGGGCGACCGATCCTGAAGAGCGCAACAAGCTTTGGGCCGCGCGGCATGACGCTTATTGGGCTGGCCTTGGTCTGGCACCTGAGCGAACCGGACTGTCGACAGATGTCTGTGTGCCAATCTCTCGTCTGGCCGATTGTGTGACGGCTACACACGATGATATCGAAGAAAATGGCTTGATTGGTCCGATAGTTGGCCATGTTGGTGACGGCAATTTTCATGTGCTTGTGTTGACGGACCTGAATGAGCCTGAGGACATTGCCAAGTCTGAGGCGTTTGTTGAACGTTTGAATTATCGTGCAATTGAGCTGGGTGGAACCTGTACTGGTGAGCATGGTGTAGGGCAGGGCAAGATGAAGTATCTGCCTAAGGAACATGGTGCAGGGGTGGCTGTGATGGCTGCCATCAAGCGTAGTCTTGACCCGCTGAATATTATGAACCCCGGTAAGATTTTTGCCTTAGATACCGAGTAAAGAAGTGCCGTAAATACGCACTTGCTTCGTTCCGTTCGGAAACATTGCCTTAAGTCGTTGCTGTCGTCTTGTTCCTGCTGTAATTCACATAGACAAACAAGTGTTTGCATGCAGCTCATAGGCGGACAGCGCGGCAAGGCGTGAGGTTCGAAGTGGGTAAAGGAGCTTAACGTTGAATTCGGTTTACATCACCGTCGGTGGGACTTTGATCTTGGCGCTGGTCATCGCGCTTGTTGGCCCTTTGGTCATCGATTGGTCAGCTTATCGTTCCCTGTTTGAAAGCTATGGTGAGAAAGTTCTGGGGCATCAGGTGACGATCCTCGGTGAGACCGATGTCCAGCTGCTGCCTGCTCCCTACGTGAAGCTCTCTGACGTTCGTGTTGGTGCTGTCGAAGATCCGTTGATGACGATCAAAGGATTTGAAGGCCGTATTGAATTGCCTTCGCTTTTGCGCGGAGAAGTGCACGTCACTGAGATGAAACTCAACGAGCCGGAGCTTAACCTTTCTCTTGATGAGGAAGGCCGTCTTGATGTTTTGCAAACCAACTCCCGCCGTTCCGTTATTTCTGAAATCGACCCGACCTCGCTTATTCTGGAAGGCGTGAGCGTTCAAAATGGATCTGTCGTGCTGACTGATGCACGGACGGGCGAAGTACGCCGCGCAGGCAATGCGAACCTTGAGCTTTATGCTGGCGGTTTGCAGGGGCCTTTCAAAGCGGAAGGCGCGATGCTTTATGAAGGTGTGCCTTACACGCTGAAAATTGGTAGTGGCCGTGTTGAACGCAATGGTCAGATCCGGGTTAAGACGCAGGTGTCTCCTGCAAATGTTGCAGCTCAATTCTCAACGGATGGTTTCCTGACACACCAGAACGGTGTGGTCTCCTATTACGGAGATGCCGAGGTTCAATCTGTTGTCAGTGAAGGCTCTGATGCGCTGGAATGGGCTGGGAAGAGTAAGTTTAATCTGGACGGTGAGCGGCTGGAACTGACTGAGAGTACTTTGCGTCTTGGCTCAGAAGATCGCCCGATTACCGCTGAAGGTGGCGGTATTTATAGTTTTGGTCCAGAGCCAGAATTTCAGGCTGTTGCTCAGTTTAAACAGGTTGATCTGGACCGAATGATTGGTGGTGGGCCACAGCGTCCGCTGGTTCCGACTGATGCTGTTTTGACGCGACTGGCTGGCGGCTTGCAGTCTCTGCCCTTGCTGGATGTGAAAGGCAATATGGATCTGACCGTGCCTGTTGTGGTGGCGGGTGGTTCTGTTGTTTCCAATCTGAGTGCCTTACTTGAATCGACTGGCACTGGCTGGAAGATTGATGAGCTCTCTGGTGAGTTGCCGGGTCGTAGCCTCTTCAAGACCAGTGGTTACCTGGAGCTGCGCGGCTCTGCCGGCTATCAGGGGGATTGGGAGATTTCTTCCCGTCAGCCACATCAGCTGGCGCATTGGTGGTTGGGGGAGCGGAAGGATGCTTCCAAACGTTTGTCTCCTGTTGCGTTGAGAGGCCGTGTTGAAGCAGGTTCCGGTGCTCTGCGACTTCCTGATTTGCGGATTGATGCCGGAGATGTGCGCAGTGTTGGCTTGATTTCATTTGAGCATCCACTTGATCGCAGCCCGTTGATCACCGTTGATATGGATAGTGACCGCGTCAATCTGGATGAAATCCAGCGTTATGTGGAAGCGTTTACGGGTAAGAAGATCAAACCCAGTGCGGTTGATATGTCCATGCGGCTTTATGCAGATGAGCTTGTTGCCAGTGGCGTGAAAGCAAAAAGCATGGCCGTGAGTGCGAGCCTGAGCCGGGATGCGCTTTCAATCGAGCAGCTGAAAATCCGTGATTTTGCTGGTGCTTACATTGATATGAAGGGCCGCATTGATGACCTGAGCACGACACCACAGGGGAACATCAAAGGCACGTTGACAGCATCGTCTCTGACTGGAGCGGTTGCTGTTTTGGAAGAATATGCACCTGACCATCCGTTGATTGAGCGCTTGAAAACAGCTGCTCCGGATCTTGCACCCGCCAGCCTTAAAGCTGAGCTTTCTGCCTATGCTGAGAAGGGGCGGACGGATATGTCTTTGAACCTTTTTGGTGAGGTTGGCGTCAGTGATCTGGATTTGAATGGTACATTTGAAGGCCGCATTGATGATTTCGCAGAAGGTGACCTTTATGCGGAAATGACGCTTGGTGGCAAAGATGGCGTCAAAGTGCTTCGACAGCTCGGGTTTGAGGCTATCCCAATCACGCAACTGCAACCGGGAGAGGTTCGTCTTTCCTTGTCTGGCAGTCCGCGCGATCAACTGGCCTTTGGTTTTTCCAGTGACCTTGTTGGGTTGAAGATCCTCTCCGATGGCACCGTGCGGATTCCGAACCGGTCTGCTGCTGTCTGGTCTGCCAAGGTTGCGTTGCAGTCTGATGATCTGGCGGATTATGGACTGGCATTTGGCAAGATTTATCCAATTTACTCCGGTCCTCTCAAAGCGAACCTGAGTGGTCAGCTTGAAGGACGCGGGCGGGACTTCAAACTCTCAGATCTGAAAGGCCAGCTGGCTAATATGGATCTGTCTGGTGATCTTGAAGGTACTTTGAAGAAGGGTGGACCTTTAGAAGCATCCGGCAAGCTGGAATTGTCTGAGCTTGATATGCGCAGTTTGAGTGAGCTGCTGCTGGGAGCCAATGTTTGGGCCGGTGTGCTTCAGGAAGATTCTGTGTGGTCCTCGCAGGCGCTGGGGCAAGGCCTTGCTGATGGTGTGGATCTGACCCTTGATGTGAAGAGTGATCGTGCTTTGTTCAGTGATGAGTTCCGACTGGACGCCGCCAGTGGTCAGCTTCGGCTGCGTTCAGATCAGCTGTCTATCAATGAAGGTACTGGCCGGTTTGCAGGCGGTGAGTTTTCTGGTGCTTTCGATCTGCGGCGGGATCAGGGGCAGGCGACTCTGTCTGGCCGGTTCCGTTTGGATGACGCTGACTTTGAAGAGTTGGCCTGGGCTGACGAAGGTCGTGCTTTAGCCACTGGTAAGCTGCAGGCAATTGCTGAGTTTGAAGGAAACGGGCGTACAATCTCCGGTCTTGTGGCAGGTCTTTCAGGTGGTGGTACTTTCAGCGTCACTGATGGTGTAATTCGCCGGATCAACCCAGCGGCCTTTGACCTCGTGATCAAGGCAGCGGATGCAGGTCTTGAGCTGGATGAGGCTGCTATTCAAAACACCTTTGCGGACCATCTGGATGCGGGCTCTATATCGTTCAACCGGGTTGACGGGTCCCTGGGCATTGCCAGTGGGCGGATCCGGGCGCGTAACATCTCCGTTGATACTGCCGGGACCACGCTGTTTGGCTCTGCGCTTGTTGATCTGGAGAAGTGGGCGCTGACGGGCGATGTTTCCATGAAGACCCGTGACGAGGCGCAAAAGGTTGCGGGTGCGGAGCCTCAGGTCGCTATCTTGTATTCTGGTCCGCTGGAAAACCCAGTGCGCAAACTGGATACGGGACCTTTGCTCTCCTACCTCAATCTTCGTGCGATTGAGCTGAATGTGAAACGGATTGAAGAAGAGCAGCGCAAGATTGCTGAGCAAGAGCGCATGCTTGATGAACTGAAGAAAAAGCGGGAAGAGGAAGCCGCCCAAAAGGCGCAGGCTGTTGAGGACGCGGAAAAGGCTCGGCAAGCCGAAGCTGCTGCTGCAGTTGAACGTAAGCAACAGGCGCAGGCAGACAAAGAAGCGAAAGCCCGTGCTGCCCGCCTGGCAGCTGAGGAAGAAGCGCGCAAGGCAAAAGCGGTTGAGGCTGTGAAGCGGGCTGAGGAAGCTCACAAAGCAGCAGAGGCGAAAGCTGCTGCGGAAGCCAAGGCTGCGGCTGAAGCGCAAGCTAAGGCCGACGCTGAGAGCAACAAGAGCACTGTACAGGATTTTAGTGCGCGTATTCGGTCTGTTCTTGATGGAGACGCCACTGCAAAAAAGCCCGTTAACCCCTCTGTTGCAATTGTTGATCCGCCCAAACCGAGAGCGAAATCCAGCCTACCTGCATTGGAAGCTCCGGTGACCATTGGTGGCGTGAACGAGGCGACTGTGCCAGCGGGAGAGGTTGACCTGCTTGGGCCTATCATCCAGTCAGGTGCTCCGAAAAATCTTGGTGTGCTTGAGGCAGGCAATGACAATCAGGTCTTGCGTGGACCGCTGCCTGATTTACAGGCTGATGAGCGGGGAGCGCCTAAGTTCATTGAGCTGCCAGGTGGTCGCCTGCTGCAGGTTAACTGACCAGTTGGGTCTGAAAGTGTTTGAGCACGGCGACGCGGATGCAGCTTGAGAGGTTGTTTTCTGGGTTTCGCTCATCATCGATTGAGGCGATGGTCGCGGTAATGTTCTTGCCCTGACTTCGCGCAAAGTCTTCCAGCCCAGACCAGAACTCCGGCTCCAGCGTGATGCTGGTTCTATGTCCGTGTAGGGTGATCGAGCGTTTCTTGAGGCTCATAAGGATGCCTCACTCTTTATCTGCTGGTGATGAAGAAGAGACGGAGGCCAACTTGTGACCTTCAAAGCGTTTTGTCTGCAGGTCTGCTTCTGCATTTTCCTGAGATTTTTCGGCTTTTGAACGCCCAAACTTCCGGCGGTTTTCCGCAGCGGAGCGGGCTTTGCTGTCTCTGGCCTTTTGTTTGCGGGCCTGACGCAGGTTAACAACGGTCGCGCTCATACAATCACCCATTACATGACGTTGATGAGCCGACCGCTCTTATCTTGGTCGGAAGGATCAGCTCTTCTTGCGGAAAGCATCCAGAGAAACAACCTGCGCACTTCCGTTGTCATCTTTGGAAGTCTCGTCAGAGTCAGTTTTCTCTTTCTCGTCCTCAGAGTCTGAAGCTGTCTCTTCTGTTTCGGAAGCAGCTGCGTTAGCTTCTTCTTTTTCGTCCTGTTCGACAGCCGATTCCAGACGTGCATGGAACTCTTCCACAGAGTCCAGATCACGTTCCGCAATGCGGAATTCTGCAGGCAGTTCTTCACCGGTTTTGCCAGGCTCAAACTCAAGAGCGAACTGGACAGACGGATCGAAGAAACCCTTGATTGCAGAGAACGGAACATACAAATGCTCCGGAACACCACCAAAGGACAAACCAACCTCGAAAGCGTGCTCAGTGATCTGCAGGTCCCAGAACTGGTGCTGCAGCACGATCGTCATTTCTTTCGGGTAACGTTCCCTTAAGCGGTTTGAAATCTTGACGCCAGGGGCCGTGGTTTCAAAGGCAATGTAAAAATGGTGCTCTCCGGGAAGTCCTGCCCGGTTGACCTCAACCAATATCTTTCGGACTGCGTTTCTCAACGCGTCCTGAATGATGATGTCATAGCGGATTAAATCTTCAGCCATGTCCGGCACCGCTCATCCTTTGCGTTCTTATTCGGCCTAACTATAGCGTAGAGGCGACAAAAAGGCCTGTCTTTTATTTCTATACCTTGAATAGGCATAGAATAAGGAAAGAGCCTTTTAACACTAAAGTGGAGGCTTCTGTTGCCAGGTGCCTCCGAACCCCGCCTGAAGGTGCTAACCAACGGGACTTAGTGGACTACCGGAACTGCATTACGCAGCTACAGCGTTGTCCATAGCGTAGTTGTCATTTGCAACTATCATTTTGGTCCGATAACGGTGGTACCATGCCGAGCAAAAACAAAGCCTTTACGCCCTCGTCGATCCTGTTTCGCCCCCCCGAAGACCGCTGGAGTACAACGGGCTTTGGTGGAGGCGCCGGGTACCGCCCCCGGGTCCGAATGGTTTATTGCGCTCGCAATTTATTGCCGTAGCCAGCGAACTGGCAGGGGGAATATAGGTGCACGCACTGGCAAATGGAAGGGCAAAAGCTATCGGTTACTGTCGCAGGGCTAAGAGAACCTGTTGACAAAGCGGCATATTCACAGGCCAATTTGAACAAGTGGTGGTGTTGAAGATTTGTAAATGACGCTTTTGCGGGGATTTGCCTAAGGCGGAAGCGCTCAAGCTAATTTCCCGGTCTTTTTATCGACGGAAGCTTGGGGTAAGACCCCGTATGCAAGATGGCACAGAGGCGATTTTCGGTAGATTGGCTATACTGTGCGCGACTCGAATCGTAAAACAGGAGATGATCCTTCGTGCAGCAATATCTAGAGCTGATGCGCCGTATCATGGATGAAGGTGTGGTCAAGGAAGATCGTACCGGAACAGGTACCAAGTCTGTCTTTGGTCATCAGATGCGGTTTGATCTGTCCAAGGGCTTTCCGGTTGTTACGACCAAGAAATTGCACCTGAGATCTATCATTCATGAGCTGCTCTGGTTTTTAGCGGGTGATACCAACATCAAGTACCTTAAAGATCATAAGGTGCGCATCTGGGACGAATGGGCAGATGAGAATGGCGACCTGGGGCCTGTCTATGGTTATCAGTGGCGCTCCTGGCCTAAGCCTGATGGTGGCTCTATCGACCAGATTGCCAATGTGGTGAAGCAGATCAAAACGAACCCGGATAGCCGCCGGTTGATCGTTTCTGCCTGGAACCCTGCGCTTGTTGACGATATGGCGCTGCCGCCTTGTCATTCGCTGTTCCAGTTTTACGTGGCAAACGGCAAGCTTTCCTGTCAGCTCTACCAACGTTCTGCAGATGTGTTCCTGGGTGTTCCGTTCAACATCGCTTCTTATGCATTGTTGACCATGATGATTGCACAGGTTTGCGATCTGGAAGCTGGTGATTTTGTTCATACGCTTGGTGATGCGCATCTCTACTCAAATCATATGGAGCAGGCTGAGCTTCAGCTTTCCAGAGAGCTGCGGGCCTTGCCTGTTATGCATATCAATCCAGAAGTGAAGGATATCTTCGGGTTCTGCTACGAGGACTTTGCTTTGGAAGGTTATGACCCGCATCCACACATCAAAGGTGTTGTTGCGGTCTAGTTGTCTTTGGTTTTTTAAAAGGAGTTCCCATGCGAACCCTTATTTGCGTTCCGGCGCGTATTGGATCAACTCGTTTCCCGCGTAAGCCGCTGCACCCAATCAGTGGTCGCAGTTTGCTGGAGCGTGTTGTGCAGGTTGCTCGTGTTGCGGCGAAACAAACTGGTTCTGACTATGTGGTCGCGGTGGACCATGAAGAGGTTGCCGAGCATTGCCGCCATATCGGTGCGCCCTTTGTGATGACTGATCCGGAGCATCCATCGGGTACGGACCGAGCACTTGCTGCCTCCAGAGTGCATGGCACGCATCCTGAGTTCGTTTTAAACCTGCAGGGTGATGCGCCGTTTACACCGCCTGAGCATGTTTCTGCGTTGATTCAGGCTGCTGCAATGCGTCCTGATGCGGATGTGTTCACGCCTGTTATTCGGCTGGACTGGAACGGGTTGGACGAGCTCCGTGAGCACAAGAAGGCTCATCCGTTTTCCGGCACAACTTGTGTGCGCAGGGATGATGGAACGGCTCTGTGGTTCTCCAAGAATATTCTTCCGGCCATTCGTAAAGAAGAGGAACTGCGGGAGAGCGACAAGCTTTCTCCTGTCTTCCGCCATATCGGGCTTTATGGCTACCGCGTTGACGCGCTTGAACGCTTCAACGAGCTTGGGCTCGGGTACTACGAGCAGATGGAAGGGCTTGAACAGCTTCGTTTTCTGGAAAACGGTATGGTTGTTCATGCGGAAGAAGTGCAGCCGCCTAAACTTTCCATGTCTGGTGTGGATACGCCAAGCGATGCGGAGCTTGCTGCACAATTGATTGCTAAATTTGGCGACCCGTTTGATCATTTGGAGACTGGCCTTTGACGCGCGTTTACATTCTTAGACACGGCAACACTTTTGATAAGGGCGATGTTGTCACTCGTGTTGGTGGCCGTACAGACTTGCCTCTCAGTGTTTCTGGTCTGGGTCAGGCTGAGAAGCTCTCTGAGCACTTTGCTGATCAGGGTGTGAGCTTTGATATGGCGTTTTGCTCTCCGCTGCAGAGAACGAAGCAAACAGCGCAGATTGCACTGAAAACGCAGGCTGAAGAGGTTGATTTGAAGGTTCTGCCGTTTTTGGTGGAGATCGATTACGGCCCGGATGAAAATAAACCCGAGGAAGAGGTTCTGGCCCGGATTGGTGACGAGGCTCTTCGTGCATGGGAAGAAGAAGGTGTGCCGCCGAATGGCTGGCACATTGACCCGCACGCTGTGATTGGACGCTGGCAGGAGTTCTTTGCATCTGCTCCCAAGAAGTTCCCAGGTAAGACCCTTCTTGTAGTGACCAGTAACGGGATTGCACGCTTTGCATTGAAAGCACTGGCTGATCAAGGTGCTGGTGCTGATTTGAAACTGAAGACAGCGGCCTATGGTGTGTTCGATGTTACAGACGAAGGCCTGCCGTTAATGCTTAGTTGGAATGTGAGGCCGTAGGTTCTTTCCTGCTGCCTGAACTGGTTTAGATGGGAGCTTGATGCTCTCATCAACTGAGTACGACTTGTCTCTTGCCGATTGAGGATAGGATGAAGCAAATTTCGATGATCTCAGCTGTGGCTGAAAATGGTGTGATTGGCGCAAACAATGACATGCCATGGTCTGTTTCTACCGATCTGAAGTTCTTTCGCAAGACGACAACAGGTAAGCCCGTGATCATGGGGCGTCGGACCTTTGAGAGTATTTGCACGACGCTTGGCAAGCCTCTTCCAAACCGCAAAAATGTCGTTATCACACGTGATCCGAACTACGCTTATGAAGGTGTTGAAGTGGTCAGCAGTCTTGGTGATGCACTCACGCTCGCAAATGACATTGCTGAGAATGATGGCGTCGATGAGATCATGATTGTGGGTGGGGGGCAGATCTATAAAGAAGCGATGCCTAAGGCTTCTACTCTCTACATTACCCGTATTCATGCGCAGCCAGACGGTGACACGAAATTCCCGGATATCTATGAGGGCGAATGGGAGCTTGCTGAACGCACGCCGTTTGATCGTGGGGAAAAAGACTCCGCTGATTCCTCATTGGAAATTTATCGTCGCAAGCTTTGATGCAGGCTGATTAGTTGTTGCGCGTTGAAGACTTTGTTGTGAGGTCTGCGCGTAAGGCAAGGCGGTGAGCAGTATGGGCGTTGTGTGCGTTGTTGGTGCTTGGCAGGCGGCCATGGAAACCTGAGCGGTCCATAATCAGCAGTGTGTTTGCCTCTACCTTTAAAGGCAGGAGAGGTGGCAGATCCAGTTCTTGCAGATCACTCAGCCCTGTGATGGGCTCATCGGCCTCTTCTTCCATCTCTGTATAGTCAAGATGGCGCTGGTACTCCCAGAAAATACGCTGTTCTGTCATGCGATGTGAGCCGGGGATGTAAAACATTGCGCCGTCTTCTGGTGTGATTTTTTCCAGGAAAAGTAACGCAATCGCGCCGGGTGAGAATGCATCGTGTTCAATTTCAAAAGGTGGTGTGTTGCTGCCTTCCGTTTCAAAGCGGAAAGACGGCGTGCATTGTGCCATTGCCTCGATATGGTACGCAGGCTTGGCTTTTCTGCCTGCTGCGAACTGTAGCGGTGGCGGAATAAGCTCGTCTGTGATGGCAGATTGCAAAAAGGGTTGCCTGAGAAGGTGCGTATAGTTCAACGGCAGTGTGAAGCTTTGTGCGTTATGCCAGTTGGAGAGAAGCCGCTTATTCCGATCTCTCTGCCCGACAAAATAGTCAAAGGCTTCAAACTTGAGCCTGCGAAAGAACTCCCGCGGCAACACATCATGTTTGATCCAGATGCCATGGGTTTGCAAAGCCTGAGCGCAAGAGAGAGGCAGGGTTGAATACAATTTCGCCTGCTTTTCAATCTTCTGGCTATGAAGATCGGTCAGCTCGCTATGAAACCAATTGGGTATCGTTTCTTCGTCCCACTCCGATTGATAGGAGGACGAAGGCAGGAACCTGCGCTGCAAGCTGTTCATGAGGTGTTTTGGCTTTATTGCCCGCATTTGCATCCCCGCCGCTCTTCATTAATGAGAGGTTAAGGGGATCGGTGCTTTGGGTCTTTCCTTCTGTTTCTGCTTGTGAAATCTGCCTAAAGATTAGTTTCTGGCAGTAATTGACTTGCAATTTGAACGCTGACCACCAAGATAAATAAGGGTTTGAGGCTTGCTTTTCGGGAGTGAGCCGCGGAATTTTTGAGGTGGAATGTCCCAGTTTCTTGAGCTTAAAGACTTCAACGAGTTCAGCGTTGAACAGCTCTATGCTTTGCTAAAGTTACGTTGCGATGTGTTTATTGTTGAACAGCAGTGCGCATATCCAGATATCGATGGGCTCGATCCTGTCAATAAACACATTCTCGTGATGAATGATGCCGGGCATATTCTTGGGGCGCTGCGAATCCTCCTGAAACACGACGATGGCGATGTGTACAAGATTAGCCGTGTGTTGGTCTCAAAGGATGCGCGTGGGCAGGGTATTGCCGGTAAGTTGATGAATGCCGCGCTTTCTTATTGTGCAGCGACCAATGATGATGCGCGCGTGGAGTTGCAGGCACAGGACTATCTGAAGGACTTCTATGGCGGGCTTGGCTTCTACGCCACTTCGGAGACCTATCTGGACGATGGTATTCCGCATATTGATATGCGTTTAAGGGTGCCGCCTGAAAGCTGAGGGCTTGAAACTCTGCACGTTTCCGCTGTGTGTTGGCTTGGTTTACGTTTTGTTGAGCAAAACAGCAAGAATTTGCCTGATTGTGCCTCTAATTCTTACAGCTGAAATTTGCAGGTAGGCTCTTGTACGTCGGTTGAAACGTGCGAAAGAAGGCTTATCTTCTTCAATAATGTCCGGTTTCTGTGGGGTTTTGGTGTTTTTCCATAAAGTGCAGCCTTTTGGCGTATCTGCATTCGTTGAAAGGTGCTGGTAACTTGCCTATAACCCTAATCAAGTAATAGTTGGCTTAGTCTAACTCTCATCTATTTGTCGGTTTGTCCGGCAGCATACCTAGTAAAGGGATCTCTCTATGCCTTGGAGCAATCAAAGCGGAGGTGGCGGCAATAACGGCGGCCCTTGGGGGAACTCCGGCGGCAACAAGGGCGGTGGTGGCCCTTGGGGTGGCGGCGGTGGCCCACAGCGTGGCGGCGGAAACGGTGGTGGCGGTAATCCACCTGATTTTGAGGAAATCCTCAAACGGGGTCAGGATCAGCTGAAATCCGTTCTTCCTGGTGATGGCGGCGGCCTTGGCTTTAAAGGCATTTTGTTCGCTATTCTCGTTGCTGTTGTTATCTGGCTTGCTACCGGTATCTACCGCGTTGAACCAAGTGAAGTTGGTGTGGAACTGGTATTCGGTAAGGTCGTTGGACAAACCGATCCGGGTCTGAACTACAACTGGCCATATCCGGTTGGTGAAGTGCGCACTCCAGAAGTGCTGCGTGTTCGCGAATTGACTGTTGGTATGGAAGAGTTCGTTCGTGGCAGCTCTATCAACCAGCGTGATGTGCCTGAAGAGAGCCTGATGTTGACCGGCGATGAAAACATCGTTGACGTAGACTTCAAAGTTCAGTGGCGCATTCAAAATACTCCTACTGGTGTTCAGGAATACCTGTTTAACATTCAGAACCCAGAAGGCACTGTGAAAGCAGTGGCTGAAAGCGCGATGCGTGAAGTTGTTGGCAGCTCCCGCATTGATTCAATTCTGACTGAAAACCGTGCCCCAATTCAGATTGCAGTGCAAAAACTGATGCAGGAAACTCTCGATAACTACAAAGCTGGTATCGAGGTTACTCAGGTTCAGATGCAGAAGGTTGATCCTCCTGCGCAGGTTATTGAAGCGTTCCGTGATGTTCAGGCAGCTCGTGCTGACCAAGAGCGTATCCAGAACGAAGCACAAGCTTACGCTAACAAGATCGTCCCTGAAGCTCGTGGTAATGCGGCTCGCGTTTCTGAAGCTGCACAAGCGTATCGTGACAAGACTATTGCGAATGCAAATGGTCAGGCACAGCGCTTCAGCAAGATTTATGAGGAATACGCGAAATCTCCTAATATTATTCGCCAGCGCCTCTATCTTGAGACCATGGAAAATGTCTTGAGCAAAAATCCGAAAATCATCATCGACGGAAATGGTCAGCAAAATGGTGTTGTGCCTTATCTGCCGCTTGACCAGCTGAACAAACGTGCTGGAGGAAACAACTAATGAAAAGCGGTCTTCTTGGCATTGTTATAGCTGCTATCGCTCTGGTTCTTTACTGGTCGGCTTACATCATTACCCCAACTGAGCAGGCACTTGTTCTGCAGTTTGGTGAGGTGAAAGCCCAGGAAACTGAGCCGGGTTTGAAATTCAAGTTGCCTTGGCAGAATGTTATCGTTCTGGATAAGCGTATTCTTGATCTCAACATGCCTCCTCTGGAAGCAATTGTTGCTGACAAAAAACGTCTGACTGTTGATGCGTTTGCTCGTTACCGTATCACCAACCCAGTGCGCTTCTACCAGTCTGTGAACAACGTAAATGAAGGTGCACGCCGTCTTGCGACGTTCCTGCAGTCTTCTCTGCGTTCTGAACTGGCAAAAGCAACCTTCGTACAGGTGGTGCGTGATGACCGTTCTGATCTGATGGAAAAGATCCGTCAGGACGTAGACAAAAGCGCTGCTGCGATCGGTATTGACGTGATTGACGTGAAGATCCGTCGTGCGGACCTGCCGGAAGCTAACTCTCAGGCGATTTTCCGTCGTATGCAGACAGAGCGTCAGCGTGAAGCAACTGAAATCCGCGCACAGGGTGAAGAGCAGTCTCGCCGTATTAAGTCTCGTGCTGATCGTGATGCAACCGTTCTTGTTGCTGAAGCACAGCGTGATGCTGATATCATCCGTGGTGATGGTGATGCGGCTGCCAACCAGATTTTTGCAGAAGCTTATGGCAAAGACCCAAGCTTCTTCGAGTTCTATCGTTCCATGCAGGCATATACCAATGCTCTGGAAGGTGGCGATACGTCTCTGGTGCTGTCTCCTGACTCTGACTTCTTCCGCTACTTCAACGATCCAAGTGGAACGCGGAGTGCTCCGGCGGTTGGTGCACCTCAGTAATGAATGATTTTATTGTGGCTCTGGGACTTGTCCTCGTTGTTGAGGGAGTTGTTTATGCTCTAGCCCCAGGTCATTTGAAGGAATTCATGCGGAAAGCTCAGGAGATTCCTGATCAGTCTCTCCGTCTTGGCGGTGTTGCTGCGATGGGGCTGGGTGTGTTGATTGTATGGTTGGTGCGTTCCCTCAGTGGCTAGACGCAGATTTGCCAATGATACAACTGCGAGAAATCAGCCTGACGCAGTTAAGAAATAAATGTTAGTTTTGCCCGCGCTTTATTAACCAAGCGCGGGCATATTTGTTTTCAGTATGCGTTCTGGTGAAGTGTTTGTGTTCACCTGATAATCTGAGGAGATGGCTTATGGCCGGTGTTTTCCCTCGCCTTGAGCTTGGACGATCGATCAAGGCAATTGTTTTTGCGAGTGTACTTGGAGTTGCGGCGGTGACCGGCAGCTTCGATAGTGCTCGCGCAAGCGGCCCAGAATCTCTGGCAGACCTTGCTGAAGAGCTTGGTGATGCCGTGGTCAACATTTCGACTGCGCAAAGAGTGAAAGCCAAACGGTCTCTTCAACTGCCAGATGTCCCTGAGGGATCTCCTTTTCAGGAATTTTTCGAAGAATTCTTCAACGGGCAAGAACCTGAAGGTGAAAGCCCGCAGCGTGTTCAATCGCTCGGTTCTGGCTTTGTTATTGACGGTGAAAAGGGCATCATTGTTACCAACAACCATGTGATTGAAGGTGCGGACGAGATTACCGTTAACTTCAATGATGGAACCAAACTGTCAGCACAGTTGCTTGGATCTGATGAAAAGACAGACCTTGCTGTTTTGAAGGTTGAACCTCAGTCAACCTTGGACTCGGTGAAGTTCGGCAGTTCTGAAGTGCTGCGTGTTGGTGACTGGGTGATGGCGATCGGTAATCCGTTCGGTCTTGGCGGTACAGTTACAGCAGGTATCGTTTCTGCACGAAACCGCGATATTAACTCTGGTCCTTATGACAACTTTATTCAGACCGACGCTGCTATCAACCGAGGCAACTCGGGTGGTCCGCTGTTCAACATGGATGGCGAAGTTGTCGGGATCAACACTGTTATTTTCTCGCCTTCAGGTGGGTCTATCGGCATCGGCTTTGCCATTCCTGCAGAGACTGCTACCCGTGTGATTGCGCAGCTGCGTGAGTTTGGTGAAACCCGTCGCGGCTGGCTTGGTGTGCGTATTCAGCATGTCACTGAAGAGATCGCTGAGAGCCTGGGTATGGACAGCGCGCGTGGTGCTTTGATTGCTGGTGTAACTGAGGGTGGACCTGCACAGGAAGCTGACATCATGCCAGGTGATGTTGTGCTGAGCTTTGATGGTCGGAGTGTCCCTGAAATGCGCGATCTGCCGCGCATGGTTGCTACGACAACGATTGGCAGTACTGTTCCGCTCATGGTTTTGCGCCGTGGTGAAGAAGTCGAGCTTGAGGTCACCCTCGGACGTCTTGATGAGGTGGCTGAAATTGAGAAGGTTGAGGAAGAGCAGGAAAGTCCAAAGAGCAAGGCGGATGAAACCGTTGTGCTTGGGTTGTCTCTAGCTAAAATCGATGAACCTTTGCGTGAACGTTTTGCCCTGTCAGACGAAATCGAAGGCGTTGTGATTACCCGTGTTGCTGAAGGCAGTTCTGCTGAAGACAAACGGGTTCGCGCTGGTGATGTGATTGTTGAGGTGGCTCAGGAGCCTGTTGCAGCACCAAAAGATGTGGTTGCTATGATCGAAGCTCTTAAGGCTGATAAACGTCGCTCTGCGTTGCTGTTGCTTTCCAACGGTTCTGGCGAACTGCGGTTTGTTGCAGTTCGTATCGAAGACTAGTTCGTTTTTATCAGACATGAAAAAAGCCGCTTCCAGATTGGAGGCGGCTTTTTTATTTGAAGGCAAGGAAACTTAGGTCTTTGCAAATTCGTCGTGGCTGTAACCTTGAATGTAGAGCAGGGCTGTTAGGTCGCCGTAGTTGATCTTAGCGCGAGCTTCCGCAGCCACTTTCGGCTTTGCGTGGAAGGCAACTCCCAGACCAGCAGCGCAGATCATGGCCAGATCATTGGCGCCATCACCCACTGCAATGACGTCTTCCAGCACGATGCTCTTTTCCTCAGTGAGCTCGTTGAGGCGGTCTAGTTTCGCCTGTCTGCCAAGGATCGGTTCAGCAACTTCACCTGAGAGCTTAGATTCCGCTTCCAGAAGGATGTTGGCCTTGTTTTCATCGAAGCCGATGACTTCGGCAATCTTCTGCGTGAACGAGGTGAAGCCACCGGATACCAGTGCGGCATATCCGCCATTGGCTTTCATGGTCTGCACGAGTTCTCGTCCGCCAGGTGTCAACGTAATGCGATTTTCGATGGTCTTGCCGATGACTTCGGTGCCCAGGCCTTTAAGCAGGGCAACGCGCTGTCGCAGAGCAGGTTCAAACTCAATTTCGCCGCGCATGGCGCTCTCGGTGATCTCGGAGATTTTCTCTTTCAATCCCAGTTCCGCTGCAAGCTCATCAATGCACTCCTGCTGGATCATGGTGGAATCCATATCTGCGATCAGGAGTTTCTTTCTGCGGCCATTCTGGGGTTGAATGAAAACATCAACTGGTGCATTTGCAAGGTTTGTGCGAATAGAGCTTTCGAGTTCTTCAGGTTCTGCGTGACCCTCAATCGTCAGGTCTACAGCGATGTGAGGGTTGAGAACCTTAACCTGAGGAGCCGCGGGAAGAAGGGCACTGACCTTCTCAACGATATCCTCAGTGACAGCGGGTTTGGCTGGATTGGAAATGAGCGTGACAACAAACGACATAAGCAGCTCTCGGACTGGGCAAGTGAATGGCGCTGGTAAAAGGCCTGTTGCGGTGTTGATAGCCGGACCGACGGCCAGCGGCAAGACAGCTCTTTCCATTCAACTAGCAAAAGAGCTGAATGCGTGGGTTGTTAATGCAGATTCCATGCAAATCTATTCTGATCTGCACATTTTGAGCGCGCGTCCAAGCGTGGAAGAAGAATCGCAGGCACCGCACCACTTGTTCGGCCATGTGCCCAGTGACCAACCTTACAGCGTAATGAACTGGCTGACGGAGTTTGAAGAACTGTTGTCTGACGCGCGGCAGGCGGGTCGCCCGCTGGTTGTTGTTGGTGGAACTGGTCTTTACTTCAGGTCCGCGCTGGAGGGACTGTCTCTGATGCCCGACATCCCAGAGGATGTGCGACAGCATTGGCGGGTGTTCTCACAGGATGCAGTTGCAGGGGCGCTTCATAACGCTCTGGGAGAGCGGGATCAGATTATGGCTGACCGTTTGCACCCATCAGACACGCAGCGCATTGTACGCGCTCTGGAGGTTATTGAGGGGACGGGTAAGTCTTTATCAGTCTGGCAGAATGAGCGTAGCACTCCTTTGCTGAGTACTGATGAATCTGTGAGAGTGGTATTGTCGCCAGATCGCAAAGTCCTGCATGATCGAATTCATCGCCGGTTTGATTTGATGGTGGAGCAGGGAGCGGTTGAGGAAGCGTGCGCGCTTTGGGCCAAGGGCCTTGATCCAAACCTGCAAGTGATGAAGGCGATTGGCGTGAAGCAGCTTGCTGAAGCGGCTCAGGGGCTCACCAGCATGGACTGGGCAATTGAGAAAGCTAAGACTGAGACGCGCCGCTATGCAAAGCGACAATCCACGTTCTTCAGGGGACAACTTTCGACCTGGCAGAATATTGACCCGCTCAAGACCAGCGAAACTGAAGCTTTTGTTGAAACTGTGAAGACTGCGTTCTCCCATGGATCTTAATGCTGGCTTTTATTGATTGGCGAAAATCCCTGTTAAAATTGGCAGATAGATAGTTTTACGGATGAATTTCTGAGTGACATCTTTCTACGGTTTCTTTAAAGAGAGGCGCACGTTTGGCAGAGGCCGCCAAACAAGCCATACTATATTCCGAGAAATTTAATTTGCGGCGGAGCTGAGGCTCCTTAGAGCTCTGGTCGGTGTGAGTATACTCCACCGACCAGTACTAATTTTAAGTGATTGTGATGAGTTGTATAAGACTAGGTTTACCTTAAGTCATTGTGCGGCTCGCATAATTGGCGTTATCCGGCAAATCTGTGGTATCTAAAGATCGTAATTTTGCCTTATTAAATGTTGTCTGCATACTTTCTTCGAGAAAATCCTACTGAATTTCAAAGGATTGCATGTAGCAGGACTTCTGACGCTTTTTAGACATAATGAAGTGCCATCAAGCATTCGGCTTTGAATTTTGATGGTATTTAAAAGCATATTGCATGCATTAAGGCGGTTGTAATCTGAGGGAGGACTCTCCAGATGTGACCTGAGGCTGTTGGTCTTACGTGGCTGGTTTTTCTGGCTGGCTGGCGTGTGATTATAATGGAGGAAGCAAGCGTGACACTCCCAATCCTGGAAACGAAACGGCTGCGGGCACGACCTTTTACCTCTGATGATCTGGCAGATCTTGTAAGCCTTCATAGCAATCCAGAGGTCAATCGTTACTTACAGCCCACTAATGTGGCCTGGGATGTTTCGATCGTGAAAAAACGGTTGGCAAGCTTTATTGAGACCCAGGAACTGATGGGTTTCAGCCAATGGCATCTGTCGACGCATGAGGGTGAGTTCGTTGGCCGTGCTGGTTTCTCTCTTTACGAGAAAACCGCCGAAGTCGAGATGGACTACACTTTGTTAGAGCACTTCTGGAACAAACGTTTTGGCAGTGAGATTGCGCAGGCGCTGGTGGAGTGGTTCTTCGAGAACACCTATTACTCTCACCTTTTGGCCTTTGCTCATCCAGAAAATCATGCTTCCAAGAAAGTCATGAAGCGTGCAGGCTTTGAGTTTCGTGAGACGCGACTGGTTGATGGGTTGCCCTGCGAATTTTATCAGGTGCTTAGCCCAAGCTGTCAAAAGCTTGCTGTTCCAGCCTGAACTGGCACAAAAAAAGCGCGGGGCTTTCGACCCGCGCTCTTTCCATGAAAATTGAATGACTTAAACGGTGATCGCGTCTTCTACGTTGACCTGACGCTGACGGCGGATTGTCAGTTTGTTCAGTGCAGAGACGTAGGCGCGGGCAGAGGCGACCAATGTGTCTGTGTCTGCACCTTTACCAGTTGCGATTTTGCCGTTGTCTTCCAGACGAACGGAAACTTCAGCCTGCGCATCGGTGCCTTCTGTCACTGCATGTACCTGATAGAGGGACATGTTTGCGTCATGCGGCCAAATTGCCTTGATCGCGTTGAAGGTGGCATCAACCGGGCCGTCGCCTGTAGCTTCACGGGTTTCGTGCTTGCCGTTGACGTCCATTGTCAGGATGGCTTTTTGAGGTCCACCAGTACCAGCGATCACTGTCAGAGCGATAACCTTGACGTTCTCGCTTTCAATTGTGATCTGGTCTTCCACCAGCGCTTCAATGTCTTCGTCGTAAACGTTTTTCTTGCGGTCTGCCAAGTCCTTAAAGCGGCGGAAGGCTTCCTGCAAAGCGTTGTCGCCCAACTCATAACCCAGCTCAGACAACTTGTCTTTGAAGGCATGACGGCCAGAGTGCTTGCCCATAACCAAAGAGGTCGCACGAACTCCAACATCTTCCGGGCGCATGATTTCGTAGGTTTCTGCGTGCTTTAACATACCGTCCTGGTGAATACCGCTTTCGTGGGCAAATGCGTTTTTGCCGACGATTGCTTTGTTGTACTGGACGGGGAAGGAGGACACTGCAGAGACCAGCTTAGATGCGCGGGTCAGATAGGCTGGATCGATGGTGCATTCATATGGCAGCACGTCGCCACGTGTGCGCAGGGCCATGACGATTTCTTCCAGCGCGGCGTTGCCAGCGCGCTCGCCCAGACCGTTGATGGTACACTCGATCTGACGTGCGCCGCCTGCGACACCAGCCAGAGAGTTTGCGGCGGCTAAGCCCAAGTCGTTGTGACAATGCGCTGAGAATATTGCCTTATCTGAGTTCGGCACATTCGCGATGACCTGCTCGAACATGGCTTGATACTCAGCAGGTGTTGCGTAGCCAACGGTATCCGGCAGGTTGATGGTTGTTGCGCCGGCGTTGATAGCGGCTTCAACACAGCGGCTCAGGTACTCGATGGAGGTTCGGGTGGCGTCCATTGCGGACCACTCGATGTCATCGATCAGGTTGCGTGCCTGTTTCACCGTTTTGGTGATGATCTCCAGAACCTGCTCTTCTGTTTTGTTCATCTGGAATTGCAGATGAATTGGAGAGGTGGAGACGAATGTATGGATACGGCCTTGATTTGCCTGCTTAATTGCTTCGCCAGCGCGGTCAATATCCGCCGGGATTGCACGGGCCAGGCCTGCGATTACGGAGTTCTTTGAGCGTTTGGCGATTTCGCTGACCGCTTCAAAGTCACCCTGAGAGGCAATTGGAAAGCCTGCTTCAATGATGTTGACGCCCATTGTATCAAGTAATTCAGCGACTTGCAGCTTTTCTTCCAAGGTCATGGACGCGCCGGGAGATTGTTCTCCGTCGCGCAGAGTGGTGTCGAAAATAACTACTTGGTCTTTAGCGGATGCGGTCATTGGTGATGCCTTCAACTTTGCCCCGACACCTTGTGTGTCCTGAATAGCGCCTGGGGATTTTTCTTCATTCTCAGATATTTAAGAGTGATCCCCTAAGTGCCCGCCCAGATACGGGGCCGCCGACGCCTAGGGGCATCTAAGTAGAAGGAGCGCGCGTAGGAAGAGGCCGCCATGCTGGCGCATGGTGCTGTTTTCATTCAGATTGTCGCGGTTCGCGATCATTATCTGTCAGCTGCCTTTTCGTCGCTATGGCTTGGAATCAAAGTTTTCCAACTACTTACGTGTCGGATACTTGTTTGAAGTTACAAGCCAAATCTTCTTGTAGCGTTACCGAGTAAGTCTCGTTTTTGCCTAATCTGTAATTTTCCTAGCGGATATGCGGATTAAACGCAAGAATTTTACTCAAAACAGGGCACTGATTACTCAAAAGTATATGCAGCTCACGCTGAGATAATCTCAATTGGCTCACAGAACAGTCCCAATATGCGGGAGAAGTGGAGGAGGCGGAGTGCTCTCCTCCGGTGTTATCGCTCAGAGGAGCAGTTCGCCGCGGGCGAGGATAACTGCCTGTCCGCCAATGCGGTGAGCGTGAATGGCGCCAGACCGCATCTCCATTTCCAGTGAGATGGAGGAGGGGCGTCCCATCTTGAAGCCTTGCTCAATGAGATATTTGTGTGTGCCGTCCAATGGCTGGTCGAACTCCGCAATGGACCCGGCAAAGGCGGCGACTGCTGACCCAGTTGCTGCATCTTCGCGTGGCAGGCCGTTTTCCAGATAGACCATGCGGGCGTGGAATGCGCTGTCTACATGGATGGTCTGGCGGCAGTATGCAAAGGTGTTGTTGTGGGCGATGGTGCCGAACGCTTCTTCCCAGTATTTATGAACTGGCTGGATGCGGTTGATGGCGTCCATATCTGCGACTGGAACAAATGCAAATGGCAGGCCGGCTTCCCAAGCTTTGGGCTTGTGGTTTTCGAATGTGATTTCATTTGGTTCCAGAGACAGAGCTGCAGCAATCACATCTTTTTCGCCAAGCTCCTGAGCTGGCTTCGGCAATCTTGGTACATCAAACTCAGCGGAGGTGGCCTTGTCTTTTTGCAGGGCGACAGCACAGCGCACCAACCCGACTTTTTCTTCCAACAGCACCAATGCATCCATATCGTTATCCGGTGCGCCGAAACGATTTTCGGCCATCAAAACGGCGGTGCCCACGGTTGGATGACCTGCAAATGGCAGTTCCATGGACGGGGTGAAGATGCGGATGGAGGCGTTATGAGCGATATTGTCTGGTGGCAGAACGAAGACGGTCTCGGAGAGGTTAAATTCGCAGGCAATCTGCTGCATCTGAGCGTCTGACAATCCCTTTGCATCCAGCACAACTGCAAGCGGATTACCTGCCAGCGCTTTATCAGTGAAAACGTCTAGCAGGGCATAAGGTCTGGCCATTTTAAAAGTCCAATTATCTCAGTTTGGTGTTGAACTCGTGGTCTTGCATCACGGGCTCAACTTACGAAAAAGATTTGCTTGAGCGCCACTCAAGATTGTTTTGGCGCCAAATACAAGTCTGCAAATGAAGATAGCTCGTTAATTTAACAGATGTGCGGTGAGCGCCAAGGCATATGGGGGGACGCTGTAGTCCTTAAGATCCTCACGGGATTTTACGATAACTGCTTCTTCCAACTCAGGTTTTTTCTGGTTTGCGTTGAAATGTGCAATTTTTGAAAGGATTTCGTCTGAGGTGAGTTGCAATGTTAAAATACGCGCAATTGCGAGACGTGGCCCATCTTCGATTGCGAAGACGTCCCCCAACTCTCCCTGATCCAATGTGAGGCCTGTTTCTTCTTCCAGCTCGCGGGCGATGGAGCCGAAGATATCCACCTTCCCGGCGGGCGTGATATCGTTGAGATCAAGATTGCCACCGGGTGGGTAAACCTGACCTGCTGTTGCGGTGTTTCCCGCCATTTTACCAAATACGAGATGGCCCTGGCTGGAACGGAGGACTGCGCAGCCAAACAGGTTTTTGGCGCTTCTGTCAGGAAAGCCCCAGTCGCGCCATGCGAGGAATTCGGAGTAGTTGATTTCTACCAGATCACCGGAAAATTGCTTCTGGTCCAAGGAGTATTGGTACAATGACAGAACCTTACCATCCCAAAGATCCGGGTTATCGGAAATCAATGTCCGCCAGTTTTCCTTGATAGCCTCACTGTTATTGGTGGCGAAATCCCAGCAATCGGAAGTGTTAAGGTTCAAACTGACATCTGCGATCTCATGGATTTGCGGGGTGAGATCTTTTTGCATGTGCTCGATCGGGCCAGCCCCTTTGAAAGCACTCGGTCTGTTGCTTGTGCTGTGATAGCCGTGGTGCTGATAAAAGGGAGCTGCGTTTGCATCTGATTCAAGGCGCATGCGGGTGCATTGCATGCGTTTGGCTGCTTCTTCAGCACCTTCCAGCAACCAGGCTCCATGGCCTTTGCCGTGTGCTTCGGGCAACACAAACAGACAATCCAGCAAAGCGGTTTCTGCATTTTCCCTGGTGATGCGCGCAAAACCAAGTGGTCGTTCGTGATCGGTGATGACAAGGATTGGATCTGCCTCGATCATTTCCGGGGTGATTTTCCAATGGTCCCGAAACTCCTGCATGTCCTGCGGATCATATCCCCAGTGACCTTTGGCAGCGTGCATAATATCTGTAAGGGCAATGGCTTGGCTTTTTGCGGCGAGCCGCATCTGGCAATGCATTCTTCTTAATTCTCCAAATTCAACCAGCACCGTTTGTGCTTAAGCCCGAGGAAGTTGAGGCCAAAGATTTGCCAGTCTTCTTTTCGGTCTAGTTGAAACAACCAGCCAATAGTGGCCCAAAAGAGGAAATGGTTTCAAGTGACCAATGTGATTTGAAGGATATCCAACCCGAAAAGATTAGAGATTAACTATTTGCATGAGGTTCGTAGGCTGACAAGAGCTTTCCGGGCAAGCATGACGTGTTTGCCCTCTCGCATGGCGCTCTTTCTGACCCGTGACAATCACAGTTGAGAAGGTACTCATGCGCTTTTTTTTGCCACTCCTTTGCTTGCTTGCAGTTGCCAATGGCCTGCCCGCTCATGCCGTGAGTTGGCAAGCAAGTGGGAGTGAAAAGGAACTCCTGCTGTCCAAGGGTGTTGGCGGGCTGACGCTTCTTCATAACCGGGCAGGGAAGATCCATCGTTCCACGCGGGCGGAGATATCCAAGAGTGCGGTGATTACCTCCCTGAATGCAGAAGCGCTTGCTGGTAATGCTGAGGCCGTCTTTGGGCTGGCCGTGGCGCATGAGATGGGGCACGGCGTGCCGCGAGATCTGCCCGTTGCCATGGAGCTTTATGAAAAAGCTGGCGAGATGGGGCTTGCGGCTGCCTACAACAATCTGGGTGAAATCTACCGGCAGGGCAAGCATGGTGCGCCTGATGCGGAGAAAGCACGTGAGCTTTATCAGATTGCTGCAGACTGGGGGGATGCCTGGGCGCAGAACAATCTTGGCCTTCTCTATCTGCATGGCATCGGTGTGGCGCGGAATCCGAAACTGGCCTTTTATTGGGTGAAAGGTGCTGCCATGGCGGGGTTGATGCAGGGCATTGAAAACCTTGCTGGCCTGTATCGTGATGGTGTTGGTGTTGAGCGGGATACCTCGCGTTCTCGTGTGCTTTATCGCAAAGCTATTTCCCTGGGCTCCATAGACGCACATGTGCCACTTGGTGAGCTGCTGGAGAATGGAGATGGCGGCGAGGCGGACCTTGCTGCTGCAATTCGGCATTACCGTGTTGCAGCTGGTGAGGGACATTTGCTGGGCAACCATTATCTTGGCACGCTTTATGAAGACGGGGTCGGGGTCAAACGAGACCTTGAACTGGCTTTCTTTCATTATGAGCGGGCCGCGCGGCGCGGGTTGGCGCGATCGCAGTTTGCACTGGGGCGGTTTTATCTGCTTGGGCAAGGAACGGAACCAAACCTGGAAAAGGCGATCCGGCTTTACAAAGCGGCGGCTAAACAGGGCAATGCACAGGCTTTGAATGATCTGGGCGTGCTTTATGAGAACGGGCGCGGTGTCCCACAGTCCTATGAGTTGGCGCTGGAGTTTTATACGGCGTCTTCAGCGCGCTTTCCGTTTGCTTTGACCAATGCCGGGCTGCTTTACCTGAACGGACGCGGTGTGCGGCAGGATGTGGACTTGGCGAAAAAGCTGTTTCAGCAGGCCTCTAAAAGAGGAGAGCCTGTGGGAGACGTGTTGCTGGGCAAAGTCTATTTGCAGGGCTTCAATGAAGAGCCGAACCCAGGTGAGGCGGCACGGATGTTTCTGCTTGCCGCGTCCAAAGGCGTGCCGGAAGCGTTTTATCTGCTTGGATACTGTCATGAAAGCGGGCGGTGTCTGGGCCGCAATCTTGTGAAGGCTCGGGACTTTTACAAGATGGCTGCTGATCAAGGATATCGTGAAGCCGAGAGGGCACTGCGCCAGCTTGAATGGCGCTTGAGAACTCAGAGCAATAATTAGAGCATGTTGCGCTCATATGCATTCACGCACCAAGCTCTAACTCTTTAATTTTGCGCGTATTCTTATCCGAAAACCGGAACCACTTTTCGGGAACACGCTCTAGATACAAAAAGAGCCGGTGTTGAGCCGGCTCTTTCATGCATTCATGCATGCCTGTTATTTGCTTGGTGTACTCTGGTTGGCCTTTTCCAGCGGCACGGGGCGCACGATGTTGAACCAGAAATCAAAGCTGTCCAGCATTGCCAGCAGATCGGTCAGTTTGGAGGCTTCTCCATCCACTGTGATCATGCCGGATTTGATGGCCTCATCAAAGGTTTCCATGCCCAGCATGATGTTGTCGAGTGTGCTTCTGTCCAGTGTCACTGTGGCGTCTGCATTCTCCAGCTGGTATCCTTCAATATGGCTGAGCGCTGCGTTTTGCAGTTCCATTGCATATTTCTGGTCGGTGTCTGGGAAAATCCAGTTCAGCTTGATTTGCTGATCGCCCGCCTTTGTGTTGTTCAAACGCATGGCCGCGTAATCAAAGAGCAAATCCACATCCATAGAGCGAATGATATCCGGGCTGGCCGTATCAACGGCAGGCAGTTCCTGAATGCCGGACCGAAGTTCTTTAGCGCCGGAGAGGTAGAAGTTGCGCCATGGACCGGATTCTGCCTGATAGCCGAGCTGTTCTAACGCGTCTGCCTGTAGTTGCGCGGCATCTTCATTGTCTGGCTCTGCGAAGACCAAATGGTTGAGCACTTCTGCTACCCAGCGGTAATCACCCTTGTCAAAGGACTCCTGCGCTTTTTGGAGCAAGATCACCGAACCGCCCATGAACTCGACGTATTTGGGGCCAGACAGGCGTTCTGGATACTCATGCAGTGTGGCGGGATTGCCGTTGAACCAGCCCAGATACCTTACGTAAGTGGATTTTACGTTATGGTTGAACGAGCCGTAGTATCCGCGGGTACTCCAGTCGTTTTGTAATGTTTCCGGCACTTCCAACATTTCGGCAATCTCAGTCATGCGGAAGCCATGGTTGGCCAGTCGCAATGGCTGATCGTTGATGTAACGGTACAGATCGCGCTGGTTGCGCAGGTGTTTCACGATGGTGTCATTGCCAGACAGATGCCAGTGGTGCGGAGCGAAGAGGACTTCAACGTCCTTACCGTACTTGTAGATGGCCTCGTTGATGTACTTGGACCAACCCAATGGATCTCTGAGTTTCGCGCCACGCAATGAGTATGTGTTGTGCATTGTGTGGGTGGCATCTTCTGCGGTGCAGAGAGCTTTGAACTCCTGAATGTAGAAGAAGAACTCTGAAGGAGCCTCTGAATCCTGAGCCATCCAGAAATCGAAGGTGAGGCCATCGATCTTATGGGTTTCGCCATTGTCCCTGATGATATTGGTTGGCGGAATGAGCGTGACCGTGCCGCTTGATGTGGTTGGGCCGAGGCCTGCGCCGACCTGTCCCTCCGGAGAGTGTGGTAGCAGGTTGCCATACATGTAAGAGGCACGTCTGCTCATGGCATTGCCGGCCATTACGTTTTCTGAGACGGCATGTTCCATGAAGCCTTCGGGGGCATAGATTTTGACTTTGCCGCTGGCGACATCGGCTTCATCCACCACGCCGCGGACACCGCCGAAGTGGTCTACATGGCTGTGGGTGTAGATGATGGCTTTGACCGGCTTCTTGCCGCGCTGGGCATAATAGAGCTCCAGTGCATAGCGAGCGGTTTCCTCGGAGATCAGCGGATCTACGATGATGATGCCTTCGTCGCCCTCAATGAAGGTGATGTTGGAAAGGTCTGCCGCGCGCACCTGGAAGATGCGTTCTGACACCTGAAAGAAGCCACTCAGCAAAATGAGCTGGGACTGACGCCAGAGGCTTGGGTTGACAGTCTCCGGGGCAATGGAGCCCTGCATGATGAAGTCAAACTTGGAGAGATCGTAGACAATATCGCCCTTGGCGTTTTTGACCACACCGCCGTCTGGCAGTGGAGCGAGATAACCTGCCTGCGCGTCCTTGAAGTCTTGCTCATCGGAGAAATGCAGCTGCTTCAGGATGTTTTCATAAAGATCTCCGGTGAAGCGTGTCGCCGGTTTGGTGATGGTCTCTGCGGTGGTCGCAGTGAGCGAGAGAGACCATGCAA
Source organism: Pseudovibrio sp. Ad46 (assembly GCF_001623065.1). Lineage (NCBI taxonomy): Bacteria > Pseudomonadati > Pseudomonadota > Alphaproteobacteria > Hyphomicrobiales > Stappiaceae > Pseudovibrio > Pseudovibrio sp. Ad46. Next base: position 21,405 of record NZ_LMCG01000080.1, on the reverse strand, counting down.
TGCTTACGGTGGCAGTTGCGCACAAGATTTGGCGGGCAAGGGATTTCTTGGTTTTATTGAGCGTCATTCCCGACCTCCAGAGTAGAGTTGCCCTTCTCCTTATAGGTGTGCGGTTAAGGCCTCAGCTCAACCGCTGTTTGAAATGAGGTTTTTGGTTGCTGAAGGCCTAATGAAGCGCTGCAACCACGGGTTAATGCGTTGAGGATATGTGTTTGTTGAAGCGCACCATGAGGCGTTCTGAAGGATCCACTTGGACAAAGCCGTATTGGCTGTACAGGTCGTGAGCATCGGGGGTTGCAAGGCCGATACTTTGAACCTCTTTGACGTCTGGATGTGAAAGAACTTCCTCCAGCAGGTGTTTGGATAGTCCTTTGCCGCGATGTTCTTCAAAAACGAATAAGTCACACAGATAGGCAAACGTGAGTTTATCTGTGATCACGCGAGCAAAGGCGACCTGTTCTCCACTGGGTAAGTAAGCGCCAAAACAGATGGAATTGCTCAGAACGGTATCGAGTGCTTGTGGTGGTAATCCTTCCAAACGACCGGACACCTCAGAAAGGAACAGGTAGACACGTTCCTTTTCAATTTTCGAGATATCGGTGCTGAACGTGATCATTGGTTCGCCTCTGCTTCAGTGTGAACACACCTCGCTTGATTGAGGGAAGGTGCTTTCTTGCACAGTTTATTTCTTGGCGGTTAAGTGATCTCTTAAACATGCAAGGCGCTGGGTTTGTTGGTTAGCGCCTTGCGCATATCATATGAACAAATTGTAGGAGGAGTGTGTTGTGGTCTGCCCTCCTAAGCTTTCTGATAGGCCGTCTTGTTGTGCCGTTCCATCATGCGGTCCGGGGCTGCAAGTGGCGTGAAGCCGAATTGTTTGTAGAGGTCGTGCGCATCTGCTGTTGCCAGCAGGACGCGGCGGAGGCCTTGCAATTCGGAGTGGGCGTCGATTGCTTTCATGAGCTGTTTGGAGAGGCCTTTGCCGCGATGCTCGGGGGAGACAAAGACGTCGCCCAGATAAGCAAAGGTGGCTTTGTCTGTGATGACGCGAGCGAACGCAACTTGCTCTCCGTTTGGCAGATACAGCCCGAAGCACAGTGAGTTTTCTATCGATCTGTCAAAGACATCCCGTGGCAAGCCTTTGCTCCAATAGGCGTCTTCTGAGAGGAACTGATAGATCTTGTCGCGCTGAAGTTTGTCTTTGTCGGTTGAGATTTCGATTTCCAGAGTTTGGGTCATTTTGAGCTGCTTAGGTCTGTCGTTTAGGAGGTTTGGAGGCTGGTTTCAGGCTTTGGAGCCCGGACGACCAGCAAAATTGCGGCGGAGAGCAGAGTGAGTAGAGCGGAAAACTGGATGGTGTTTCCGAATGTGGTGATGCTTGCCACTGTGCCGGTCATCATGTTGCCAACCAAGGCGCCAGCAAAAATGGCGTTTGTGTAGGACGCCGTGGCGATCCCCGGTCGATGCGGTGCGTATGCCTGTATGAATGTGAGGCCAAGCCCGACGTTGATGCCGTAGTACAGACCTTCCAGTGCGCAGAGCAGGTAGATTTGTGAGGGCTCTGTTACCCGTACAATCAGGAGGAAGAAGAGTGTTCCAAGCAGAGCTGAGAACAGCATAGCGTTCTTCTGGCCCAGCTTTTGAGCAGGTTTAACGATAACAAAGATGACTAAGACTTCGACGAAGCATTTGACTGAGAAGGCGAGGCCCGGGGTTGCTGTTGGGAAGCCCATTTCCTCAATGAAGAAGACGGGACCTGCGGATACAAAAATGACGTTGGCCGAGGTGAGCGCAAATATGGGCAGGCAGGCGAGGATGAGGGCGAACGGAACTGGCTCAATCCTGCCATTCTCACTGGTCTTGATCGGATGGTGGGTGGTGAAGCTTTTGGGAACGATCCAAATGCCCATCGCCAGCCAGCAGATGCTGATGACACCGGCTGTCGGGAAAATGGAGCTGACGCCGAACATGCCGTAGAGCGTGAAGGCCAGCGGTGTGCCGACCATCCAGCCCAACGACATAGCAATGCGCAGGTGTGAGTTGAACTTGGCAGGTTCCCGATTGGTTTGCTCTGCGAACAGGCGTCCAAAAGAGAACATGGTGGAGAGCACGCCACCTGAGACACCCATGAGCGGCACACCCATCAATAGCATCCAGTAGGCCGGTACTGTTGATTGAAGGCCCATGTTGAGCATGTAAAGCGTGGAGCAGAATATCAAGATAGGCTTCAGCCGTGCTCCAGCATCAATACGTGCGCCGAAATAGCGGTTTGAAAACAAAGTGATGGCTGTTGAGCCGACGATGTAGACCGCGAGTTTCCATGCTGGCTCGCCGAGCTCTGTGACAACATAAGAGCTGTAGAGTGGGATGAGGCAAGCAATCGCCAGAGAGCCAATGAGCATGTAGACGTGAATCAGTATTGGGAAACGATCCAGCATTGCCAGAGCCGCAGGAATAGAGCGCATGGGGAATCCAAAGGTGATGGGGAAAGACTTATGGAGTCTTGCGGGAATGTACGTATTGATACATCTCCTTGAACGAAATGCAAGCAGGAGATGTTATCGCGCTTTTATGTGCGCTGATCCGGCCAGCGCAAAGGCTCAGGATGTTTGTGCGAGCTGCTGGTGTTGGGGGGGCTTGATGACCAACAGGATCAAGGTGGCCAGAGCTGCGAGGACGATGCTGCTCAGGATTGTGTTTTGGAAGGTGGTGTAGGATGCGACAAGCCCAGTGAGGACATTGCCTGCCAGACCGCCAACGAAGATGGCATTGACGAAGTAAGAGGTCGCGATGCCGGGTTTGTGGCGGGCATAGTTCTGAATGAACGTGATGCCCACACTGGCACAGATGCCATAGTACATGCCCTCAATGATGCAGAGCATGAGCACTTGCTCAACGGAATTGGCGCTTGTGATTGTTGCAAAGAAGAGCATGGCACCCAGACCGGAGAGCAACATCATATTCCGTTCGCCAATCCGCTGTGTTGGCTTGATTGCAAAATAGATGATGATGACTTCGAAGAGGCTTTTGGTTGCAAAAGCCCAGCCGGGGACGGAGACCGAGAGGCCCATCTCCTTAATGAAGTAAACGGGGCCTGCTGAAAAGAATACGCTGTTTGCAGCAGACAAGGCGAACACGGGAACACATGCGATCAGCAACATCATGGGAACTGTGTCTGCAGTGCTGCTTTCCTGAGCGTGCTTCTTGATGTGAGTTTTCAGCGTTGCGGGGATGAACAGCAGGCAAAGGGTGAGCCAGATAAAGGCTGAAATGGCTGCTGCAAGATGGATTTCCTGAAACCCATAGGTGCCATAAAGCAGGAAGGCCGCAGGTGGACCGAAGACCCACCCAAGCGACAGGCAAATGCGCATGTGAAGGTTGAAGGTGCCCGGTTCGCGTCCGGTCTGCTCTGCAATCAACCGACCCGTGGAATACATGGTGGACAGAGCACCAGCGCTGATGCCAATCAACGGAATGCCGAAAATGATGAGAGACAGGTAGGAGGGAGCAGTCAATTGGATGAGAGCATGAACAGTGAAGGCGCAAATGTTGATGAGAAGCAATGGTTTGACGCGGTTTCCACCATCAATGAGACCACCAAAAATGCGGTTGGTGGCAAGAGACACGACTGAAAATCCGCCGATGACGAGCGCAAGATTAAACGCTGGTTCCTGCAATTCCTCAATGATGTAGGTGCTCAATAATGGGATTACGAAGGCAATCGAAAATGCGCCGAAAAACATCACTGCGAAGAATAAAATTGGGAACTTATCAAGTCTTTGTAATGGACTGCTAATAGGATTCAAGAAAAACTCCACGCCCTAACCTTGCAAAAGATGGTTTCGGGCCAATCGCTCTAATACTACGTAAATTACCTGATGAGGGTGTCGTGTAAAGTGAGCAATTTTAAGCACAGAAAAACACAGTGAAGGCCCGGGTTTTTCTGGATGTCATGTATCTCTAAGCCTTTGGAAGATTATTGATTATTGTTGATCGGATAAAGGTGAGCTGGATTTATTCTGTTTGAGCATCGCTGCTTTGCTTCTCGAATATTGACGGTTGGTTTTTTTGAATTGGCTGGGATATTTTTGGAGTGGTTGGTGGGAGGTCTGCATGCTCTTTGCCTTTATTCTTGCTCTTACGGGCATTTTATTTGGTGGCCTTATCGCCATCTTGTCAGTCTATGCGCTGATTAAAGAAAAGCGATTTGTTGACAATGAGGGGCGTGTTGTTGAGCTTGAACTTCCATTTTTTGGCAAGCTGAAAACAAACGCGGCACCGATTGCTGTGACGTTCATTGGTGGAGGATTGATTGTCTTTTGCCTGCAGCAATTTGGCAATGCTCCCAACCTGACTGAGTTGGTCGCTACGGTCAGAATTGAACAACCGCATTCCGTCAACATGGTTGCGCTGGCCGTTGTTAGCGATGAATGGGATTCCGTGGAGAGTTGGGGGAGCGAGGAAGAGCTTGAGATCAAGTTGACCGTTCCCAGCAACTGGAAGTCTTACAATGGATATCTGGTCCCGCTGGGTGATCCGGATGTTGCTCCCCGATTTTTTAATGCAGGCGAGAAGTTTAAACCGACCGTTGTTTTGAGCAAAAACCGCTAAGGAGGAGCGTAGATGATGATCCGGCATTTCGCTCGTTTTGTGATGTTTTGCGCCTTGATTTTGGTCAATGTGCCAGCGTTCTCAATGGGGGGATGCGAGGGGAGTGATGCCGGAACGGGTGCACCAACAGCCTCCGTGTGCGGGCAAGCTGTCGATGATCAAAATGAGCCCATCGCAAATGCACCATTGCTGCTGAAAAACAAAAACAGCGAGAAGGCGATTACTGTGTTCACGGATGATCAGGGCTTTTTCAGAGCGTACAATCTGGATAGCGGTGAATACTCAGTTGAGCTGCCAGAGGGGCTAGCAAAAGAGTTTTCTGTCGCTCCCTCTGATGAAGCTTTGCCTGCCAGCAGTGTTGCAAGCAGACGAGACAAGAAAACCATAGAGATTAAAGAAAAGAGCTTCTTTCAGAACATGCTCAGTTTGCAGCCTGAGGCCGTTGATGCTGGAAAAATTCAGCTTGAGGTTGAGCCGAACCGGCAGAGATAAAACTGGGTGATCAGGTCTTCAGTGCATTGATCTTTATAAAAACAATCAGAGCGGCAGTTGAGGTTCAGTTCAACTGCCGCTCTGATTTTGTTTTATGCGTATCCTGCGATGAGGATCAGATTAGTTCTTCGCTTTGTCGACCAGCTGGCCAGCGGAGATCCAAGGCATCATTTCGCGGAGCTTTGCGCCAACTTCTTCAATTGGGTGCTCGTCGTTCAGGCGGCGTGTTGCTTTGAACTTAGCGCCACCAGCCTTGTATTCCTGGATCCACTCAGAGGTGAAGGTGCCGTTCTGGATTTCTTCCAGTACGCGCTTCATTTCTGCTTTGGTCTCAGAAGTCACGATGCGTGGGCCAGTCTGGTACTCACCCCACTCAGCAGTGTTGGAGATGGAGTAGTTCATGTTCGCGATGCCACCTTCGTAGATCAGGTCTACGATGAGCTTCACTTCATGCAGACACTCGAAGTATGCCATTTCTGGTGCGTAACCAGCTTCGGTCAGGGTTTCAAAGCCTGCACGGATCAGCTCAACCAGGCCACCGCAGAGAACTGCCTGCTCACCGAACAGATCGGTTTCACACTCTTCACGGAAGGAGGTTTCGATGATGCCGGAACGGCCGCCACCAACGCCGGATGCGTATGCCAGACCGAGGTCTTTTGCGTTGCCTGTTGCGTCCTGGTGAACAGCGATCAGGCAAGGTACACCGCCGCCTTTCTGGTATTCGCCGCGAACGGTGTGGCCTGGGCCTTTTGGTGCAACCATGAGAACGTCGATGGTGGACTTAGGCTCGATCAGGCCGAAGTGAACGTTCAGGCCGTGTGCGAAAGCGATTGCTGCGCCGTCACGGATGTTGCCTGCGATATCTTCTTTCCAGATGTCTGCCTGCAGCTCATCAGGAGTTGCCATCATCATCAGGTCTGCGTCTTTTGCAGCTTCAGCAACAGTCTTACAAGTGAAGCCGTCTGCTTCAGCTTTCAGGCGTGTTGTGGAACCTTCGCGCAGAGCGATGGTGATGCCTGCAACGCCGCTGTCTTTGAGGTTCATTGCATGTGCACGGCCCTGAGAACCGTAGCCAATGATGGTGATGTTCTTGCCCTTGAGCAGGTTCAAATCGCAATCGCGGTCATAATATACGCGCATGGTACTACCCTTTGTTTCGCCCGTGCCTTTCCCAAAGCACGTATGGTCTAGTTTTTGGTTTGCGTTTCCCTGAAAATCTGTTTCCACTTTCCAGAGAGGCGCTTTAATTCTGTGCTCCGTAGAGCTGTATGAACTGTTTGACTGCTGTTTGGGCAGCCAGTTCCAAGTCTTTTGCCGATGCCTGTGCGGTGCCGCCCAAAAGCATGCGGATGTGCTGATCGCGAACGACCAGCCCGTAAAGTGTGCTGTAGGCTTCCTGCGGGTCTTCGCAGTGCAGGTAGCCAAGTGTGCATCCTTTTTCCAGCAATGCTGTGGTCTGTCTGCCAATGCGGGCGCGGCCACTCTTTTCGAGGATGGCGCCGAGACCGGTTTCAGATTTGCTGGCTTGCCCGATGGCAAGTCTGTTCAGGGCCAGAGAAACGTCGCCGGAGATGGTCTCCAGCAGGTTTCTGGCAAATTCTTCTAATGCGGCGCGCAGGCCGTCTTCGCTCATGTTTGCGGCTGGATCAGCACCCGGAATAACCTTGGAGGCCTGACGGGTCACGATTGCAGCCAGCAATCCATCGCGATCTCCAAACCACTTGTAGAGGCTCTCTTTTGAGCACCCCGCAGCGCGAGCGATGGCGGCTGTTGTCAGCGCCTTTTCGCCGCCTTCCACCAGCAGCTCCAGTGCTTTGTCCAGTACCGCACGCTGGCGGTCTGTAAAGTCTGGTTGTTCTGGCTCAGTGGACATATGCGGTTCTAATTCCAGCGGTTTGGCTTGTTTGATTTTCTGTACCGTACGGTACGGTTCGGTTATGCTGTAGAATCGAAATGGATGCAACAGGAAAGTGAGGGAAAATACAGTGTGGGCGCAATAAAATTAGGTGTCTTAAGGTGAGTTTGATTTGATCCTTTCTCATTCACGTAAAAAAATGCCCCGAAGGTCTGTGCTCCTCCGGGGCATTACTGATCTGAACAGAAGTCAGTTCAGTTGGGGGCTCTTAAGTTAAGCATGCGCCGTGCTTGAATTGACGGATGCTTCCTTGTTCTGATCCATGCCGCGATCCACCTTCCATGGGCGATACATTTCCAGTGCGATCATAACGACGACGAGGGCTGCTGCGGTGATAAGTCCGAGCATCCAGAAGGGTAGGGGTGGGAAAAGATCCGCGTAGGTGATCTTGCCGAAGCTGCCCATGTCCAGCACGCCGTCGATGAGGGATTTGTTGTAGCCATAAAATGCTGCGCCCATGATGCCACCGATGACAGTGAGCCATGCATCTTTGTAGCCGCGGCCAATCTGGGCAAAGACTGTGCCCGGGCACGCACCTGCGATGGCGATGCCTGCGCCGAGGATGGTGCCGCCGACGATGATGTTGCCAACAACAAAGCTTTTCGGGTGCAGCTCTGCAAGGCCGAGTGCAGTCAGGCCAGAGAGGACGACCAGACCAGTTGCTGTTGCTGCGAGGAACATTTTAAGCATGGTGTAGTCTTTGAAGAGGAACTGACCGATGAGCACGCCAGGTTCCATGACACGAGACTTTTCCAGTGCGACACCGAAGATGATGCCCATGGTGAGGCCGAGGATAACAAGCCAGAAAATTTCCATATGACCTCTCCTTAGGATGCGCGTTTGTAAAGAAGGTTGGCGGTGACGATGCCACCTGCGAACATGGCCGCAACAGCGATGCTGGAGCCAACGCTGAGCTGTGCAAGGCCGGAGATGCCGTGGCCTGATGTGCAGCCGCCTGCGATGCGGGCGCCAACCAGCAAAACGAAGCCACCGATGAAGCCTTGCAGGAGACGAACAACCGGGGCTGAACTTGCACCGATGGTCTTCCAGCTGGCAGAGGAGAAGCTGGCTTTACGGCCACTTGCTTTGTAGGAAATCAGAGCGCCCAGAGCGATACCGATCACCAATGCGCTTTGCCAGAAGTATTTGTCCTTGGACATGTACTTGGCGAAGTACTTGATCTCCGTGATGCTGGAATCAAACAGCGAGAAGATGAAGCCGGTGCCGGTGACGAAAGAGGATGAAGCCCCCAGCGCAGTATCAACCAGCAGAAATGCCGGGATTTGCAGGAGCCCAATAATCATGCCCGCCAGGTAGGGGGACCAAACGTTTTGCCTGAGAAGATCCAATTGATTGCCCTCCGATCTCTCCTTAATTTAGTATATTAATATATGCTAATAAACTAATATACAAGAGGGATTTGTAAGGGAAGCGTGATTTAGATGAGCTGAATGAATTTGTTCTTCCAGCAAGATCATCCAGATATAACGCAATAGTTTCATCAGCGTTGGTTAGGTTATCTGTTGTTTGCTGGATGAACATCCATCTGCATTTCAAATATATGAAATATGGAATTCATAGTCCTACTATTGGTTATTGTGAGACCAGCGTTTTCCTTCAGGATGTAGTTGCTTTGCATTCGGGAGGGATGATGTCTTTATTTGAGTATAAAGGGAATGACGCGCGACAGCTCATGTCTGATGCTTTGGACTTGATGCTTTATAGTTATCACGGGCTGGATGATGCGCTTGGGAGTGCGTATCAAGCCAACGGGTTCTCGCTGGGAACACTGGTCGGAACTCTTTGGGGAACTGAAGATCAAGCCGGATTGTTGAGCGGGGAGAGTGAACAAGCGGCACGTGACAGGATTGAGGAGAAGGGATGGACGGTCCTTTCTGCTGCTGATCTTGGCTATGATGGTGCAATCATTGATCACAACGGGACGTTTCAGGGGGAGACGTTCAAGTTCAAAGATGCTCAGGCAGACGTGTTGGCCAAGTATGATGAAAAAGGCAACATCACGCAGGTTGCGCTGGCGTTTCGTGGAACGACGGGGACATTGGACAACATTGTTACCGACACGATTGGGGATGTGATCGACTATCTTGAGTTCTTCAAGGATGAACCGCATTACGTTGAAGAAGCGTTCGGCGGGCTGCTTGCTGCGCTGAAGGATTTCATGGTTGGGCATGGACTGGATGGCAGCGATCTGGTTGTGACAGGCCATTCGCTGGGTGGCGGTGCTGTTGCCAACATGGCAGAGCGCAGCAATGACTGGCTGGATTGCTTCTTTGTGGATGCCAATTACATGGCGTTTGCCAGCCATTATACGCCGGAGGATGGTGCGGCTGTTCTAGACAGCGGGGCTGAGCTTTTCAGCTTTGATCTGGAAAACGATCCGGTGCCCTCGACGATCTCGTCTGATGGTCTGGATTTGACGGGTAACGATACGGACTACGGCTACGACACCAGCAATATCGTCATTTTCAATGATTGGTATGATACACCGCTGTTTTGGGATGGGGGCGGATTGCTCAACCTGCCGAGCTGGTCGGCGCATCTGCCTTTCAACTACAGCACGGCATTCAATGCCATCAACGCCTCGGCGTTCTATAGCGAGATGAACCGGGACAGCGTGGTGATTATCTCCGGGCTTTCTGATCAGAAACGTGATGATACGTGGGTTGAGGATATTCCAGTTCTGCTGGACCCAACCGGCCACCATGGACAGGATGCCTACATCCTCGGATCAACCTCCAATGACCTGCTGCGCGGGAATGATGGTGATGATGCGTTGGAAGGGTTTGCTGGTGATGATCATCTGCGCGGGGAAGATGGCAATGACCGGCTGCTTGGTGGTGCAGGAGATGACATTCTGGAAGGTGGTGACGGCAACGACGTATTGCGGGATGGTGCGGGCCGTGACTTCCTTGTTGGGGGAGATGGTGCCGACACGTTTTGCTTTGTGGATGATGGTGTGAAGGATGTGATTGATGACTTCGATGCTGGCGAGGACACCATTGATCTTTCCGCAGCTGGTGTGAGCTCCTTTTCAGAGCTGGATATCGATGAGACAGTTTTGGGAGGATGGATCACCATATCCTACGGTAATGATGTGCTGGAGGTGGATACGGGATGGTTGTTCACTCATAGCCTGAGCGCTGAAGACTTTGTCTTTGCATAGCAGTTGATTGGCTTCTCTCGCTGAAAAAGGTGAGGGGAGCCTAATTTGCGTTTTCTATGGCACGTGTTTGTGCCCGATAGGCGCGTTCGTTCTTCAGCAACTGAGGAGCATTGAGAGTGCTGATCGGGACGGATTTGTCCTTTGGGATATCCTCTGTCACCTGTAACGAGAGATAGCGGAGGCAACATACACGCAGGAAGCTGGTGAAGTTGCCCAGGTCATGTCCTGCTTCGATGGGTTCATTGTGCAGACGTGTCAGAAGCTGGCCAACGGACATGTCGTCACGCTTAGCGATCTCTTCAAGGATGGTCCAGAAGTAAGTTTCCAACCGCACGCTGGTGACCATACGGTCAATGCGAAGGGAGCGTGTTGTACTCTCCCACAGGTCAGTATCTGCTTTGATGAAAAGCTCACACATGGTCCCCTCCGCAATTGTCTAGTGCTGCTTCTTAAGCATAAGCAGGCTGGTTCAGCAGAGCAAGGAACTGCTTGAGCCATGCTGGATGAGCAGGCCATGCTGGTGCTGTTATAAGGTTGCCATCAGTGACTGCGTCAGCCACGTCGATGTCAGCGAATTTGCCGCCGGACATGGTGACCTCTGGTGCGCAGGCCGGATAGGCAGAGCAGGTTCTGCCCTCTAACACGCCAGCAGCAGAGAGAAGCTGAGCACCGTGGCAGATGGCTGCGACCGGTTTGTTCTCTTTGAAGAAGTGACGCACCATCTCCAGAACGGCTGGGTTCAGGCGCAGATATTCTGGTGCACGGCCACCGGGAATGACGAGTGCGTCATAATCGGCCGGGTTGATGGCGTCAAAACTGGCGTTGAGTGTGAAGTTGTGACCGCGTTTTTCGGTGTAGGTCTGGTCACCTTCAAAGTCATGGATGGATGTTGCGACGGTATCGCCTGCTTTTTTATCCGGGCAAACGGCGTGAACATCATGACCAACGGCGCCTAAGGTCTGAAACGGCACCATGGTTTCGTAATCCTCGGTGAAGTCACCGGTGATCATAAGCACTTTTTTGGCAGACATGTTTCCCTCCCAGATGTGACTGCGAGGGAAACCTAGCAAGGGAAGAGGCTGAGCGGGTAATAGCGTATTACTACATAGCCCAGCCTTATCTCGAAGGCTTAGTCGACTTCGTTGGTTGAGAGGGAAATCCAACGTTTCAGCTGTGGCAGATCAGAGCCTGCTGCTGTGCGGTCGTTTTCCTGTAGTGTTGTGGTGCCGAACTGGAAGAATGCGCCAAAACGGAACTCATGAATGACCGGTTCGTCGGATTCATCACCTTTGATCTGGAAGTCATGGCCGCTGTAGGAAGCACTGAGACCAACTGGCAGAGCGGTGAAGCTTTGCTTGAACTCGGCACCCCAGCTGAAGATGTTAACTTCACCATCACGCGCATCACCCGGGTTTGGACGATTGTAGCGATCACCACTGACGTAAGACAGAGAGCCGGTCAACTTGGTGTTTGGTGTGAAGTAGTAGCTTGCGCCACCACGGGCAAACAGGCCGTTGTCGATGGTCTCGTTCTGGTCGTCATCACCATCAAGGAAGCCAGCCTGACTGAACAGGGTGATGTCCTGAAGGTAATACTGGCCTTCAACACCAATGAACTGGAAGGTCTTTGTGGAGGTGTCGTCTCCGCCGTCAACGGTTACACCGCCGCCACCGAAGACACCGAACAAGCCTTGCTGTGGGTCTTTGTAAGCAAAGTGGACTGCTCCCAGACCGTCGCGGAGGGTGTTGTCACCGTCCTTGGTGTCGAACTGGTAGTATTCGAGATCTCCATCTACCTGCAGGCTGAACTGCTGGAAGAGTGGCAGAGCGTAAGATCCATAGAAGCCAAGGGTGTTTGGTTCCTGATCTTTCGTGTCGATCTGATCAGCCTCAAAGAAAGAGCGACCAACGTTGACGCCGACAAAACCGCCTGCGTTAAGCTCTCGTGGAGCTTCTGTTTGGTGGTTGGCTTCTTGTGCACTTAGGGGATGTGCGGCAAGAGCCATGGGGATAGCTAGGAGGTATAAAGAGCGCATGTTTCTATTATTCTTGATGGGGTGTCCTTAGGGAATGTCCAACCTAGCAGAAATCCGTATCCTTACAATTTTCTCGCAATAAACTATTAGTTATCTCTACGAGTGTTGCTGATCTGCACGGTGGGTATGGGGGCACTTATTTCCATCATTTCATAGGCTTGATGTGGTTTTTGTCGATAATTCCAGCCGATGCACCTGTGTACCAATTACACTGCTTAGGTAGTCTTGAGGATTTACTTGCAACTTATGCAGATGCGAGATTTAGTTTAAAGGTCGCCAAATTCTTCCATGTTTTGCAATCAGCGTTGACTTTAAGGTGCTTTGTACATCTTGGAGTGGATCAGGCATGACGACATTTTGGGAACAGCAAACCGCCTCAAAGGAAGGGCTGGCCAAGCAAATCGCGCAGTTGAGGCAGCGGGGCGTACATTCGGTTATCACGCAGGTGCCAGATATGAACGGGCTTTTGCGGTGCCGGCTTCAGCCTCTGGATGGGTTGGAGAAGGGGTGTTCCACCAACTCCTCGCTCTATCTTATTCCTCACGGAGACGGGCAGCCTGCTGGTGAGCAGATCTACGAATCTCCGCACGTCTGGTATCACACCGGCTTTGGCAATTTGCACAGTCTGGCAGATGGCAACACGCTGTTTCAGCTGGGGTGGCGACCTGAGATTTCAGAGGTTCTGCTGAATTGTTATGAGCGGAATGGTGCGCGTTTTTCATTGGATTTGCGGCGTCCGCTGGAGATGCTGGAAGAAAAACTTGCCGAGCTGAAACTCACCATGAAGATTGGAATGGAGTTTGAGCTAGGGATCTTTCATTTTGACCGGGCATTAGTTGAAGCGGGACACCACCATAAGCTCAAGCCGTTTGGTCATTCCTTGCAATATGACTCAGTCAACCGTGATCCGGACTACATGGACCTGATGGAAGCGTTTCGTGCGCGTATGGACTCGCTTGGCATTGGGGTTTCCTCAATGGAGAGTGAGATTGGTTGGGGCATGTATGAGATTGCCTTGTCGCCGACTTCACCACTGCAAGCTGCTGACAATGCAGTACGAGCACGTCATCACCTGAAAGAGCTGTGCCGGGAGCATGATCTGATTGCGACCTTCATGGCCCGTTATCAGCCAATGGGTCAGGATTCTGCGTGCGGAACCCACGTGCACATCAGCCTCTATGACGAGATGGGGCACAATGTATTTTATGATCGGGAGGCGGTGCTGAGTGAGCGGGGGAGGTTCTTTGTGGCCGGGCTTCTGGAGCAGATGCAAGCGTCTCATCTGGCGTTTCGGCCAACGATCAACTCGTATCGCAGGCTTTCCCGATTTACTGGTTGTCCTGAAGAAGTGTGTTGGGGAGATGAGCACCGCGTGAGTGCGGTGCGCGTGATTTCCAGTCCTGACCCGCAAGCGGTCCGCTTGGAGCATCGGTGTCCGGGGGCTGACACCCATCCGTATATCATCGTGCCTTTGATTGCTGCCGCTGGGCTGGAGGGGCTTCGTAAAGGGGAGGAGCCACCGGCAATGCTGATTGGTGATCCGGGTAAGGATGAAACCTTGGAGAAGTTGCCGCGATCATTAGAAGCGTCACTGGAGCTCTTCCGGGAGAGTGAATTTGTGAAGGAGGCCTTGGGGGCGTCGCTGGCGGATCAGTATGCACGTAGCCGGGAGAATGAGCTGAAGGCGTTCAAAGCATGGATTGAGAAGGACATCACCAGTTTTGAGTTTCTGCGGTATTTTGAAGGGGTTTGAATTCAGCAGCCATATACAAAAAAGCCTGCTATAACGGATCACAGCAGGCTCTTCTTTGAAACAAGTTAATTCTTAGAGTTCTGTCGGCTCACCAAGGGCGTGGCGGAAACGGCGAACGCTTTGGGTGAAGCCGTGTTCCAGAGCGTCGGCAGTGAAACCGTGGCCAATAGAGACCTCTGAGATGTATGGCACGCGCTCAATCAGAGCTGGCAGGTTCTCAACGGTGAGGTCGTGTCCTGCATTGACCAGCAGACCCGCTGTTCTTGCCGCTTCTGCGGTAGCAACGACTTTCTCCAGCTCGACCTTTTCGGCTTCCTTGTCAGAGTGACAGGCTCCATAAGGGCCGGTGTAAATCTCGATACGCTCAGCGCCTGCTTCAGCTGCAAGAGCTGGCTGGCTTGGTTCCGGATCCACGAAGAGTGATGTGCGCACGCCCCAGGACTTCGCAGTGCTGATGGCTTCTTTCAGGAGATCCATGTTTTGGGAGAAATCCCAGCCGTGGTCTGAGGTTTGCTGGGACGGGTCGTCTGGTACAAACAGAACCTGCGTCGGGCGGGTTTGCTCCACCAACTCCATGAAGCGCTCATCCGGATAGCCTTCGAGGCACAGCTCTTTGCCATGCAGCTCCTCACGTAGCATTTTGGAAATGTCTTCAACATCTGTGCGGCGAATATGGCGCTCATCCGGGCGTGGGTGCACGGTGATGCCTTTGGCGCCTGCATTGAGGGCGAGGGCTGCCAGATGCGTCACGCTTGGCCACGGAACGTCGCGACGATTTCGCAGAACTGCTACAGCGTTTACGTTGACGGATAAGCGGCTAGGCGTCTTCATGGGGCATACTCTTTTTTGAGTCAGGGCATGTCGCCTTTATACGCCATGCTCTGACTTTTTATTCTTCACGTACCCTTATCCGAGAACCGGTTCCCACCTGTCGGGGATACGCTCTAGATTATCAAAATAAAACGGCGTCTTCACAGACTTGCAAAAGACGCCGCTCAATATCAATAGGACAAAATTGTCCTCTAACTGTTAAATTTCATCCTGCAAGTCTTTAAGACCTTGGGACCCACGTGAAAGTGCGGCAACGCCCGTACGTGAAACCTCAACAAGACCCAGTGGTGTCAGGATTTCGATGAACTGATCGATTTTATTGGTGCGGCCTGTGATCTCGAAAACGAAGTGATCAATGGTTGCATCAATGACAGTTGCCCTGAAAGCTTCTGACAGACGCAGGGCCTCCAGACGTTTGTCTCCTTCACCACGCACCTTGATCAGTGCCAGCTCTCGCTCAAGCGGCTTTTCCTGATTGGAGTTGCGTGCTGCAACGGTCAGATCCCGGACGATATGCACCGGTACAAGGCGATCCAGCTGGTGGCGGATCTGCTCGATGATCTGAGGAGTACCTGTGGTCACAATCGTGATACGGGAAACGTGCTTCTCGTGCTCCGTTTCAGAAACACTGAGACTGTCAATGTTGTAGCCACGGCCAGAGTACAGGCCAATCACGCGGGCAAGAACACCCGGTTCATTGTCTACAATGATAGATAGGGTATGTGTTTCGAGGACATCGCTGGTTTCGGCTAGGAAATAGGCCGATAGAGCGTCTGTTTTCTGTGCGTTCATAATGGTTCTCCCAGCTTACCTATACCAATGACTTGCCAGCGGTGTCGATGGCGTTTGCAACGGCTTCATCAGTTGCTTCATCTGGCAACAACATTTCGTTGTGGGCTTTGCCTGATGGGATCATTGGAAAGCAGTTGGTCAGCTGAGCGACGCAGCAATCAAACAGAACCGGGCCAGGTGTTTCAATCATTTCCTGAATGGCGTCATCCAGTTCACCCGGTTTGGTGACACGAATGCCTTTGCCACCGTAAGCTTCTGCCAGTTTCACGAAGTCAGGCAGGCTGTCCGTGTAGGAGTGGGAGAGGCGGTTGCCGTGCAGCAGCTGCTGCCACTGGCGAACCATACCCATATAGGAGTTGTTCAAAATGAACGTTTTCGGGGCCAGACCATGCTGAACGGCTGTCGACATTTCCTGAATGTTCATCAGGATGGAAGCATCGCCTGCAACGTTGATACACAGCCCGTCTGGATGAGCAACCTGTGCGCCAATAGCTGCTGGCAGGCCATACCCCATTGTGCCAAAGCCACCTGAAGTCAGCCAGTGATTTGGCGATTCAAAGCCAAGGTACTGCGCCGCCCACATCTGGTGCTGTCCAACCTCGGTGGAGATGTAAACATCCTTGCGGCCTTTGATGGCTGCGTTCAGACGCTGCAATGCGTACTGAGGCATGATGACATCATCGCTGTGGCGGTAAGACAAGCAATCGCGTGCGCGCCACTTGGCGATCTGTGTCTGCCATTCCTTTAGCTCTGGTTGAGAGCGGAAGCTGGAGGCGCGCCAGATGCGAACCATGTCTTCCAGAACGTGAGCCACATCGCCAACAATCGGCAGGTCAACATGAACGATCTTGCTGATGGAGGATGGATCGATGTCCACGTGAATCTTGGTGGAGTTCGGTGAGAATGCGTCCAGACGGCCTGTGATGCGGTCGTCAAAGCGTGCACCGATACAGATCATCAGATCACAATCGTGCATAGCCATATTGGCTTCATAGGTGCCGTGCATGCCCAGCATACCGAGCCACTGCTCACCGGATGCAGGATAAGCGCCCAGACCCATCAGGGTGGATGTAATCGGGAAGCCTGTCTGATCCACCAGTTCACGCAGCAGCTGGCTTGCAGCTGCGCCGGAGTTGATGACGCCGCCGCCTGTATAGAACACAGGGCGTTTGGCTTTTGACATCAGCTCAACAGCTGCGCGAATGGCAGTCATGTCGCCTTTCAGCTGCGGGCGATAGCTTTTGTGGTTGCTCGGGTTTGCCTGCGGGCCTTCATAGGTGCCGGTGGCAAACTGCACATCCTTTGGAATATCGACAACAACAGGGCCTGGACGACCAGATTGTGCAACATAAAATGCTTCATGGAGAATGCGAGGCAGATCATCAACGTCCTTCACCAGCCAGTTGTGCTTGGTGCACGGGCGGGTGATGCCAACGGTGTCACATTCCTGGAACGCATCTGACCCAACAAGGTTGGTTGGGACCTGACCAGTGATGCAGACCATAGGGATGGAATCGAGCATGGCGTCTGTCAGGGCAGTCACCATGTTGGTTGCGCCCGGACCAGAGGTCACCAGAGCAATGCCGGCTTTTCCGGTAGAGCGTGCATAGCCTTCAGCAGCATGGCCTGCGCCTTGCTCGTGACGGACAAGGATGTGCTGGATCGCATCCTGCTGGATCAGCTCATCATAAATGGGTAGAACTGCACCACCAGGGTATCCAAATACATGTTCCACCCCGTTGTCCTTCAGCGCCTGGAGAACCATTTCAGCGCCTGTCATCTCCCGTTGCATCATCAAGTCCTTGTTGCCTGTATCTGCTCGTTTTGCCTGATTGAAGGGTGTGCAATCAATCCGACTGTTTGTTTTGCAGGGGTGCTCTTTTAAACATCGCTGCGAATTAGCCATAAAAAAAGGAGCCGTTTGGCTCCTTGTGCGCGTCTAACCGTTCCGAGTGAGCTAGCTCACTCCGGCGACGCGCGTCCCACCACGATAAGAAGAATTGAAGTTTGCATTCTGGTATTGGGAGCCTCAGGGCTCCACTCTCCCTTAACATAATTCCAACCGTGTAAGAGATTACCGCGCTTCACCATTGAATCGCTCAGGTAAACTCTGAAATTCGGGGTGAGATTAGGCTTAGATACGTAAAAGCGTCAAGTGGCTTCTTCTTAATGTTGCGCCGCAAAGACCTCTCGTTTCCTTGAGTTATCTGCAATAGTCAGCGTGCTTTGCAGAAGTTGCGTGGCGGAAAGTCCTACTCGCTCTGTTTGTATTGGCTTTTCCAGGCGCAACTGTTGCACTTGAGCGAACCCGCAGAAATACAGGATTTTGCAGTGCGATGCTGGCGGGGCCACTTTAGCTGCAGTGCACGCCTCTGACTGATAAGGAGAGCTGGGGTGGCCCGTAGTTGGTTGTTTGATGAAAAATTTGCGTTGGACTAATTGATAAGAGGTCAGTCTTGTGAAATTTGCGGTGTTTTTTCGCGTTTCGCACTTCTGAATTGTGTTTGTGCTGCGAAAATTCGTAGATTTGCATAGGTTAGTCTGGGATAAGTTTACTTTACACAAGACATTTTTGAAAAGTTGCACCTAGGGCCTTGCGCTCTTGCTAAAGGCTTTATATACACCCGCCATCGCTTCGGCGGGAAACGTTTTGGGTGTATAGCTCAGTTGGTAGAGCAGCTGACTCTTAATCAGCCGGTCTAGGGTTCGAATCCCTATGCACCCACCAACAAACGTCTCGTGTTTAGTGAGCCCGTAGCTCAGCTGGTAGAGCAACTGACTTTTAATCAGTAGGTCCACGGTTCGAACCCGTGCGGGCTCACCATTTAACCTCATGGTATATAAAGAGGTTTAGCAAAGCTCCCTTCCGGGAGCTTTTTGCTTTTGTGCCTTGTGTCAGCACTATGTAAGCAAATGAGAGCGTTTGAAAGCAATGCTTGTCCTTCCAAATCCTCCAATTACTCCTTTTAAATTATTGGCGTTGACGCTGTTGTGAGTGTCGCATTTGATGGTGATATTTTCACCGACTTGCAGTTCACCCAACAAACAATATCAACTATGAGAAGTGAAATATAAAATATCAACCAAAAATTGCAGTTTAAATATCATTAGTTTTTTTAATGTTTGAAGAATAATAATGCATAGTAAATGCATATTTTATTCAAATTTCAGAGCATCAGCATCTAGATCTCCCTGATATTTGAATGAGTGCAATTGGATCGGAGTTATATGCTGCTCCGGATGAATTAAAAATTTCCACCAAGGTTCAATGTTTTATTGAATCTTATTCAAAATCAATTAGATAGCCTCATAAGTGCGCTCAGGAAATAGATATATTGATAGGTTCTTTTGATAACGGAAAAACCTGTTGAAGTGAGTGTGTATGGCCCCGTTCAACTCTGGGTTTCTAAAGGAGTGAAGCGCTTTCATCGATGGGGTCTTCTGAAGTCACTTTGAGTAAATTGAGAATTAAATCCAATTTGATATCGGATTTTCTACATGAAAGCGTCTCGGAGAATTTATTGATTTCTTTGAGGTTAGCATGTCTGATTCTGTTTCTGCGGCACCGTCCAACAACGCACCTGAATTTGGTCCAGTTGAGGTAATTTCCTCTTCAGAGCTTTTGCTTGATGCAAATGGTTCATTTTTAGACGGACTTGGCTCTGCTATCGCTGTGAATGCCTTAGGCACTGTAGTTTTTGGTGCTCCAAATGAGCTTGGCCCTAACGATGGCGCTTTGTTGGTTCGTCAGCCAGATGGGCAAGGTGGTTATGTTGAAACGAAGCTGACGCTTCCGGTAGATACTGCCCCAGGTAAATTTGAAATATCTATTGCAATCAATGATTCCGGTGCCGTGGTCGTGGGGGAAAAAGTTGATGGTCTAGGCGGTGCGTTGTATGTTTATTTACCTGATGAAAATGGTACCTATGGAGAAGCCATAAAGCTTGCTGATGATAGTAGTGTCGCAAGCGCTTTTGGCAGCGCCGTTGCGATAAGAAACGATGGAGTAATCATTACTGGGGCGCCTTTGGCCATTGATAGCGGAATGGAGCCATCTGGTGTTGTTCAAATCTTTACACCAAATGCTGACGGCGAATATGTTCTACAACAGTTAGAAGCGCCTGAGGCAGTTGCAGAGGCGTCTTTTGGACAGTCTCTCGATATTAATGGTGCTGGGCTTCTGGTGGTCGGAGCTCCCGCAGATAATGGTAATAACGTTAACAGCGGTGCTATTTATGTTTATCAGGAAAATGCTGATGGCCTCTATGACGCACCAGTAAAGCTGATGTTACCAGAGGGGGCAACAGACGACCAGTTTGGCAACTCAATAAGCGTAAATGAACAAGGTGTGATTGTAGTTGGCGCAAAAGGCGCTGATGCCGATCTGTATGATTCAGGCTCCGCCTACGTTTACATTCCCGCTGAAGATGGAACATATGGTGAAGCTGTTGAACTGCCAATAGAGGGTGCTTCATTACTAGACAGAGTCGGAACCGCGATTGCGATCGGAAATGACGGCGTCATTGTTGTTGGTGCTGAACCTGGTTTGAACACCGAAGGCTTTGCTTATGTGTTTAGCCCTGATGGGGTAGGTGGATATATTTCTACCAAGCTAGTGGCACCTGATGGAGACTCTGAAGGTACTTTTGGGAAATACATCAATATTGGCAGTGATGGAACAGTTTACATTGGTGCGCCTGACAATGATCTCACAGCATTAAAGGCGGGCGCAGTTTATGCCTTCAAACGCGATGTTGTTGGCAATTATGTACACCTTTCCAATGAACTTGCCCTCGAAGAAAGCACTGATAATTCTATAATTTCAGACAGTTTGGAGTTGGCCTTTTCTGATGCCGATATAGCGGATGCAGACCATAGTGCTAATGTATCATCAGTGAGTTTTACGGGTGTCGCATCCGGCCTTTCTACTCTAAGCAATTCTGAACTAACTGCTCTGCTTAAAGTGACAGATGTTACTTCTTCTGAAGGTAGTGTCGACGGGCGCATTAATCTTACCTTCTCTGCGGCGTCTACAGTATTTGACTACCTGGCAACAGATGAGCAGGTTAAGCTCACCTTTACTGTTGAGCTAAGTGATGGAGTTGGCGGAACAGCTACACACCCTGTGATTGTGACGATTGTCGGAACCAATGACGCTCCGGTCGTTTCTGATATTGAAGTTGCGACTTCAGAAGATAGCATCTTGGAGATTACACCAGAGTTTGTAGATCCTGATCACTCAGATACGCATACGATCACGTTTGATGCTGCAGACACAGCTGGTGAAGTGTCTCTTATCGATGGCAAGTTTCACTATAATCCAAATGGTCAGTTTGATGATTTAGGAGCAGGCGAGACCGCAACCGACACGTTCACCTACACGATCGATGATGGCAATGGCGGTGTGATCACCAAGACAGTGACGGTGACGATCAACGGCACCAATGATGTGCCAGTTGTGAACGACATCGACATCACAGTTGTGCAGAACACCAATGTTGTGATCATCAACGCTGACTTTAGTGATGTTGATGTGAACGACACGCACATCATCACGATCGACAACAGCACCACAGTTGGTGTTGTGATCAACAATGGCGATGGCACGTTCTCCTATGATTGCGGCGATGCGTTCATTCATCTGAGCGTTGGTGAGACAGCGACTGACACGTTCACCTACACGATCGATGATGGCAATGGCGGTGTGATCACCAAGACAGTGACGGTGACGATCAACGGCACCAATGATGTGCCAGTTGTGAACGACATCGACATCACAGTTGTGCAGAACA